>DATLTA010000118.1:0-9183 GCA_035533775.1 Candidatus Dormiibacterota bacterium | reverse complement strand
CGGCGCACGGCACAAGGCGTTTGACGTATGTTCTACGCGAAAACGTCTGGCGCATGCGGGCGAGAGAGGCGGTAAACGTGTCTGACTTGGCCCACGTCCTTCCCTGGTCGCAGGACGAAGCCGAGCTTGTGACGGAGCTGCAAGGTGGCTCTGACACGGCATTTGACTGGCTGGTGACACATTATTCAGGGCCGGTTTACAGCCTAATTGCCGGAATGGTATCGGAATCCTGCGATGCTGCGGACGTTACGCAGGACGTTTTTCTAAAGGCGTTTCGCGGTATTCGCGGTTTCCGGCGCGGCAGTTCGCTGAGGACCTGGCTCTACCGCATCGCCATACGCGAGGCGCTGAATCACCGGCGCTGGCTGTGGCGGCATCACCGGGAGCAGGACTCGATTGACCTGGAACCGGGAGAGGGCCATGCCACCGTCCAAATCGAGGATGAGAGCAGCACGCCGTTCGACCAGGCTGCTTCTCACGAAGTGCAGCAGACGGTGCAAAGCGCGTTGCGGAGCGTTCCGGAAGTGTTTCGCAGCGCAGTCATCTTAAGGGATCTGGATGGGTTGTCATACGAAGAAGTGGCCGAAGTCCTTAGCGTGTCGGTAGGCACCGTGAAGTCTCGCATCCTGCGCGGGCGGCGGTTGCTGCGCGATATTCTGGAGCCTTTGCTCCGGAATCCCCAATCTGCGCACACGCCGGCTCCGGCGCAGCAGCAACAGCAAAGGCAAACCGTTCTGCATTCGCCGCTGTTTTCCGCGGCGGATGAGGGCAATTCTGGCCGGTCCGGCACAATCGGCTGGGCGCAGCCCGTCAAGACGGGTGACGCGGAAGGGGGTGTCCAGTGGACTGCGAAAAGGTAAAAAAATTGTTGCCAGGCTATCTGGATGGCGCGTTACCGACCGGCGCCTGGTCTGAAACGCATGGCACGATCGGGCATCACCTGGAGAGCTGCGGTAATTGCCGCGATGAGTTGCAGTCCTACCTTGCCTTGTCGTCCCTGATCTCCCAGGCGGGACGCCCCACACCCCCTGCCGACCTGGCGCTGCGCATCCGAGTATCGGCTTCCCATCGTCTTGCGCATCAGCCCTGGTTGCACTATGCGCGTCGCGCGCAGACTCGCGCGGAATTGATTCTAAAGAATATTCTTGAACCGCTGGCCATTCCCGCAACTGGAGGCTTCACTGTAGCCTTGATCGTATTTGCGCTCGTCTGCCAATTGCTCGGCTTCGGCATGCCTCTGCGGGCTGTGACGAATGATGCGCCAACCAATCTTCTGCAGCCGGCGCGCTTGCTGTCTTTGGCGCCGTTTCCGATTACGGGCATGGAGGAAACGGGCCATTCCGGGCCGCACGCTCTGCTGGTGGAAACTACGGTCAATGCCCAGGGCGAAGCTGTGGATTATCGAATCCTTTCCGGCCCCGACAATGACATGATTCGCCGCCAACTCGACATGCTGCTGCTGTTTTCACGTTTCCGCCCCCAGATGAGCTTTGGACGCTTTACCTCGGGTGGCCATGTCGTTCTTAGTTTTAGCGATATTTCCGTTCGAGGATAAGCAAACATTGCGGATCAGCAAATAAAGAATAATAAGCAAAAGCCACATTCATCCCGTTTCTCCCGCCCGAAATTTCCAACGTAGTACCCGCGTACTATAGGCCCATGTCCGCCCCGCGATTCAAAATAACTCCACTCTGATGTTGCACCCATTCGAACTAGCGTGGGACCGAAGCTGATCGGAACACCATGACGCTGACGGCCAAAGATTCTTCCGAAATTGCTGGCCAAGCCAATACTGGCTCGCCTTCGCAGAACCTCCAAACTGCGGCGGGACAATCCCTTCGATCAAGCCCTGCATGCCTGGAAGTTCCCGTAAGCATCCGAAGTTTGCCGGGAGAAGATGGCAATCCGCATGGAACTTCCGGTCCTACGCGGCAAGAGGGCAAAACCGTCATCGTTTTCGACAATGCGGCGGTGCTCCGCATCGCGAATCCGATTCCTCCCGGCCAGAAAGTCATCCTTTCGAACCAGCAAGGCAGAGATGTCGTTTGCCGCGTTGAGCAGGGAAGGAATCTCCACAATGTAAAGGGTTACATTGAAGTCCAATTTATCGAGCCGGTAGAGGACTTCTGGTGCATTCGACGAACTTCTGGTCCAGGCAATTCTCCCAGTGGTGTTGCGCCTTCCATGTCTCCTCCCGCACGGCCAGTGACACCTCCGGCAGGGGCTCCAAAACAGGACCTGGGCGGCGCATCGAGCAACGCGCCAGGTTTTGAATTTGAAGAAGATGCTGCGGCATTGACGCCCACGTTCTCGCCGGTTGCGGCGAGCGAGAATAAGAAGAACGCCGAGAACGCGCTTGCCTCGCCCGACGGCAAGGGCAGTGCAGTGTCTGATCGCGGCGGGCTGGAAACAGCGAAGTCAATCTCCCCGATCAATGTGCCATCTTCCATTTCGAATCCAGTCTCCGAAGAACCCGCAACTCCACCGTCGCGTGCTGTCCCATCGTCTCCAGCGCGAAAATCTGCCCTGTCGAACGATTTTATGAGCAAGGGCCTGGCGGCATCGGCTTTATCGCCGGGTACCTCTCGCGGACGGATGCCCATGATCGTGGGCGGGGCATTCCTGGTCCTTCTGGTAGGGCTTGGCGCGGGTTACTTTCTGATGCCTCGAGCAAGCACTCCCGCGTTGACGCCGTCGGTACCTCTCACAAGCCAGCCGGAGGCATCTGCTGTGCCTCTTGCTGTTCCTTCTGAGCCCGCTGCGGACCAAGCCACGTCTCAGGCTGTCCAGCCGGACTCGGCCGCTGCTGGGGGGCCGGTTGCAGTGGATGCCCCGGCATCATCAGATGCACGAAATGCGCGGCGGCCTGCAAGCATCGAGGAATCAAAGCAGGTGAATCGCGCGCCTGCACAGCGGCAAACGATTCCCAGCCTCAAGATGAGTTCTCCGGTGGCTCCGGGTAAAAATTCCGCCCGGATCGCACAGGGCATCCCACTGGGTGGGCCGGTTGTCGTTACAATAGCAGGCGCGGGAGGAACTCCCGCCGGGGCAATGCTCTCCTCCGTCGTGCGCACCGGGAATCAGCCCGCGCCGCCTGCTGAGCTTTTGCCAGCGCGTTCCGCAAAAACCGTGCGTGAAGCGAAGCTGATCTCCTCCACGCCCCCCGTATATCCCGCCGCAGCAAGGCAATCGAATGTACAAGGCAACGTCGTTGTCGCCGTCAGCGTGGATACCAAGGGCAACGTGGTGGAGGACACGATTGTGAGCGGCCCGATGTTTCTTCGCCAGGCGGCGCTGGATGCGGTGAAAAAATGGAAGTACTCGCCCGCCCTGATTGATGGAAAAGCGGCTCCATCGCGGGTGACTGTGGCCCTCAATTTCCGCTTGAATTAGCCTGCCTGGATTTTCTATCCTCTCATGCAGGGTTCACAGCTAGAATAATAGACGGACAACCTGACGGCGGATTGACCCTTCCAATACAATAAGGGTTTCTTGACTGCGCTCGATGGCCCTTGTAAATTCGAAACAAGATAGGATGAAGGATTGCGACCCATTCTGAACAGAAAGCTATCGGTGCGGGTGGCCTGGCTAAGTGCGGGCCTGCTGTTGGCTTCGTTCGCTCGGGCGAACGCGGCGCCGCAGTCCAGTTCATCGGCTTCAACGGCGCGGCCGCGTGCCCAGGAATCACACCCCACAATTTCCGTGGAGACGAGCTCGCAGCTGTTTGCGGTTTTGTGCGCGCTCGATGCCTCTGGATTTCAGGCGGACGCGGACACCTCGGGTGAGACGTCTGGCCGCATCCAGTTGCGCCAGCGCATGCTCGCGCTGCATGGCCCGGCCATTGATGCTCTCCGCTCGTATTACAAGGAGCACGCGCTTGCGGATTCCGGGGCTACTTTTTCCCGGTTCGTTTCCTTTGCGCTGGCAGTAGGCCCTCCCCCTAAATTTCAATTTGAAATCCGCCGGGACGAATTGCCGCCCGACGCGCTCGCCCTGGCAGGTTTCAACGAGATCATGGCCAATTTTTACCGCGAAGCGAAGATCGGCGAGCTCTGGAAGGCCTACCAGCCCGATTATGAGCGCGGTGTCGATCTGTATCGCGCGCCGGTTTCCAACCTGGTTTTCACGGTCACAAACTATCTTCGCGAAATCCTGAGGCCCAGCAGCGCGCGCCATTTTTCCGTCTACGTCGAACCTCTGGCAGGGGAGAATACAAATTTTCGGAATTATGGCGATCATTACGAAATTGTCGTTCCCCCCAGCGCCGATTTGTCGATGGATGACATTCGCCACGCATTCCTGCACTTCATGCTCGATCCGATGGCGATTCGTTACCGCGCTCAGGCCGCGCGAATGGCGCCATTGCTGGAATACGCCGCGCGCGCCCCGCTCCTGCCGCAGGCGATGCACGACGATTACCCTGCATTTTTTGACGAGTGCCTGGTTCGCGCTGTCGAAATCCGCCTGCGGCATCTCGCCCCAGCGGATTTGGCCTCGGCCCTCGATCAGGACGACCGCAGCGGTTATGTTCTGGTTCGCCCCATTTATGCGGGTCTGGCAGGGTTTGAAAAATCGGAACCCGCGATGGGGTACTACCTGCCTGATCTGATCAAGGGGATCAATGTGGTCGCGGAAGAAAAGCGGCTGCGCACCATGAAGTTTGCAGATGCGGCGCCGGCAAACGCACCCCCGGCGGCGAAATCGCAGGTTCATCCCGCCGATGCGGTCGAAGAAGAGTTGGCCGAAGGGCAGCGCCAGATTTACGCGCGCAACGGCGATGCGGCGGCGACGGCGTTCGAGAGTGTTCTTGCCTCTCATCCCGACGACCTGCGAGCGACCTATGGGCTGGCCGTGGCATCCGCCCTGCAGGGAAAGCCGGAACTGGCGCGGGAATATTTTGCCAAGGTGATTGCCGGCGCGCCCAAGGGTTCCTCGAATGCCGGCGCGCAAATGGATCCGGCGAATCTCTCCTGGTCGCACATTTATCTCGGTAGAATATATGATGTAGAGGGACAGCGGGAGCTGGCGGTGGCGGAGTATCGAGCCGCCCTGGCCGTGGCGGGAGCGCCGGAGTCGGCGCGCGCGGCCGCCCAGCACGGCGTGGATACTGGATACCAGCCGCCGTCGCATAATCAGCCGCCCGGCGGAAAACCATAATTGGGCTTTGTGTTTTTGAGTTAAAAATTTGAGTGAAACACTTCAATAAACAACGGACGGCAGAACAGAGGCAGGGGCAGCAAACAATTTACTCGGAGCATTTGCAATCTCTCCGAGAACTATTTCAGCGGAGGAGTTGATATCATGAAGGCAAAGTTTTTCAGATGGCCGGCGGTAGTGTTAGGACTCGCTGTTGCTATTTCCATGGGAGCGGGCGTATCCAGCGCTCGCCAGCCATCCCCATCTGCCCAGGCGGACAAGGCCGATTCGGGGAAGCCGGCACCCAAGTACAAGTATAATAAGGCCGAAGAGAAAGCGTACAAGGCGTTTTTTGCCGCGCGCACCGCGGCTCCCGCGACTCAGATCAAGCTTGGCGAGGAGTTTGTAGCAAAATTCCCGCAAAGCCATTATCTGGCCGGAGTCTATGGAACGTTGACCACCGCCTATTTTGCCACGGGCCAGATGGACAAGATGTTTGCCGTAGGCGACAAGGCGCTGGAGCTGAATCCCGACAACGTGGACGTGCTCCCAATTCTGGCGATGGCCATCCCGCGACGATTTCATGACACAACTCCCGATGGCGCAAAAGAGTTGCAGAAGGCGGAAATGTACGCGCATCACGCCATCGAGCTGATTCCGAACATTCCCAAGCCGGCCAATGCGGACGAAGCCAGCTTTGAGAAGGCGAAGAACGACAAGCTGTCTCTGGCCCATAGCGGGCTGGGGCTGATTGACCTCAACCATCAGAAATTCGAAGACGCGCGCACCGAATTGACCCAGGCCGTGACGCTGGCTTCCTCTCCCGATCCCGTGGATTACTACCTGCTCGGCAACGCCGACTCGGGGGCCAGTTATTACAACGATGCGATCGTTGCCTACGGGAAGTGCTCGTTGTCGGGACCTTTGGCCTCGGTGTGCAAGGCTCGTGCGGCAGCCGCCAAGCACGACGCGGAAACTAAGCTGGGCAGGTAAGGGTTCAGAGCCATGGCCGCCAGCGAGATCGCGGAATTGGAGTCGATCCTCGGACATCAGTTCCGCGATTCTCGCCGGCTGGTTCAGGCTTTGATGCACAGTTCGCGGATACCCGAACGCACAGCGGACGATCCCTCCGAGGACAACGAGAAACTGGAATTTCTGGGAGACGCTGTCCTGGAATTAGTGGTTAGCGAAGAATTGGTTCGAGCATTTCCCGATTGGGGCGAAGGTCATCTCTCCAAAAGCCGGGCTCGCCTGGTCAACGCCGCCGCGCTCTCCCTGGCCGCGCAGCGAATTGGACTCGGACGGCACTTGCGTCTGGGCCGGGGAGAGGAAAAGACCGGCGGGCGGTTGAAGCCGGCGCTTCTGGCGGACGCCTACGAAGCCGTTATCGCCGCGATTTATCTCGACGCCGGCCTGGAAGCCGCGCGGGGATTTGTGCAAAGGTCGCTGGTAGATGGCGCCATCGCGGGCGAGGCGGAGCGGTTGGGCCGCACGGACTATAAGTCCGAGTTGCAGGAGTTGTTGCAATCGCGGGGTGCCGCTCCGGGCAGCTATCGCGTTGTCGAGGAAACCGGGCCGGACCACAGCAAGACGTTCCGCGTGGAACTATGCATTGCGGGAGAAATTGCGGGCGTAGGGGCAGGCAAAACCAAGAAAGAAGCCGAACAATCGGCAGCCGTGGCGGCCTTGATCCAAATGGGCGCTAAAGGAATCTGAGGAACCCAAGAGATGACAGAATCCGCACAGGTCATGGAAGCGCGCGAAGCGGCGGCGCGCCGTGCCGAGCCGCATCCCGCGACCTTGCGGGAATATATCGAATCGCTCCTGGTTACCGTGATTCTCGCGCTGTTCGGTACGACGTTCATCGTGCAGGCTTTTAAGATTCCCTCGCAATCCATGGAACCGACGCTTCTGGTGGGCGACCACCTCCTGGTGAACAAGTTTATTTTTGGCGGGCGAGGGCATTGGTATGACAGCGTCCTGCCGTATCGCGAAATCCACCGCGGCGATATTATTGTTTTCAAATTTCCTTACGCCGACCATCCGCACTATGTGAAGCGCGTCATCGGCATTCCTGGGGACCGCATTAAGATTGTGGACCAGCAGGTGTACGTCAATGGGCAAAGGATCATCGAGCCGTACGTCGTGCGCGATCCGGCGGCGCCATATGACCCGTTTGGAGACAACTTTCCCCCGCGCAGTTCGGAATATTTGCAGGCCAATATGCAGCCGGAATGGGCGGATCAGATTTTTCAATACGTCAAGGACGGGGAAATTGTGGTTCCTCCCGGAAAATACTTTGCCATGGGAGATAACCGCGATCACAGCTGGGACAGCAGGTTTTGGGGATTTGTGGACCGCAACGCGATCATGGGCCGTCCGGTGGTGATCTACTGGTCGGTGAGGGATACGCGCGAGGACGGCGTGAATCAAAGCATGAGCGGGTGGGTCTTGAACTTTCTCGATACCTTCCTGCATCTGCCGTCGCGGACCCGGTGGTCGCGCATGCTGCATGAGGTCCACTGAGACGGCTCTTTTCTTCTTTCCCGCCATTTGCAACAATTCCTACTTTCACGATGAGCAGACGAAAATGGCTTCGTGTCATCCTGGTGGCTGCCGTGTTGCTGCTGGCCGCCAGCACCGGATTTTCACGCGCCCTGCAGACTAACGCGGCGCGGCGCTATCTGCTCGAGCGGCTGGTCGCCAGCTTTGGGCGTCCTGTGGACGTTGGTCGGTTTGATTTCAGTCTGCTCGATGGAGCGCGGCTGGAGGCTTATTCGGTCACCGTCGCGGAGGATCCGCACTTCGGCTACGAATATTTTCTGCGCGCCGATGAGCTGACGGCGGGGTTGCGCTGGTCGGCCCTGTTTTCCGGGCGTGTCGAATTTGGTTCCCTTTCCCTGTTGCAGCCGAGCTTGAATCTGGTGCGCGATGCCGACGGGCATTGGAACATCGAGCGCTGGTTGCCCCCCGCTCCGGCCGGCGGTTCCCGCCCTGGCTTTGTCGGCCCTCTGGCCGCTTCGCGCGGCCGCGCCGCCCGCCTCACGAGCATCGATGTGGATGGCGGCCGCATCGATTTCAAGCAGCAGGACAATAAGAGTCCCTTCGCATTGACCGATGTATCCGGCAGCGTCGAGCAGGATCGTACAGGCCGGTGGCAGCTCGATCTGGAAGCGCGGCCCATGCGCGCCGGCGTCGAGTTGCAGGATATTGGTTTGCTGCGCCTGCGCGGCACGATTGCCGGAACGTCCGCGCGCCTCCAGCCTGCCGAACTTAATTTGACCTGGCGCGCGGCGTCATTGGCCGATGCTTTGCGGCTGGCGCGGGAGAAAGATTATGGAATGCGCGGCCAGCTTACCTTGGATTTGAATGCCCGGGTCGCTCCGCCGGCGCCCGGTGCAGCGCCTGTCAGCGGTTCCAGCGGCGCGCAGTGGTCCATTTCAGCAGTTGCCCGGATGACGGGCATTCATGGATGGAACCTCCCGGTACGCGAAACCGATCCCGCGGCAAATATTTCTCTGGATGCCGTCTGGCGATTGGGCGAACCTCACGCGCGGATTCGGAACTTCCTGATTGAAATGAGCAATTCGCGCCTGCAAGGAACCGGCGATGTGGATTGGGTAAACGGTTTTGATCCCGAGCTGCACATTGAAACCTCGACGCTGGGATTGGAGGATGTGCTGTCGTGGTATCGCTGCCTGTACCCGGATGTTGCGGAAGATCTCCACATCGAGGGGGCGCTTGGCGTAGACGTGAGGCTTGGAGGATGGCCGCTGCAGCTCCAGCAGGGAGCCATTGCCGGCACGCGAGAGACGCTGACGGCCACAGCCTTGCCCGCTCCGTTGCGGATCGGCGCAGTGAATGCGAGCGTCTCCCGCGGGGGATTGGATTTTGCCGCGACGCCGTTTTCCTTTATTGCTCCTGCAAGCGGTAAAAACGCGGCCGCCGTGGGATCGGAAGCGCGCCCCAGCACATTTATTCTTCAAGGATCAATTTTCCCCGAACCCGGTGGCATCTATCGCTGGCCGCCGAATTGGAACTTGACCA
>DATLTA010000117.1:0-9052 GCA_035533775.1 Candidatus Dormiibacterota bacterium | reverse complement strand
GGTCTGAACGATTTCCTGGCCCTGCTGATTCCCTTCCTGAAAAAGCTTCCCAAAAACTACAGATTCGCGGTGGAGATTCGGAACAAGATCTGGCTGGTGCCGCAACTGGTCGAGGCGCTGCGTTCCCACGGGGTCGCGCTGGCCCTGATCGATCAATCCTGGATGCCTCGCCCCGCGCAGTGGTTTGAAAAAATCGATCCCATTACGACGGACTTCACGTATGTGCGCTGGCTCGGGGACAGAAAAGGGATTGAGGAGCGGACCAGGACCTGGGACAAAGTCATCGTGGATCGCAGCAGCGACCTTGCCGAGTGGGTCAGGCTTTTGAAAACCGTTCAGAAGCGGAAAATCCAGATTCTTGCTTTCGCCAACAATCATTATGCCGGCCACGGCCCGGCAACGCTGGAAACGTTCAGCCATCTCTGGAACGCAGGGTCCACACCGGCAAACATTTCCGGGTCCCAGCCTGCATCCGGAAACCTTTTCGACTGACGACGCGGCTGCGCGCATTCCTAAAAGTAAAACCGGGAAATATCAGAAACAGGCCACCAACGGCTCCGGAAATAAAAATCGATCCGCGTGCCGCGATGCAGGCCCTGCTTATATTAGCGAGGCGAAGCCGGGAGCCGGGCAGCGGACCTGCTCGTCTTCCAAAAGTCCGCAAAAGCCCGGCCCAGGTTCGCAAAGCGCGCGCGGCTGATAGCCTGTGGCCGAACTTCTTGCACTTCGGCCGCAAGCCAATCAGGCACACCATGAGGTCAGCTCCGGGGCCTCAACCGTGGATTGCCGTGAGGCCGCCGTGCGCCGGGTTACTTGAGCAGGTTGGCGACCTTGGCCAGACCCGCAGCGGCGCAGGCTTCGTCCTTGTCGCTGCCGGGGGCTCCGCCCACGCCAATCGCGCCAATGGTTTGGCCGTCTACAATGATGGGAAGGCCGCCACCCACAGCAAAGATCCCCGGAATGATGCGGGCCGGCGACATATTCGCCATGGCCTTTTCCATCACGGACGAGGGCCGGCGATAGGTCAGCGCGGTGAAGGCTTTCTGCTTGCTCACGGTAAAGTTTACTGCGCCGCTGCCATCGTCACGCATGGCCACTTTGTCCAGGCCGCTAGCGTCGATCACGTGCACGCTGACGTGGTAATTTTCAGAGCGGCACTTCGCAATCGCCGCTTGCGCCATGGTGAGCGCCATGTCGGTGGAGATGGTTTTTTCGGTGATGAGCCCCTTGCTCTGCGGAGCCGCGCCCACGGAACTTGCCGCGACAAAAAAAACAGTCACAGCAACGATTCCAACAATCCGGTTACGTAACATATCCTGTGCCTCCCATGAGTCAATGTCGAGGGACATCCCTCCCCCCTTGCCGGTGTGGATTCTACCTTGAGAATGGATACGATGCGAGCGCATAGACTTACGATTTCCGAAAATTCGCCCGTGGGCGAATTTTCGGAAATCTAGCATGGGGAATCAGGCAGAACGTGCGCCGGACCACCCGTCCAGGAACGAGAACGGGAACTAGTACGGGAACTAGAAATTAATGACCAGGCCCGTGCCGAACGAATAGTTGGACTGTATCCAAGTCGAAAAGCGCGTTCCAAGATAGTCAGCCTGAACTCGCCAGGCGATCGGCCCGTTCAATCTAAAATCCACTCCGCCGCCGGCCATGAAACCGAAGGCGTTTGCAGTCCCCAAGGTAGAAGTTTGTGTGAATCGAAGGTGATCCAAACCCACCAACACGTGAACCCAAGGCTCGAGACGCGATTCGCTTTCGAGGGCAAGGTGCGGGCCGCCGCCGACGAACAAAGACTTAGCCTCGACATTGGAAGAAAATCCCGTAGCGTGCCCTTCGAATCCGGATGCCACGGTCCCTTCGAGGGACGCGGTGATACGCCTGGAAGCGCCGGTCAGGGGATCGAACACGTGGTAGGCAAAGGTTGTATTCAAGCCGTGATTGTGAAACGTAGTCCCTAATACGTTGTAATGCGAATATTGATAGCCAATTCCAATTTGAATGGGGCCATGCTCAGGCGCCCAGATCTGGGCGTGGGCGGACGGCGCCGACAAGGTCAACGACAGAAATAAAATTCCACAACTTAGAATTAGCAGCTTACGCATTGGAAGTCCCCCCTCGAACCAAATATTGCAGATTAACCGTACACTGGAGAACGCCAATATGCAATGCTGCGGCCAGTTTTTTGATTCGGGCATCTGTACCCCCCCAAAAAAAGGTGCCCGCACCACGTCCAAACCCGCATAAATACGCTTGGTAATCCAAATCCAGAGGCTCGCCTGGTGGAGTAAAAATTGGGGCTGGGCCAACTCCTTACGTCCAGTTATCGGAATGCGACTTTATCCTGACAGGATCGTCCGCATTGCACTCAACCTTGGTTTTCCTGACTTGTTGGGCATCCCTTCGCGGGACTCTGTCGAAGTGCCTGGCGTATGTGACGGGCGTGAAGCAACTTCTTCAGTTGGCCTCGCGATTGGCCGCCACTCCATTTTTGGCAGCGGGAAGGTGAAGCGTCAGCCAGGCCGCAATGCGCCATTTGCCGCCTTGCCGGACCCAGACTTCGGAAAACAAGTTGTGTCCATCGCCTATCCGCTTGCCCATATTGGTTCCTTGGATATGGACGTGCCCTTCGACGATCACGGTGGCGCCGTAAGTGCGCGCGTGAACGTCGCTCAAGTCGAGCAAACCGTAGCCGTGTGAACCAGTTTTCATGCCTTCCAGGAATTGCGCTTCGGACTGTACAACCCCGTTCGCGTGGGTATTCGTGTACCCGTCGGCCAGGATGCTTTTGACAAAGGCGACATCCGGCTTTACCTCGGCGGCCATCAGCCGCTCATTCAGCTTGAGAACCTGATTGATGTTTGCGTCCGCAGCGGACTGCGATGACTTGGCCGATACCTGGCAAAACAAAGTAATAGGGACGAGCGCAAGCGCAACGAAGGCAGCAAGAACTGAAAGGCGTCTCATGGAATCCGGTCCTCCTTATTGAGTCACCGGCGATTTTTATCATGTCTGGACACGGGCGTAAAGGTTCATTACCAGCGGTGCACAGAAACATCGGTGCGACCAAAGCGACGGTAAGGAAAGGGTTTCTTCATTCCTCCTGTTCATGGGCGGATGGCCCGGTTTTGCAATTCATTTTTATTCTTTTCCCTCAAGGACGCGCGCGAACCGAACGATCGCGTCAAATCCACAGCCTTCCAAAACCGAAGACCGGGGCGCACACAAATTCAAAATCGTCCAAAGACTGGACCACCAGCCTTCGCCTACCACACAATTGTGCCCCGGCCACGATGGGCTCACACGAAGCGGAGATCCAACGGTCCCGTCGTCAGTAAATAGAATCGTTTGCTAATACACTTCTGACACGAACTTCCGAACCGTCAATTCTCCGTAAGAAGCAAGTTGATACGATAATTATTATGTCTGAACGGGATAAAGCCTATGTGGCCATTGCGATTGACTCCCTGGAACCAAACGCAATCAAAAATCCATATACCCCACCATGTTTAATTATCTATGGTGATATAAGATCAATCACTCTTGCACAAGCCTTACCCGGTGCCAGGCACCGTCGTGACCGCGACATGAAGACGCATTAAGGTGATTTGAAGCAACCTCCATGTTGCTCCAAAAACCATTCCGCACAGCCTTCCACCTTTGATAGATGCTTTTGACACTCCGAACGCTCGTGGCGTTATGCCCAGCGCGGGACGGTGGCCTGGGAAAGCGCAAGCAAGGCCGCTGGCGTCACTTGCCACCTCCATGATCTCCATCACACCTTTATCTCCCGACTGGCCGAGTCTCAGGCGTCGGACTCAACCGTAATTGCGCTCGCCGGGCACGTCTCCCGCGCCATGATGGAACACTATTCACATATCAGAATGTAAACGAAGCGCATGGCAGTGGACGATCTGAGCGGAACCGATTTTTAGCCATGTGTGGCACAAAATTGGGCACCGTATTTTGTTTCGGAGAATCCCGAAGAAGCTAAGTTATTGAAAGTAGATGGTGAACCGGGTAGGACTCGAACCTACAACCCGCTGATTAAGAGTCAGCTGCTCTACCATTGAGCTACCGGTCCACGAACTTTTTATTTTACCACGACTCGATCATTTTTCAGGCGGTCTGTGCGGCGCTCATGAAAATAAGAAGTCCCGAAGCAAGATTGCGGACCGCGATGCCGCGCGCGCCTTGCGACGATTGCACTTTTCCCCGTTACCGGCACCCGTTACCGGCGCAGCTTTTCGGCGATTTCCTGGGCTACTTGTTTCGCGCGCGCCAGATCGGTTGGCTCCAGGGAAATCGCGGCCACGCGCGGATGTCCGCCTCCGCCGTAGTGTTCCGCCAGGCTTGCCAGATTATCTTCGGCGGCATCGGGATTCCAGGGATTCGAGCCCAGCGAGACTTTCGACCGCGTCGGCGTCTTCAGGACGCTGACCGAATAGCGCGCCTGCGGGTGCAGCATGTACGGAATGAATTTGTTGTAGCCTTCCAGGTCCAGGTCGCTCAGATCGAAAAAGATGACGCCGCCGCGAACCTCGGTGCGCTCCCGCATCATGTCGATCGACTTGTGATGCCGCTCGAGCAGCGGGCCAAGATGCCGCGCGACGATCGGCAGCTTGATCATCTCCGCCAGCGTGCGCTCGGACAAATCCGGAATGATTTTCGGCACCAGTCCGTCTTCCGGAGCGGCCTCGATCACCAGGGCCAGCTGCGTGGCGGGCTCGGTCAGGGCCACGGCCGATTCCGGCGTGGGATATTGCGCGCCGTCGATGATGTCGCCCCAGTGAATCAATTCGGCCAGCGGCTTGATGTCGAAGCCGAATTGCGCGCTGGTCACGTCCGCCAGCAGCTTGGTGCAGGACTTGTATTCGGGATTGTAGAATTTGTGGCCGCTGCGATCCTGGCGGAAGTGCTCCGCGTCGGCGGGCGTCAGGAACGCGCTCTGGTGATGGTCGAACCACCAGGTCACGCGCGGCGAACTGGAATACTTAAAATCGACGATGACGTTTTCATCTCCGTCGAAAAGGCCCTCGAAGAACGGCTGTCGCGCCTGATGCGTCATGCCCGTGAAGTGAAATTCCGCGCCAGGATGGATGCGCTCGCGAAAAAATCGATAGAAGACGGCCGCCGACGCCGCGCCATCGAAGCATCGGTCGTGAAAGCACAAGCGAACTTTGACCGGATCTGCCACTTTCCCTGTACGCTCCATTCCACAAAATAATGCAACACTGCCGCGCGCGAATCCACCGCGGCGTTATAGCCCGCTGGAATAATGGAAAGTCCTAAACGATGGCTGGGACCGGCAAGAATGTCAAGATGAAAAGGGCGGATTGCCAGAAAATTCCATTCCTAAAAAATTCCAAAAAATTAAGGATTGCGATTGGGGATGCGGATGCGCCGCAATCCATGCCCACCATTGCTCCGCGGGACGATGGGTTATCGCATCCGCCCCCAAATTATGATTGGCCGGCAAAGCTTTTGGCGATTCCCGCGGCTACCGGTACTTCAAACTTTTCGCCCTGGTAGGCCTTCACCATGAGAATAATCCATAAAACAAACGCGACCAGACTGACCAGGCCATACAGCGCGGCCCCCAGGCCGAATGCGCCGAATCCACCAAACATCATGATTCCGGCTCCAAAGACAATCCCTATCGCAATGTTGATGATATGCAGCCCGCCGAACACGACGATGGACTGCGCCGCGTGAAATCGCACGTAGGGTCGCTTGTCGATCACGAAAAAGATGATTCCCGTGATCCACCCCAGCGCGTAGCACAACAATCCTGCAACATTTTCCGACATGCCCGGTTGCGCGCTTTGCGTTGCCTGTGTCATATGTCCTCCTGTCTGTGCCTGCCCGCACTTTGGGCAGAATGCCGCACCATCCGCAACTTCTCCCCCGCACTTCGTGCAAAAAGGCAATGTGTGTCTCCCTGTGGACGTTACATTAAGGAAAGGCCCGACTGACTATGACGCGAAGGCTATCACTGCGCCCTCCTGCATTCAAGGGCCGTGAATTGCGCAGCCGGCTGTGCGGACGGAGCAGTGCAGCTTCGAGATTTCTTGGCACGTTCCCTCGAAACACTTCGCCCGGCGGCCTGCGTCTCGCGAGCATGCCGGGGCGGTCCCGATGCTATACTGTCGGGCAACGCGGAAGTGGCGGAATTGGCAGACGCGCCAGCCTTAGGAGCTGGTGGCCGAAAGGCCGTAGGGGTTCGAGTCCCTTCTTCCGCACCACATTTTTATTTTCCAGATGTATTTCTCAGCAGGCAGCGGATCGGATTCTTTCATAGCGGCGGGGGTATCAGGCAGGCTTGCGCGGCCGAACCAGCCGATGATCTTCACAACGGCGTAGGATGCAGGCAAAAGCGTGGCCCAGAAGATCGGGTAGCGGTAGCGCGCTTCAAACTGAACAAGATAATGAATGAGCGGGTACAGGAAAAGCGTCGAGGCAAACAGCAATGCCGCGCGGCGATGATCCCGGTACATCCACATCAGTCCGGGGAAAGACAGGATGGTAAGCATCCCCATGGGTATCGAATAGCGGAAATTTCCAAGGTACGGAAACCAGAAACGAACAAAACGCCGCGCCGTGAGCCAGGCGAACGCGCGCGGATTCGACCTAATCCAGCCCATCGCCTGCCTCATCTGGTCGCGATTGAATTGGACTTCGCCTTTGTCGATGATCTCTGCCGCCAGGGCGGCATTGGCGTTGGGATGCGTCCGCTTGTGGCAACCGGAAAGGATGTTTCCCAGCACCGTCGGCCCGGCGCAGGAATTGTTCGACGTGGAAAGCTCCAGGCCCAGATTGTCACGAATGAAGAAAACCGCGTGAAATTGCTGGTAGTTGCGGATGAACCAGGGCAGGCATGCCAGCGCCGCGCCTGCCACCATCACCAGCATGGCTTGGCGCGCCCGCGACATCATCTCGGGTGAATTTTCAATCGCGGCAACGTGCGGCCACGCCAGCAGCAACAGCACGCACACCGGATTGGTCAGAATGACTGCGCCCCAGAGAATTCCCAGGAGGATGGAGTGCCGCCAATCCCGCGGCTTCTGGAAATACGAAACCGTAAGCACGCATACGGCAACCAGCAACGCCCCGGTGAACTGCGACTCCCATTCCGGCAGAATGGCGTAGGGCTGAACCACGGCTCCGAGGGCCGCCGCAATTACTCCCGGCAACGCGCCCAGGCCGAGGCGCCTCGACAGAATCGGCAGCAATGCCAGTTGCAGGGCCAGAAAACCGATGTTCAGCGCCCATAGAACCTTCGCGCCGGCCCATCCGATTCCAAACAGCTTGGCCACCAGCGCATAGACCAGCACGTAGGCCGGAGCCACGTGCGCGGTTGGACCCGTCGGAAGCGAAAAAAAAGGATGGGCGAAGCTGCCCTCCTGCACCACGCTGAGCGCCACGCGTGTAAGTTCGGCCCCATGCGTTAAATCCGGCATGGTCGATTTTCCCTGGGGGGAAACCGCATAGATGACCGAACTGGCAGCGAAAATAAGGATCGCCAGGCGGGTCATGGAAAGATTTCGGCCGAACTGTCTCCATGGAGGCTGATTCATTGGCTGGCTCTGCAAAAGTTCTCTGCGCGGCTACGAAAGTCCCTGCTTTCAAAAGGCCGTGCGGCAGGTCCGCAAACTTCACCGCAAAACCGGTCCTCTGGCAGTCTAGAAAACACTTGCGGAACGCGCAATCGTTCCGGAAGGCGCCATCGCGTATTGATACCGGGGGAATTGCGCATGAGAGAGAGACGAGCCTGCCCGGGAACCGGGTCCCAGTGCCTGGCAGAAGCGGCCCGCCGCGATGGGCCAGCGCAGCCAGGAAATCAGGGAGGGAGGTCCGGGCAGAAGGTCCGGGCGGACGCTCGGACCCGCGAACCGGGCAGGCTAGCAGATTGGGCGGATCAGGACCCCGCCCCACTCCGGGCAGTAGTGTAATTTGAATTTTGACGTTGGTGGCGAACTCGGCTAAAGGGGGCCGCCAAATGCTCATGAGTCGGATTCTTTCGGTTCCAAACCGTCAAACAAAGGTAAATGCTTATAGCGTGGAAGCGCCCTATCAACCATTGTCATAAATTGACGCCATGTCTCTGAAGCTTTCATTAGAGCAGTGACAGCGGAAAGATGCTGCAACAGCTTCGGATGTCCCAAATCTTTGGTCAACCTGCGGTGCAAGTGACTTTTGAGCATACCCTTCTCATTTCTAGGAGTTAATTTCCGTAGCTCATCCAAGACGCCTGGGGCCAAGCGAGCATAGATCAAATCATTAGTCAGATGCCCAATATACTGAGGCCGTTTTACATCTTCCTTATAGGGGATATTCCGTAGGCGAAATAGTTCCTTATAGAAATCAGCGGGAAATGTAGGAATCCACGCCCGGAGTTCTTTTGCAATAAAAGCTTGTAGAATTTGAGCAAGGGCATCTCTTGCGCGTTCGTCTTGATACCCAGTAGCCTCGTCAACCAACGCGACGATGCCCACGTGAGCGAGTCCACGAATAAGAATCTTGGCTTGCACGGCAATATGTTTCTGATTCTGTCCCAATGCTTTGGCTTCATCGGCATCAAGGAATACACCGCAGACTTTAGGCAATAATTCTGCCGCATAACCAAAAGCTCGCGTTCCTCGCACGGTGTAGAATTCGATCTGACTAGACGCCACTTCCAAATCGCTGGAAATGAAAGGCTTAAGGTTTTTTGCGGTCAAGAAAGCGGGCATATTGACGTCTGCATCGTAGTACTGACGTCCTTTAGCCTGCCTAGCGCGACCAAGCGCCTTCATGAATCCGCTCTGAGTTAAAACGCGTTGCCCATTTTCTAAGACTGCACACGGAATAACCATTTCCCCAATTACTAGAGTGCCTTCATGGGTGGCTCTCGGAAGGGGAGTCCTACCCTGTTTGGCCCAGCGTTCCTGTACAGCAGCTCTGGCTATCTCGCTGCGCCTTTCAGGCGTCAATGCCTTCGCCCGTGCCAAACCGCCTTTAGCTGCCCCTAGAGCCGACATGGCTTTCGCGCCTTCGATTGCTT
>DATLTA010000116.1:0-33968 GCA_035533775.1 Candidatus Dormiibacterota bacterium | reverse complement strand
AATCACATTGCCCTTGGCATCCTTCAAAATAGGGTTCACGGCACTGACGGCAAAAACGCCCGTAAGGATCGCCCCGATCGTTCCGCCGGCGCCATGCACCCCGAAAGCGTCCAGCGAATCATCATAGCCCATGCGGGGCTTGACCGCGGCTACCATCAGGTAACACACAATGCCCGCGATGAAGCCAATGGCCAACGCCGCCATCGGACGGACAAATCCCGCCGCCGGAGTAATCGCCACCAGCCCGGCCACGGCGCCGGAAATTGCCCCCAATACGCTGGGCTTTCCGTTGCGCCACCATTCCGCCAGGCACCAACTCGCCGTGGCGGCAGCAGCGGCAAAATGCGTGGCCACAAAAGCGCTGGTCGCCAGACTGCCGGAGGAAAGAGCGCTGCCAGCGTTGAAGCCAAACCAGCCGACCCACAGCAGGCACGCGCCGACAAAACTCAAAACCACGCTATGCGGCGGCACGGCTACCTGCGGGTAGCCCAGCCGCTTGCCAAGGTAGATTGCACAGACGAGCGCGGAAACGCCCGAGGTCACGTGCACCACGGTTCCGCCCGCAAAATCCAGCGTGGGAATCGGGCCGCCTAAAGCCGCGTTCAACAATCCACCCTCGCCCCACACCATGTGCGCCATCGGGCTGTACACGATGATGGTCCAAAGAGCCGTGAAGATGAGCATGGCCTTGAACTTCATCCGTTCGGCGAAAGCTCCGGCGATCAGCGCAGGCGTGATGATGGCGAACATGAGCTGATAAATCATGAACGTCTGTTGCGGAATCGTCGCCGCGTAGGCGGGATTCGGTGCGCTGCCCACGCCCCGCAGAAATATATAATCGAATCCGCCGATAAAACTGTTCCCCGGACTGAATGCCAGACTGTATCCAAAGATTCCCCAGATAATCGTGACCAGGGAAATCATGGCGAAGCTCTGCATCATGGTTGCGAGCACGTTCTTTTTCCGGACCAGCCCGCCATAAAACAGGGCCAGCCCCGGCCCCGTCATCAGCAGGACCAGCGCGGCACTGATCAGCATCCAGGAGTTGTCGGCCGAGCTTTTGGCCGCGGCAACTTCCTTTTCTAACGCGGCAATGCGTTCCGAATCAGTGGCAGGGGCCGGCGCGATGACGATCGCCGAAATCCTTTCCGTGCCAAGCCTGCTCGCGGAGGCTGCACGCGGTGAACAGCAAAAAGCCAAACCAATACAGAAGAAAAGAAGGAGTTTTTTTGTCATTGTCGTCGTCGTGGACCGGATCCTCGTGGATCTGACCACGACACCATATCAAATCCAAAGTTTCCGCGCCACCGCCGGCGAAACTTTTATTTGATCCGGAACAACCCTATCTCTTTGGATTGAGCTGGATACAAGCTGGCAGGCGCCCCGATCCGGTCCCATGCGCTCAATCACCAATTCCTATTCCCCCGGCCAAGGGCTTAAACACAGTATTTCTGATAGGTTGGATAGATTCTTTCATGCTCCGGATCAGGGGCGCCCTTGCTAAAGTCTTAGCATGACTGCGGCGCCATCAAAGATGCCTCTACAGGGGCTATTCGGGGATTATCAGGCGGGAACGTTTTATGACGAGATGTTCTCTGCTCCGCACCAGCCGCGCCCGCATTACGCAAAGATTTTTGAAAAACTGTCCTCCATGCAGCCGGAACAGTTTGAGGAACGCCGCCAGCATGCCGACCTCTCTTTCCTGCTGCAGGGCATCACGTTTACGGTGTATAGCGACGGCCGGGGCACGGAGCGTTTATTTCCATTCGACCTGATTCCCCGAATCATCCCGAACTCGGAATGGCAACGCATCGATCGGGGGCTCGCGCAACGCGTCGTTGCGCTGAACCTGTTCCTGCAGGACGTCTACGGGAAGCAGCGAATTTTCGCGGACCGCATGATCCCGCGCTCGCTGGTGTATTCCTGCAAGCATTTTCTGCGCGAGGTGATCGGCATCGAGGTGCCGCGAGGCATTCACACGCATATCTGCGGCATCGACCTCATCCGCGATTCCAAGACGGGCGAATTCTGCGTGCTGGAAGACAACGTGCGCACTCCCAGCGGCATTTCCTACGTGCTGGAGAACCGGCTGGTCATGATGCGCACGTTCCCGGACGCATTCCAGGCGCACGAAGTGCTTCCCGTCAACCACTACCCCGCCGAACTCTCCAGAATCCTGCGCAGTCTGTCCCCGCGGGGCGGCGACGATGCGCAGATCGTCCTGCTCACTCCGGGAATTTATAACAGCGCCTACTTCGAACACAGCTTCCTGGCCCAGCAAATGGGCATCGAGCTGGTGGAAGGCCGCGATCTGATCGTGGACGGCGGGATCGTATACATGAAGACGATCCACGGGCTGAAGCGCGTGGACGTGATCTACCGGCGCGTGGACGATGAGTTCCTCGATTCGTTGACCTTCCGCCCCGACTCCGCGCTCGGCGTTCCCGGACTGATGGGCGCCTACCGGGCGGGGAATGTAGCTCTTGCAAACGCCGTAGGCAACGGCGTCGCCGACGACAAGGCGATTTACGCCTATGTTCCCACTTTCATCCGGTATTACCTAGGCGAAGACCCAATTTTGAGAAGCGTGGATACCTATCTGTGTTCGAAGAAGGATGATCTGGCATACGTGCTTGACCACCTTCCCGAGCTTGTCGTCAAGGCGGTTGGGGAGTCCGGCGGCTATGGAATGCTCATGGGCCCCACTGCGGATCACCAACGGCTGGAGGATTTCGGACAAAGGATCAAGGACGATCCGAGGAACTATATTGCGCAGCCCGTGCTTCCGCTTTCGCGCGTGCCCTCCTACGATCCGGCGCTGGGATCGATCGAGGGGCGCCATGTGGACCTGCGCCCCTACTGCCTGTACGACGGAGAAAAAGTCACGATCGTCCCCGGGGGCCTGACGCGCGTGGCGCTGCAAAAGGACTCGCTGGTTGTGAATTCCTCCCAGGGTGGCGGCAGCAAGGATACCTGGATCCTGTTTGGAGAAGACTGAGATGCTGGCGCGAATCGCGGAATCCCTGTTCTGGCTGGCCCGCTACATCGAGCGCGCGGAGTACACCGCGCGCATCCTCGACGTGAATTTCCATACCGTACTCGAACAGTCCAAGGACAGGTACCGTCTGCATTGGGACCCCCTGATCGTCATGGCGGGCGAGGAGGAGCGCTTCCGGCGATTTTACGGAAAAGCCGACGCGCAGGCCGTGTTTGAGTTTCTCGCGTTTCGCCAGGACAATCCCAGTTCCATCGTGCAGTGCATCACCAAGGCGCGGGAGAACGCGCGAACCATCCGCGACTACATTTCGCGGGAAATGTGGGAGGACCTCAACAGCCTCTACTTCACCGTGAATCGCTTTCATGCGGCCGAGGAAATGGCGGCGGGACCCCACCGTTTCTGCGACGCCATCCGCTTCGGCAGCCATCGCTTTCACGGCGTCACCGACGCCACGCTGCCGCACGATGAAGGATGGGAATTTCTGAGGATCGGCTGGTTCATCGAGCGCGCGGAAATGACGGCGCGGCTGGTGGACGTGCAATACCACATCCTGTACGACGCCCCGGCGGAAATCGGCGTCGCCGACAACCATCAGTGGATGGCCGTGCTGAAGTCCGTGGGGGCCTACGAGACCTACCACAGGAAATATCATTCCTCGATCGAACCGGAAAAAGTGGCGGAAATGCTGATCATGCACCCGCTGCATCCCCGCTCGATTCGCTTCAGCATTACCGAAGTGCAGGCCGGGCTGCGCGCCATCAGCGGCACCGTCTCCGGCTCCTACGCCAATGAAGCCGAGCGGCTCACGGGGAAAGTGCTCGAACGGCTCCGGTACGACAGAATTACGGAAATTTTCAAGGCCGGCCTGCACTCGTATTTGACCGAGATGCTGCAGATGTGCGGGTCGATTGGTGAGGATATCGCTCGAAACTACTTCTACTACGCGGTGGTCGCATGAACCGATATCATCTGCTGCATGCAACGGAATTCCATTACGACGGCCCGGTTTCGGAAAGCTATAACGAGGTGCGGCTGCGCCCGATCCATGACGAAACGCAAAGCTGCCTGTCGTTCCGCCTTCTCACCCAACCTGTCTCGCGCGGCACTTCCTACCGGGACGCGTTCGGCAACTGGGTGCATCAATTCAACATCCTTCCCGAACACCGCCACCTGAAGATTGAGGCCGAGTCGGTCGTGCTGGCGCACGATGCGCCGCAGCCATCGCCGAATGGAATGAAGCTTTCCGAACTGGCTGGCCATCGCGCGGAACTGGAAGAGGAATTCCTGGATTTCGTGGTCCCCACGGCCTATGTGCCGCACCTGCCGGAACTGGACGAACTGGCGGAGGCAGCCCAGAGGAGCTGCGACGGAACCATTTCCGGATTTGTGCAGGCCGCATCCCTGCTGATTCATGAAAAATTCAGTTACGTAAAAGGGGCGACGCACGTCAATTCCTCGATAAAAGATTCGCTTTCGATCGGGGCTGGGGTTTGCCAGGACTTCGCCCACCTGTTGCTGGGAGTGGTCCGCAAACTCGGCCTGCCCGCACGGTATGTTTCGGGCTATATGGTTCCGGAAAGCGCCGCTTCACCGGACGCTAAACTGCAAGAGGTGATCGGGGGCTATGCGTCACATGCCTGGGCGGAAGTCTACTTGCCGGATTCCGGATGGATTGGACTGGATCCGACGCTGGGAATGCCGCTGGGATTGCAGCATGTTCGCATTGCCTATGGGCGTGACTACGGGGATGTGGCGCCGGTGCGAGGTGTGTACAAGGGACATGCGGGACAACGCCTATCCGTTGACGTTCGCGTGCGCCCCGCGCTCGACGATGATGGGCGCGAACAAATCAGCGAAAACACGGCCTCCCCAGCAGACTCCCCGACCATACCAGAACGCGCGCAGCAACCTGCTCAGCAACAACAATAGATTCTCGTATGAATTATTGAATGGATTTCTTTTTTTGCCGCTTGACTGGTGAATTCTTCTTCGCTTTTTGTCTGGCGCGATGGGCCGCACCATTGTGGTTTGCCCCGTTATGATTGGTGCGCACCATTGCCAGGATTCGTTTCAGCTCCCGCTCGAGTGACGCTTCGATCTTGCGGGATTGACGCTCCCCGCGAGCCACGCGACTCACGTATGAGGGGTCAACCTTGAGCTGCCGCGCTACCCGCCCATACAGGCCTCTGATGAGAGATGCCAAATTGTAGGCAGTCGTGCTAACATGTTGTTTGTCACTGGTCATGACTCTCCTTGCAAGTATTACCGGCAGGGGCGCTAAAGCTAGGCCGGACTAACGTTGATGTTATCTCAATATTGATAGGGATACAATGGGAAGGAAACCACAACATGTCCGGAGCGCCATACCCGATTGGGCGAGGCATATTGCGTGCCTCCGCAAGCGCCTGCACCTCAGCCAGGCGGAATTGGGCCAGCAACTGCAATACTCGGCCATGGCGGTTTCCCGCTGGGAGCGTGGCCTGCAGGAACCGCGCTCGGATTGCTACATCAAGCTCGGCGATCTGGCCGGAAATCCGGATTGCTGGTTTTTTTGGGAATGCGCGGGATTAAAAAGCTCAAACATCATGCGCCTGCTGCCGGAAGGGAAACGCATCTTCCCTAAATCGGTTTTTCCGGATTTCGATATCGTCGTCGCCGGAAGCGGCCGTAAATTCAAGAGCAAGAAGAAGACCCAACTTGTGGCCGTACCTCTATTGAGCGTTCACGCGGGCGCCCATGGAGAAAAAGGCGACAAGATCCTCGATCTGAGCAACGCCCCCGCGCAGGACATGATTGCGGCGCCGGCTTCCTGGTGCCCGAACCCTGCTTCCACCAGTTGCCTGCGTGTCAGGGGGTCCTCCATGAGCCCGATCATCTCCGATGGGGATATTCTGGCCGTCGATTACTCGCAGACCAAACATTCCACGTTGAACGGGAAAATTGTAATCGCCTGGCACAAGGACAAAGGTTTGACGGTATCGAGGTTCCGGCGATACCGCGGCGTGGAACTGCTCGAGGCCGAAAACCGGGACTACGAAACCGTCACGATCGATTCCGACCGGCGCTGGCAAATCGTCGGGAAAGCTCTGTGGTGGACGAGGCTGGCGCCTTAGTCCTTTGTCTCCCCTTCCGCCCTTCTCCAAATAACATCACGAGGACCATGAGAACTGCGAACGCGGCGCTGAGTGCACCGCGTTCGCAGTTTCTCGTCCGCAACCGGCTAAGGAATCAGTAACAGTTTTCCCGTCGTCTTGCGGCCTGCCAGGTCCCGTTGGGCCTGCTGCGCATCCTTCAGGGGATATACATGCTCGATGCGCAATTTCAACTTTCCCGCCTCGATCATGCCCAATACATCGGCGGCGCGCCGCTGAAGTTCTTCGCTGCTGGCGATGTAATGCATCAGCGACGGGCGTGTGAGAAACAGCGAGCCCTTCGGAGCGAGCCGCTGGAGATCGAACGGGGGAACGGGACCGCTGGCGGCGCCGAAACAAATCAGGTAGCCGCGCGGGCGGAGCAGGTTGAGGTCCTGCTCAAACGTCGTTTTGCCCACGCCGTCGTAAATGACGTCCACGCCTTTTCCGTCCATGATCCGTTTGGTTTCCACCTCGAAATCCTGTTCCTTATACAGGATCACTTCATCCGCGCCGGCCCCTCGCGCGAGCTTGGCTTTTTCTTCCGTGCCCACCGTGGCAATCACACGCGCGCCGATGTCTTTGGCCATTTGCACCAAAAGGAGGCCGACGCCGCCGGCCGCCGCGTGAATCAACGCCGTCTGGCCTTTCTGCAAGGGAAACGCGTCGTGGACCAGGTAGTGCGCGGTCATGCCCTGCAGCATGGCCGCCGCAGCCTGGTGGTCCGTGATGCCTTGGGGAACGCGAACGAGCCGGCCCGCGGGCACAACAGCAAATTCCGCGTATGCTCCCAATACCCCCGTGTAAGCGACGCGATCTCCCACCTTGAAGGAAGTCACTTCGCTGCCCAGTGCGCTCACCACGCCGCTGGCTTCCTGGCCGTCCACGAACGGCAGTGCGCGCGGGTACATCCCCTCACGGAAGTAGATATCTATAAAATTGATGCCGGCGGCGGAAATCTTTACGAGCACTTCATTGGGCTTCGGTTGCGGGACGGCAAGATCAACGAAGTTGAGTACTTCCGGCCCGCCGTTCTTTTCAATTTGAATCGCTTTCATCGTGACTCCTCTGGAGGTCGAAATGGACTGATTCGGTTTAGATTTGAACGGGAATAGTATATTCCATCGGAGGCTTTAGTGAAGGGATCTTCGGGAGGTGGCCGGGCAGGCGAACTACGATCGGAGGCCTTATGGAAACATAGGGTATTGAAATTAATATTTTCTTGTTCGAGTTATCTTCTACATTGGTTATATACTCTGACTCAAGATTAGCCCCATACTCGAAGCGTTACGCATGATTCGGCACGGGGCAGCCGCAAATCAGACAGCTTAGGAAGCTGCTGAACCCGGCAATATCCGGATGCCGGCAGATGAGCGCTTGTTCGTCCGATACGCAACAGCTAGACGCAATTACAGGATTACAGACCATGCAATGGACCATTGCCATCTACGCTTTTGCCCTGCTCTCACTGACATGCGCCATCGTATATTTCGCGGTGCAATCCAGGCGCGGCAGGGGCGATTCGAGAAAGCCGGAAAAGGAATTTGATTTTTGTCCGAGCATCGGTTTCGCCCGGCAGGATGGCTGGCAATCGGTGGCGCTTCTGCTGGACAATAAAACCGACGTCATCGTATGGACGGAAGAAATTGAAATGGTCCTGACCGACCTGGTGGCCACTCGTCAAGCCTCCGACCCCTCCGTTCGTGAAGTCTTGAAAATCCGGCAACACGTCCGGCCGCATGACCTGCTGCCGATCAGCCTTGTGGAAACCATCTATCAGGCCGCCGGAAGACCGCAGCGAAATTATTCCTGCGTTCTGTCGTCGATCGTTCGATACCGAGTGGGTGAAAAGTGGTTCGAGGAGCCTATGCGATCGTACAGGCTAAAAATGATGGGCCTTAAAGTTGCCAATATCCGGCGCGAGAACAAGGTTTCTTATCCATTCGAACCATGGGACAAACCCAAGGACCTGCACACGGCGAACATAGGTTCGAAATAAATCCTACCCCATCGGGAATGAGGCCACCCTTCAGTGCAATATCATTGCGTGCTGATCGGACCTACGGAACAAATGCTCGCTCCCCGGGTCCCGCGCGTATTCCGCAGGCAACCGTAGGACAGGCTTCAGCCTGTCACTTTCCACCTGCTGCACTTCCAAGCGCGTGACAGCGTTCGGCCAACGGGCGCGAGCGCGATTCGGGCGGCAAAAGGGCTTTGCGGAGCCATGCGGGACTTGCCGCCGGGATGGCGATGATCCAGTTCGACGCCGGCGGTCAATAAGCGCAATAATGAAATGCCTCCAATACGCGGGTCACAAAATAATGCCATCAACCGCAATGCGTTTTGTAACCTGCCTGATCGTGATTCTCGCCCTTCTCCCGTGCAGCCAGGCGCGATCCGCATCACAGGCCGACGGCGCGGACGATCTCTCCGCGTCGCCCACCATTGTTTTTGGTTTTGTCGGTGGATTTGTGCGCCATGACGATATGGTGCACAGCGTCGTCCAATTAGCCGCGCTCCTGCGCAAGCAATCCCCTTCCGGTGCCATAGTTAAAACCTTCCAAAATCATGACGGTGCGAACGCCTACCGGGACATTCTGACCTTGCTGGACACCAATCACGATGGGACGCTATCAGTTGCAGAAAAGCACGCCGCCCGCATCATTTTCTACGGCCATAGCTGGGGCGCATCGGAAAGTATTTTTCTGGCGGGCCAGCTTGGAAAGGAAAACATCCCTGTGCTGCTCACCGTCCAGGTAGATAGCGTGGCCAAGCCGGGGCAAAATGACGTGGTCATACCTGAGAACGTTGCCGAAGCCATTAATTTCTATCAGACCGACGGGTTGCTGCACGGTGCGCCCAAGATTCGCGCAGCTGACGCGGCGCGCACGCGCATCCTCGGCAATTTCCGGATCAGCTATGCCGCAGTCCCCTACAATTGTATCGACTATCCCTGGTACGCCCGCATCTTCATGAGAGCGCATACGCAGATTGAATGTGATCCCAAAGTCTGGAGACAGGTGGGGTCGCTGATCCGCTCCATCCTGGATTCCTCCGCGAAAGCGCGCCCCGGTCATTAGCCGCACGGCCCGTTTTCACGGGCTGCGCGCGGAGATCTTCACAGTTCGGCCTTGCTGACCCGGAGGCTCTGCCTTTCCGCGCTCGCACACGAATTCATGAATGCGCGGAAGGCGGGATACTTTTCAGGGGAAATACGGCTTTGCGTGAAAGAGAAAGTCTGTTTTGCGAGAATGGCATTTCCGCTTATCGAATATTCGACTTCCAGTTCCCCAAACTCCGATTTGAGCGAGATATTTTCCGGCAGGCGATTTACCCGCATGCCCGGGGGCAATTCGATGCGATATTTCCCCTGGATCTGCTCCGGCGTGCCGATCTCCAGGGGCAGCCTGCGGGGACTGGAGCCATATTCCGGAATGGACATTCCAGCGAGAAACAACGGCTGCAAAAACCAGGTATCGCCGGTTGAAGCCGAGGAAAAATCTCCCGCGAACGAAAATCGTTCCGTGATCTGCTGATGGCTGTCGCTCACGCCGGAGATGGATGCGCGCTCAAACTGTGCCTGGCCCACATAATTGGTGACTCGATCTTCAAAGCCCTTGAGAATCTCACTTTGCGAACGCCCGCGATAGAAATAATGTCTGCGCGCATCCGCGGCCCCCAAGTATTTCACTTCCACGTCAGCGGTTCCGCTGCCGTCTGTCTGGAGGACAACGTGCGCGGTATATCGTATCCCGTTCGTATCCAGGGGCGCTTCGGGAATGCGCTGCAGGTCGCCGTGGTCGGGATACGCGATAAGTGCGAACACGCCTTGATCCATTTCCGGCAACTGGCCAAGGGGATCCGCTTCCGAAGTCGGATCAATCCAGAGAATTTGCGTTTTGGGATCATAGGACGGGAATCGCTCCACGCTGGGCCGCAGGCTTGGCGAAACCGGCAGCGCCACGATCATATGATCGAATGTGGTCAGCGTCGGGATCTTGGGATTGGCTTCCACATCTCCCCGGGTTCCCACCAGTGCGGGATAGCCGCGCAAGCCAATTTTACCGAGCATGGAAATCAGCAGGTTCGCTTTGTCCTTGCAATCTCCATACTTGTTTTTGTAAACCTCCTCTGCCGGATGGGGCTGATAGCCGCCAATGCCGATTTCAATGGCCACGTATCGAATCTGCCGGGAAACGTAGTTATAGAGAGCGTCGATTTTGGACAGCGTATCGGATTGGCCGTTTTCGAGAAGACCCACTTGCGAGGCGATTTCAGTTTCCAAAGTCTCTGCATTGTCGAAAAGCGTGTGGTAGGAATGCCCCGCCTCCGCCCACGATTGCAGCGCCGACGGGCCTTGTGCGTCGTAATTGATCACCACCTCGGCGGCCAGCGATGAAAACGGCGGAGCGTGCGGCTCCTCCGGGATGCCGGCCCTGTTTTCCGCTCGAAATGTGGCGCCGGTCGGCGACGAATTCACAACCGCAACACGATCCGGATAATTGATGAACCAGCGCAAGGAACCGGAGGGCACCGAAACGCGCAATTCAGACTGCCGGACGGGTATTTCCATTTCCATGGGAAATCTCATTCCGTTGATGGGGATCGTGCCCTGCGTAACGATTTCGAACCCGACCAGCGACCCGTCTTCCGCGCCCGGGGTCTTGATCATTTTCAGGCGATCATCGGAAAACATTTCGAATTCCGAAAATCCAGCCACGGTGATCAGATCATCCTTCCCGGACTGGGTGACGCGCCCAGAGGGCGCAATGGCCCAGGTCTGAATGGAGACAACCTTCGACTCGTTGTTTTCGTATTCCTCCGCGGTGAGATAGGGTCCGGCGGCGCGCCGGTTCCGTACGCGGATCGCCTCGCGCTCGGTCATGACAAATTTGCCGGAGGCGTCCACGGTGAAGTCATTCCACTCGCCGACAATGACGGCGGCGCTGCCATCGCCAAAATGACCGAGGTCCACATGGCCTGCCGCAACCAGCCAGTCCGGCGCGGATCCGGCTCGGCTGGCCGGCGGGGCTGCATGGCACAGCAGCGGCGCAAAAAAAAGCAGGCACGCGGCGCCCGCGAGCCTATTGCCCCCGCAGAAGTATGACTTCCTGGTCGGTTTTGGCGATGTCATCGAAGAATTTTTTGGCATTGAGATACTCCAAAGTCGTCTGTAGAAGCGTCTTTTTCAGGTAATAGGTTCGCGTACAGGTCACGGTGGACCCATTCTGCTCGCAGGAATGGGAGAACCCGCCCATGGCATTATCGAATTTCACGGCCTTGGGCAGTTGCTCCACTTTGATTTCCGGAGCGAACTGCCACGTGCTCGTGCTGATTCGCTTTTCGGAATCGTCGAATCGCACGGCGGAATGCCGCACCGTTGTTTTGAACCGTGGTTGCTCGTACTCGTCGGTGGCCCAGGGATTAAGCAGAAATTCTCCCGGTCCGGCTTCATTGGTAAGTTTTTCCCGCACGTGCGCCTTCAGAACAAACGGCTGGGACGAGTCTCGGAAATCGGGATGCGTAATTTGCGTGACCGCGGAATCGGAATGCCCGCCAGCAAAGTAGTCAGTCAAACGCCGTTCCACTTTGTCGGGAGATTCATCCATCAGATCCGCGCGAAAATCGATGGCTTCGGAGCCTTTCATATCAATTTCCTCGTCGCCTTCGGCCGTCCAGTCCTTGGCGACATGCATCACGGTCTTTTCCGAGGAAATATTTTCATCCATCGATCCTTCGGGGATCGGGGCCTCCTGGATATTGTTTCCTTTCACGGCCAAACCCAGCACGCCTCGATCAAACCACGGCACTTCCCCGAAGGGAGACGCCGGATCGGCCGGGTCGGCAAAAACAGCGCCATCCTTGAAATTCAGGCGCGTGATGGCCCTGGAGAACTGGCTGTAATTGGGGAATCGGGTGGCCAGCGACTCCCAATTCCGCGTGGCGACTAAAACCATGTCCGTATTGACCTTCGCCTCCCTGAGCATAATGACAAACAATGCATTGATTTCGTCCGGGTCGCCTCGTTTGGCGCTCAGGATCTCATCGGCCTCACGGCCCAAGTAGACGCCGATCACATTGCTGGACGCAATATTTTGCTGGATATACTGGTAGATGGCTTCCGCTTTTTTCTTCGGATCCGTAATATTTTTCACCAGTTCCGCGGCTTTTTTCTTGGTCTCCTGCTCCTTCTGGCTCATCCCCTTGAATTCTCGCGTGATTTCCGTAGCCACGTCATTCCAACTCTTGACGATCGGAAACACCTGTCCGCTAAAGCCCACCTCGAGTGGAGTAAAAATCACCAGCGTCGCCAGGTCGCGATATGGCAGGGAGAATGGCTCAAGCTGGATGGGGTGCAAATTCTTGACCGTGAAATCATATTGCGTGCCCTTCACCGTCTCCGATTGCGCAACCGAAATCTTGCTCACCGTGGTATCGAGCGGAAACTGCGCCATCGCGAGCCGCGGACCGATCAGCACCCGCAGAGTGGAGTCCAGGGTCCCCAGACCACGCGTATCGAAAATCCACTGGGGAGGGAAATACCAGTCTACATACTCTTCGATTCGATACTCGATGATTGCTCCCGGCTCAACCGAAGGGAACGTGAAGCTCGTCTCCATGATGGCGAAGTTTTTCCCGGACTCATACGCCTTGCCCCGAAATACTTTGGAAGGATCCAGCGGGATAATCTCTCCCGAAGGCAGAATCGTGCGCCCCTCGACCTTGGACATCCGCACGTTTTTGAAAGCTTCCACGGAAATGTTGGCGGCATCGCGCCCGGCATCGTTGAATACCTTGATCCGCTCGTACGTCCTGATCCGAGTGGTCCAAAAGCCGCCTTGCTGCTCAAGCACATCCATCTCCCCGCGCTTAAACAGCACCACCGCCCCGGCCCCGGGATCGAGGGGGTTCGATTTCATGCTTTTTTCAGCACTCGTCACCGGATCCCAATCGGTAGCAGCTGCTTTGACCGCCTGGACAGAAATAGCGAGAAACAGGATCAGCAAGATAGGGGTCTTGCGAAGCATGGTATAACTCCTCCCGGGTCGCCAGCGACCTTGGAATGCGGCACCGAACCGCACGGTTTCGGCCCCTAGCATGTCAACGGGCCCAATCTTGGCGCAGAGATAATCTTAATACTGGATAGTTGTCAAGTTAAATATCATATTCCTCATTACTCAATTCATCGGTTCATTTTTGCGATGAGAACCTCTTCCGGTTTTTCCTGGCCTGCCGCTGGACCAAGACCGGCCGTAAAACCCTGAGAACCCCGCATGGCGGATTGAGGGCTGCTCGCCGATTCGCCCTGGCACAAGCCCACCTGCAGACATCGCGACACTTTACGGCATTGTAGGAATTGCCAGCCTGGTTCCAGCGCGGCTCCGCGCCGCCCGCCTGGTTGGCGGGCATGGCTTGCCTGGAGGGCGAATCTAGGGTCGGCTTTGTAATTCGAGCCCGCCGGAAGGCGAGTGATTGGTGACCGGCGAATCGTGACTGGTGAAAAAATCCATCAAGCGCGCTTCGGCCCAGTAGCGCGCGCCGCCCGCGTAACGCGAAATGAAAGCGCAATGTCCACCGCGTTGCGGCGTGCACAGTTGGATGTGGGCGTTGCCTGCCACGGCAGGATCGGAAAAACTCGCGAACGGAACGAATGGATCATCCTGCGCCGTCAGGATGAATGCCGGAACCCGGATGTGCGCTGTGACGCGCAGCGCGCTGGACCGGGCGTAATAATCCGAGGCGTCACGAAATCCGCAGTACGTGGCCGTGACGATATCGTCGAAATCGCGCAGGGTGCGCGCGCGGGCCATGGGGCCAAGATTGAATTTTCCCGGAAACAGCCTGGCCTTGCGCCGCATGCGTTCCTTGAGGCGCCCCACGAAATGCCGCTGGTAAATGAAATTGCCGGGAAGCGCGACCGCATCGGCGCACAACGCCAGGTCGATGCACGGGCATACGGCCGCCACCCCGCGCAATTCACGCGGCGCTTCTTCCCCGAGCTCGCCGGCCATCTTCAACACCAGATTGCCGCCCATGGAATACCCGGCAAAGAAAATCGCGGTCAGGGCATCGCGCTCGATCAACTCCATTAGAACCGCGCGGTAATCTCCGGAAAGCCCGGAATTGTAAAGCGTCGGGGTGAGGGATTCAGTTCCGCCGCAGTTGCGCTGGTTGAGGCGCACCGCGTTCCATCCCGCCTCAACGGCGCGCTGCGCCAGACCCAGCATGTATCCGGACCGGCTCGAACCCTCCAGCCCGTGAACCAGAACCAGCGTGGGGCGTTCCCGAGGCGCCGCTTGCCAATGGCACTCGCCCCGAATCCGGGTGCCGGGCTCGGTTTCGAACTCCCGGGCCACACTTGGCGGCAAACGCGGAAATCGCCTGGGCCACAGCGATGAGGCCAGCGTCTGGGCATGTGGATTGTGCAGGAACGCGTGAGGTTCGAAGGAATGCATGCGAACATCATTCTACGATATTTTCACGACTTGCCGGGGCATGCGCGCGCTTGATTTCGGGCGGCGGGACGCATAGAATGATTTTTCACTCATGAATCTTAGCTGTCGCGAATACTCCCAACTCTTCCGCCCAGCGGCTTTTCGCTGGGCTGCGCTGTTTTCAGAGGCCTCATTTTTATCGTTTTTTATAACGCTCTTTTTTGCGTTCAAGGAGATGTGAATGGAAGGACCGATCCTGGAAGGTCTGACATTTGATGATGTCCTGCTGGTGCCGGGAAAATCCTCGGTACTCCCCACGGAAGTCAACACGCAGACGAAGCTGACGCGCAAGATTTCCCTGAATATCCCGCTCGTTTCGGCGGCCATGGATACGGTCACCGAATCGAGGCTGGCCATCGCCATGGCGCGTCAGGGAGGTCTGGGATTCGTCCACCGGAGCATGACCGTCGAACGGCAGGCCGAGGAAGTGGATCGCGTGAAGCGCTCGGAAAGCGGGATGATCGTCGACCCGGTGACGATCTCTCCGGAACTCACCGTTCGCCAGGCCATGGATATCATGACGAAGTACCGCGTTTCGGGCCTGCCGGTAACGCGCGGGCCTCTGTTGGTGGGCATTTTGACGAACCGCGATCTGCGCTTTGAAAAAAATCTCGATCAGCCGGTCAGCGCGGTCATGACCAAGGACAACCTGGTGACCGTGCCGGTGGGCACGACGCTCGAAGAAGCCGAGCGCCTCCTGCAAACGCACCGGATTGAAAAACTGCTGGTGGTGGACGCGGAATTCCGGCTCAAAGGCCTGATCACCGTAAAGGACATCCAAAAGAAATTGGAGTTTCCCAACGCCGCCAAGGACGAGCAGGGCCGCCTGCTGGTGGGCGCGGCCATTGGAGCGACTGGAGATTTTCTGGAACGCGCCGTGGACCTGGCCCGGAACAAGGCGGATGTGCTTGCCATCGATACCGCCCACGGACATTCGGCGCGCGTCATGGACGCGATTCGCGCGGTCAAGCATCGCCTGCCGGACATCCAATTGGTCGCCGGAAACGTTGGCACCTACGAAGGAGCCCGCGACCTGATCGCGCTGGGGCTGGACGGAATCAAGGTGGGCGTCGGTCCGGGATCGATCTGCACGACGCGGGTGGTTACCGGAGCGGGCGTGCCGCAAATTACGGCCATCCTGGAAGCCGCGCGCGCCGCCAAGGGAACCGATGTGCCGGTCATCGCGGACGGCGGAATCAAATATTCGGGCGACATCAGCAAGGCCATCGCCGCCGGAGCGGCGGTCGCGATGCTCGGCGGGCTGTTTGCCGGAACCGAGGAATCGCCGGGAGAAACAATTCTCTTCCAGGGACGCACATTCAAGTCGTATCGCGGAATGGGCTCGCTCGGCGCGATGCAGGCTGGCTCAGCGGCCGCGGACCGCTACGCGCAGGAAGGCGCGGCGCGCGGAAAATCCGTGCCCGAGGGGGTCGAAGGGCGCGTCCCCTACAAGGGCTCGCTCGGCGCACTGGTCGATCAACTGGTCGGCGGGCTCAAAAGCGGAATGGGCTATTGCGGCGTGGCTACGCTGGCCGAATTGCAGCAGCGTTCCCGGTTTGTGCGCATCACCGTCGCGGGACTCCGCGAAAGCCATGTGCATGACGTGATTATCACGCGCGAGGCGCCGAACTACCAGGTCGAATAATGCGGCGCTGGACGCGCCTGAAGACATGGCTGCCCGCGGTTGCGTGGGCGGCCTTGATTTTCCTGGCTTCCACCGATACGCTCTCCGCAAACCATACTTCCCGTATCATTTTCCCCCTGTTGCACTTCCTGTTTCCGCATACCAGCCTCGAAAATATCAAACGCATGCACTTTTTCATACGAAAGTCGGGGCACGTGTCCGAATATTTCGTGTTCAGCTATTTCCTGATGCGGGGCGTGCGCGGAAAGGATCGCGGATGGCATTTGCGCTGGGCCATCTGGGCGATTGCCATTGCGGCGGGATATTCCGCGCTCGACGAATTCCACCAATCGTTCGTTCCGACCCGCACGGCGTCACCTTGGGACTCATTGATCGATACGACGAGCGCGGTGGCCGCACAGGTGATTGTGGGTTTGTGGGCCTGGTTTCACGCGCAGGGCTGGGGAAAGTCTCCCGGCGAGGAAACACCCGCAAAGTAGGAGAGGCTTCAGCCTGGCCTGCCAAAGAAAAAGCCCGTCCCGGTTCTGCCGGGACGGGCCTTCCTGTTTTATTTCAGATTTGCGGTTTGCTAAGCGCCGGCCTTCTCTTCCTTCTTTTCATCCTCGGCGGGCTTTGCGGCCTTGCCTTTCTTGTCCTTGTCCTTGTCCTTCTTCTTGAGATTCGAACCAAGAAGCTCCAGGATGGCAAGGTCGGCGCCGTCTCCAATGCGGAAGCCGGCATGAATGATTCGCGTGTAGCCGCCGGAGCGGCCGGAAAAACGCGGAGCGATGTCCGTGAACAGTTTTTTGGTGGCGCTGGGGGTCATGAGATAGGAGGCCACCTGCCGGCGGGCGTGCAGGGTATCGCGCTTGCCGAGGGTGATCATCTGCTCGACCAGCGGCTTGGCGGCCTTGGCCCGGGTGATCGTGGTGGTGATGCGCTCTTTCTCGATCACGTTGGTGACGAGGTTGCGCAGTGTGGCCCGGCGATGCGCCGGCTGACGTCCAAGTTTCGAACCATAGTTGCGATGTCGCATGATTGGGTCCTTCGGGCGCCTTACAGGCCCGCGGTTTCCTCCGGCGTCGGAGGTGCGGTCTGGCTGGGGAGCGGCGGCCAGATGATTCGGCCATGCTCGTCGAACTTCATGCCCAGGCTCAGACCCATTTTGTGCAGGATTTCCTTGATTTCATTGAGCGATTTACGCCCGAAGTTTTTCGTCTTCAGCATCTCGTTTTCGCTCTTCTGAACCAGTTCGCGGATGGACTGGATATTCGCGTTCTTCAGGCAGTTGTAGGAACGCACGGAAAGCTCGAGTTCCTCGACCGAGCGGTCCAGATGCTCGACGCGGGGATCGTTGTACGATTCCACCGACTCCTCGATGACGTCGGGCTGCTCTTCGAAGTTGATGAAGATGCTCATGTGGTCCTTGACCAGCTTCGAGGCCAGGCCGATCGCATCCTGCGGCGTGATCGCGCCGTTGGTCCAGACTTCCAGGGCGAGTTTTTCGTAATCGGTCATCTGTCCGAGGCGCGCCGCTTCCACCGAGTAGTTCACCTTGCGCACGGGGGAATGGACCGAATCCACGGGGATATAGCCGATCGGCAAATCCTCATCGAAATTGCGGTCGGCCGAAACGTAGCCGCGTCCGTTCTTCACGCGCATCTCGAGTTGCAGCTTTCCGCCTTCGTTTACCGTGGCGATGTATACCGTCTTATCGAGCACCGCGAAATCGGCGTCTTCCTCGATCATGGCGGAGGTCACCACACCGGGATTCTCAACGTTGACGAAGATTGTTTTTGCCTGGTCATTGTTGAGTTTCAGAGGCACTTGCTTCAAGTTAAGAATGATGTCGGTGGCATCCTCCACCACGCCCGGAATCGAAGAGAATTCGTGCAGAACGCCCTCGATTTTCACGGCGGTGATGGCCGCGCCTTCAATCGAGCTCAACAGAGCCCGTCGAAGAGCGTTGCCCACGGTGGTGCCCCATCCGCGCTCAAAGGGCTGCGCGGAAAACTTCCCGAACTTGTCGGTAAGCGACTCGAGTTCGGCCGCCAGTCGTTTTGGTTTCTGAAAACCTTTCCACATCTGTTCAGTCCTTCCTCCCCGCGGCTGCGGGGAAAACAAGTCCTATTCCAAAGTCTCGCGTATCAAACTTGAAAGCACACGCTTCCAATCTGAAGGCCCGAAGATTGGATTTCCAATCTCACCATTGAGCGTGGAAATCCTGAATCCTGCTACTTCGAGTACAACTCGACGATGAGCTGCTCGGTAATGGGCGGTGTCTGCACGTTTTCGCGTTTCGGCAGCGCCACCACGCGGGATTTAAATGTGTCGCGGTCGATTTCCAGCCACGGCACGGCGTTCTGGCTTTGGGCGACGTTGCGCGCTTCCAGCACCATGGTGTTCTGGTGCATCTTATCCTTCAGCGCGATTTCCTCGCCGACGCCCACCAGGTACGAAGGAATGTTGACCTTCTTCCCGTTGATCTGGATGTGGCCATGCAGGACAATCTGCCGCGCCTGGGAACGCGAACTTGCGAACCCCGACCGCCAGACCGCATTGTCCAGACGCCGCTCGAGCATGACGATGAGGTTTTCGCCCGTGGGTCCTTGCGCGCGCTCGGACTTTTCGACGTAGTTGCGGAACTGCCGCTCCAGCAGCCCGTAGGTACGCTTCACCTTCTGTTTTTCGCGCAACTGCAGGCCGTAGCCCGCCAGTTTTTTCACGCGGCGCGACTGGCCGTGCTGTCCCGGAACAAAGTTGCGCTTTTCGATGGCGCACTTTTCCGTAAAGCAGCGCAGCCCCTTTAAAAATAGCTTCTGCCCTTCCCTGCGGCAGAGCCGACAAACTGCTTCTCGATGACGTGCCAAATGTGTTTCTCCTTATCTTGCTGCTTCTCAAAACCAAAAATTCATTTTTAGCGGCGCCCGATCAGACGCGGCGGCGCTTGGGCGGACGGCAGCCGTTGTGTGGAATCGGCGTCACATCCTTGATGTGCACGATGTGCAGGCCCGAAGAGGCCAGGGCGCGCACGGCCGATTCGCGGCCCGATCCGGGTCCCTTTACGCGGACTTCAATCGATTTCATGCCGAACTGGTCGCGCGCCACTCCCGCCGCGGTTCCCGAAGCCTGCTGGGCGGCGTAGGGCGTTCCTTTGCGCGATCCCTTGAAGCCGATCGATCCGGCCGAAGACCACGATACGGTGCGGCCATCCGGTCCGCAGATCGTAATGATCGTATTGTTGAACGTGGCTTGGATGTGCGCCACGCCGTGCGGGACCACGCGCTTCTCCCGCTTCTTCTTGAACTCTTTCTTGCGCTTCGATGTCTTTGCCGGCGCGTCTGTGGCGTTTACTGTCGATTCTTTTGCCAAGTCAGTACCCTCGCTTCAATCCTGCCGAATCGTACAACTGTTCTTTTGCCGGAGCGTTACTTGCGGGCAGCCACTTTCTTTGCTGCGACGGCGCCCTTGCGTGGCCCCTTGCGGGTCCGCGCGTTGGTGTGCGTTCGTTGGCCGCGCACGGGCAGATTGCGCCGGTGGCGCAGCCCGCGGTAGCACTGAATTTCGATCAGCCGGCGAATGTTCATCTGGACCTCCTTGCGGAGGTCACCTTCCACGCGCCCTTCGCTTTCGATCGCCTGGCGCAGCCGGTTAATCTCTTCCTCGGTAAGATCCTTGATCTTCTTGGTGTGTTCCACGTCCGCCTTGGCGCAAAGCGAGAGCGCACGGGGCTGCCCGATTCCATAGATGGACGTCAGGCCAACCCAGATGCGTTTCTGCGGCGGAAGATCGATTCCTGCAATTCGTGCCATGCGTGCTCCTTAATTTTCTTACGGGCTCCCCTTGGAAATTCAAGGGTAACAGGCAGAGCCCGCGCCCGTTTCCTGGGATCTATCCCTGGCGCTGCTTGTGTTTCGGGTTGACGCAAATCACGCGTACCACCCCGCGCCGGTGAATGACCTTGCACTTATCACAAATTTTCTTTACCGATGCCCGAACTTTCATTTCCCGCTCCTTGCTGATATCGCTTACTTGTACCGGTACACGATGCGGCCGCGCGTCAGGTCGTAAGGAGAAAGCTCCACTGCGACTTTGTCCCCGGCGAGAATGCGAATAAAGTTTTTGCGCATTTTGCCGGAAATGTGCGCCAGCACCTGATGCTTGTTCTCCAGTTCGACCCGGAACATCGCGTTGGGCAGAGGTTCAATCACCGTCGCCATCACTTCAATGGCGTCTTCTTTCGGGTTGGACGCGTCAGCCTTGCGCTTTTCCTTCTCGGGCCGTCTGCCCACCGGTCCCCTCCCGCGGCCTACCACGACGGTCCTTCTATCCCGGAAGGGCGCGTCAGTATCCACGGACCATTTTTGGTGACCGCAACGGTGTGCTCAAAATGAGCGGACAGGGTGCCATCCGCCGTTACCGTTGTCCAATCGTCTTCGAGCACCCGAACTTCCGGTCCGCCGATGTTCACCATCGGCTCGATGGCAAAGACCATGCCTTCCTGCAAGCGCGGGCCGCGGCCGGGTTCACCGTAGTTGAGCACGTTGGGCTCCTCATGAATGTGCGTACCGATACCGTGTCCGCAAAGATCGCGAACGGCCGAATATCCGTGCTTGCGCTCGACCCATCCCTGCACGGCAGCCGAAATATCCGATAGCCGGTTGCCCACTTGCACCTTCTCGATGGCCAGATCCAGAGATTCCCGCGTGACCTGCAGCAGTTTCTGCAATTCGGGAGTGATTTCTCCCACCGGCACGGTGACAGCCGCATCGGCATAGTAGCCGGCATATTCGACGCCAAAATCGAGCGAGATGATGTCGCCCTCCGCAAGGTGCTTCGTCCTGGAGGGAATGCCATGCACGATCTCGGAATTGATCGATGTGCACAGCGTCGCCGGAAAGCCCCGGTAATTCTTGAATGCGGGACGCATCTTCAATTCCGCCGTCCGGCGTTCCGCGTATTCGTCGAGTTCTTTCGTGCTAACCCCCGGCCGCGCCATGGCGCGCAAATCGTTCAAGATTTCCCAGATCGCCAGGCCTGCGCGATGCATTTTTTCGAGTTCCGCCTGTGACTTGCAAACAATCATCTGGGCGTTTCCGCTCCGTCCAAAATCCTTATGATATTTTTCGTGACCGCATCCGCCGCGGGCATGGCATCCACGGGAGCCAGCAATCCTCGCGCCCGGTAATAATCCACCAGCGGCCGGGTCTGGTGATCGTACGCCAGCAGGCGTTCGCCAATCACGCTTTCGGTATCGTCCGGGCGGTGTATCAGTTTGCTGCCATCCTCGTCGCAAATGCCTACCTGTTTCGGCGGCCGGTCGTAAATATTGTAAATATGTCCGCCGTCCTCGCAAATCCTGCGGCCTGTCAGGCGACGCATCAACAATTCAGGGTCCACAACCATGTGCAGCACCAGGGTGGAACCGAACCGGTGTCGCCGGCAAATCCGCTCCAGGGCTTCGGCCTGCGCCAGTGTGCGCGGAAAGCCATCGAAAACAAAACCCTTCTGGCAGTCCGGCTGCGCGATGCGATCCTCGACCATGCCGAGCACGATATCATCCGGCACCAACTCGCCGCGTTCCATCATGGGTTTCGCTTTTCGCCCCAAGTCGGTATCGCGGCGAATGTTGTCGCGAAACATGTCCCCGGTCGACAAGTGCGGCAACCGATACCGCCGCGCGATTCGTTGGGCTTGTGTTCCTTTGCCAGCTCCCGGAGGACCCAGCAGGATCACCGCATGCCCCTGCCTCTGCAGCGTTGCTACGCCGCTTTGATCAGCCGTAGCGGCGGCCACGTAGTTTCCCCTTCTTGACAAAGCCTTCGTAGTTTCGCATCACCAGCTGCGCCTCGATTTGCTGCACCGTATCCATCGCCACGCCGACCACGATCAGCAGCGAGGTGCCGCCAAAGTAGAAATTCACTTTCAGGCCTTCCAGCACGAAGCGCCACATGTGATTGTCAAACCACGTTCCGACAAGAGGCAAATGTTGCAGGTGAATGCCCGCCATGAGCCACTCCGGGAGAATACACACGGCCGCCAGATAGACTCCGCCCACGAACGTCAGGCGGCGAAGAACACTGTCAATGTGCTCGGACGTATTGCGTCCGGGGCGGATACCGGGAATGAAACCGCCGTACTTCCGCATGTTGTCGGCAAGCTCGGTCGGATTAAACACAATTCCCACGTAGAAAAAGGCGAATACGATGATCAGAGTGACGTAGACCACGACGTACCACGGCTCGCCCCACGCCAGATTCGTGGCCAGCCAGTTCACGGCCTTGTATTTCTTGCCGAGGAACAAATCGATGGTGCCCGGAAAGGTAAGCAGCGAGCTGGCAAAAATCGGTGGGATCACGCCGCCGGAATTCACCCGCAGCGGCAGGTAGGTCATCTGCCCGCCCATCATTTTGCGGCCCATGACGCGCTTGGCGTATTGCACCGGGATGCGCCGCTGTCCGCCCTCCACAAAAACAATCACTCCCACCACGGCGATCATCATGGCGATCAGCAAAATCAAGGCCAGGCCAGTGAACGGGCCCCACTGCTCGCTGCTGAACTTGTCGAACAGGTCCGCAACCGCTCGGGGAAGCCCGACAACGATGCCGGCAAAAATGATCAGCGACATTCCGTTGCCCACGCCGCGCTCGGTGATCTGCTCGCCCAGCCACATGATGAAGGCGGAACCGGTGGTGAGCGTCAGAATCGTCATCAGCACGAAGGCGATGCCCGGGTTGTAAACCAGCGGCTGATTGGCCGGGCCGCCGGTGCGTTCCAGCGTCACCGCGATCGAAAACGACTGCACGACACTCAACAGGATCGTCAAGTAACGCGTGTATTGCGTGATTTTACGGCGGCCTAGCTCGCCCTCTTTTTGCAGGCGCTCCAGGTAAGGCCACACCACCTGCATCAACTGCAGAATGATCGACGCCGTGATGTAGGGCATGATGCCCAGCGCAAAAATCGTCAGGCGGCGGAAATTGCCGCCGCTGAACAGGTCGATGACGCCCAGAACCGATCCCTGGTTCTGCTGGAAGAACTGCTGCAAAACGTCGGTATTGATTCCCGGCGTGGGCAGAAACGCTCCCAATCGATACACCGCCAGCATGCCAAGCGTGAACATCAGCCGCTTGCGCAGGTCCGGAATCCGGAACATGTTGACGAATGCTTCAAAAAACTGGTTCATGGAAGAATCTCGACCTTGCCTCCGGCGCGGATAATTTTTTCCTCGGCCGATTTACTGAATTTGTGGGCGTGCACGGTGATGGCTTTGGTGAGTTCGCCATCGCCCAAAATCTTAATCTTCGCGCGTACCTGGCGAATGCAGCCCGTGGCAATCAAAAGTTCCTGCGTAACGGTTTCCCCCGCCGGGAACCCGTTGAGCGTTTCCACGTTCACCACGGCGTATTCGAAATGCGACGGATTGTGAAATCCGCGCTTCGGAATACGGCGGCGCAGCGGCATCTGGCCACCTTCAAAACCGGGACGCCGCGAATAGCCCTTGCGCGATTTCTGTCCCTTATTGCCCTTGCCCGACGTTCTGCCTAGCTTCGAGCCGATACCGCGTCCGACGCGCACCTTGCGGTGCCGCGATCCGCGTGCCGGCTTCAGATTGGATAGGTTCACAGCCATGTTGTCCTCAATTTGCGAATGCCGCCTTGCTTGCGCGAACTTAAATTTGCTTGCCTTCCACAACGACCAGGTGCCGCACTTTATGAATCATCCCGCGAATCGCCGGTGTATCGTCACGCTCCACCACCTGGTTCAAGCGGCGAAAGCCGAGCCCGCGGATCGTCTGGCGCATGTCCTGGGGGCAGGCAATGAAACTGACCACCCACTTGATTTTCAAAACTTCGGATGTTTTCTTGGCCATGGCAATCATCATTTCCGGCGCGATCAGCGCCCCAGTTCTTCCACTGTCTTCGAGCGAAGTTCCGCGACCTTGGCAATGTCCTTCAGGCGAAGCAGCGCATCGAACGTGGCCTTGATGACATTGTGCGGGTTGGATGTGCCAATCGATTTCGTCAGCACGTTAGAGATTCCCGCAACTTCCATCACGGCGCGCACCGGGCCGCCGGCAATGATTCCCGTGCCTTCCGGCGCGGGCTTCAGCATCACCTGCCCGGAGCCGTATAGGCCCAGGACCTGGTGCGGAATCGTGGTTCCCTTCAAGTTGAGGTGAATCAGATTTTTCTTTGCCTGCTCGATGGCCTTGCGGATCGCCATAGGCACTTCCCGCGCCTTGCCCATCCCGAAGCCCGCGTGCCCCTGCTGGTCTCCCACAACAACCAGAGCCGAGAAACTGAGGTTTTTTCCGCCCTTGACGACCTTGGTCACGCGCTGGATGGCCACGACCTGGTCCTTCAAACTGTTGGCGTTGACATCAAAGTGCCGCCGAACCGCCAGTGTTTCCCTGAGAATTTGTTTGGACATAGACTAAAATTTCAACCCCGCTTCCCGGGCCGCTGCGGCCAGGGCTTCCACACGTCCGTGGTACATATATCCTCCACGGTCGAAAACGACCTGTTCGATGCCTGCGGCGCGCGCGCGTTCGGCGATCCTTTTCCCGATCGCTTTGGCCGCCGCCACATTGTTTCCGCCCTTCATTTCCTTGCGCATTTCCTTGTCAATCGAACTGGCGGAAACAAGCGTCCGCCCGCTGCGGTCGTCGATAACCTGCACGTAGATGTGGCCATTCGAGCGGTACACGCAAAGCCGCGGCCGCTCGGGCGTCCCCGTGACGCGCGTCCTTACGCGCAGGTGAATGCGCTGGCGATGCGCGTTGCGTGATAATTTCCGGACCGATTCTGTTGCCACGATGCTCTCCTTAATTCACTCAGGCTCCCAAATGCATTCAGGCTTCCTCGGGGGCCCGCGATATCTTTAAGCGCCCGTCTTGGCCGCCCCTGCTTTTCCGGCCTTCTTCTTCAAGCGTTCGCCGGTGATGCGGATGCCTTTTTGCTTGTACGGGTCGGGCGGCCGCAAAGAGCGAATATCGGCGCAAACTTGCCCCACCTGCCCGCGATCCGCTCCCGACACGCTCAAGCGCGTCTGCTTTTCCACCGTGACCTGGATCCCTTCGGGGATCGCGAACTCCACCGGATGGGAATAGCCGAGCGCGAAATTCAGGACCTTGCCCTTCAATTCGGCGCGATATCCGACGCCGACAATCTCCATGTCCTTCTTGAAGCCCAGCGTGACGCCGTGGACGGCATTGGCCACCAGGGCGCGCGCAAGGCCATGCAGCGCGGCATATTCATCCGTCTGGCGAATGGCGTGGAGTTCCGCGCCCTTCTGCTCGAGGGTGATGCCCCGCGGCAGAGGCACGCTCAGCTTGCCCTTGGGCCCTTGCACTTCCACCATGCTGGGGGCGATTTGAATCTTTACGCCTGCGGGCACGGGTATCGGTTTTTTTCCAATGCGTGACATAGCTGTTTGGCTCTCCTACCAGTCTTCTACCAGACTTCGCACAGCACTTCGCCGCCCACGTGCGCTTTTCGCGCCGCGCGGCCGGTCATCACGCCCCTGGGCGTGGTCATGATACTGATGCCCATCCCGCCGACGACGGGGCGGATTTCGGTGGCGCCCTTGTACCGGCGGCTGCCGGGCTTGGAAATGCGCTTGAGATCGGTGATCACGCTGCGCTTATCCGGCGTGTATTTCAGAAAAAGGCGCAGCGTCTTGCGCACCTTGTTTTCCTCGACCAGCTTGTAGGTCGAGATATAGCCTTCTTCCTTCAGAATCCGCGCAACCTCCACCTTCAATTTCGAGGTGGGAATATCCACGCGCGCATGGCGCGCCTTGGCTGCGTTGCGAATGCGTGTCAACAGATCGGAGATAGGGTCAGTTTGCATATTCGTTTTCCGCCGCTCCTACCAGCTGGCCTTCACCACGCCGGGAATTTCCCCGCGCAGCGCGTGCCCGCGAAAGCAGATGCGGCACATTTGAAATTTACGCAAATAGCCGCGCGGACGGCCGCACAAACGGCAGCGGTTGCGTATGCGGACTTTGAACTTCAACTTCTTGCGCATCTTGGCGAATTGTGAGTCTCGCGCCATATTTTCTCCTCAATATCCTCTTTACGCCTGCGGGCGCAGCGGCACGCCCAGCAGTTTCAAAAGTTCGCGGCCTTCTTCGTCGTTCTTGGCCGTGGTGGTCAACGTGATATTCATGCCCTTAATCTTGTCGACGCGCGTGTAATCGATTTCGGGAAACACGAGCTGGTCCTTGAGGCCCAGCGTGTAGTTACCGCGCCCGTCAAACGCGTTGGGCGGCAGTCCGCGGAAGTCGCGCACGCGCGGCAGCACCACATTACACAGCCGGTCCAGAAATTCGTACATGCGGTCGCCGCGCAGCGTGACGCAGCAGCCAATCGGCATGCCGCGTCGAATCTTGAAGTTCGCAATCGATTTCTTGGCGCGCGTAACCACGGGCTTCTGACCCGCGATTTGCCCCAGTTCGATTACGGCCACGTCCAGCAGCTTGACGTTCTGGCTGGCTTCGCCCATCCCGATATTGATAATGACCTTCGCGACCTTGGGCACAGCCATCGGGTTGGTCCGCCCAAAACGCTTCATCAGCGAGGGGACCACTTCTTTGCGATATCGTTCCTGCATTCGGCTCATCATGATTCGGTCTCTTACCCTTCTCCGCGTTTCTTTCCCCTATTCCTTTTTCAATCCAACGTTACTTTTCCAGAGTGTTGCCGCAACGGCGGCAGACGCGTTCTTTGGCGCCGTCGGGCAGCAATTTGTGTCCGAGGCGCGCGCCCTTGTTGCACACCGGGCACAGCAGCAAAACGTTGGAGATCGAAATCGACCCTTCCTTCTCGATAATTCCGCCCTTGATGTTGTCGGACGGGTTGGGCCGCGTGTGGCGCTTGATCATTCCCGAGTGCTCCACCATCACGGTGCGCTTGGAGGGATTCACGCCGAGAATGCGTCCGGTTTTCCCGCGATCGCGTCCCGTCATCACTCGCACCTGGTCGCCACGCTTGAGCCCCGCGCCGCTGGGAGACATTTCGACTCGTTTCTTCATGACGGTTACCAGACCTCCGGAGCAAGCGAAACAATCTTCGCGAATTTTTTCTCGCGCAACTCGCGGGCCACCGGCCCGAAAACGCGCGTGCCCACCGGCTCGTTGGCGTCGTTGATGAGCACCGCGGCATTGTCGTCAAACCGGATGTAGGTGCCATCCTTGCGGCGATGCTCTTTGCGCGTGCGCACCACCACGGCCTTCACCACCGTACCCTTCTTGACCGCGCTATCCGGCGCGGCTTCCTTCACCGCCGCGGTAATCACATCGCCCAGGCCGGCGCGGCTTCCCGCATCCCCGCCCAGCGGCAGAATGCACGTCAACTGGCGCGCCCCTGAATTGTCCGCCACCGTAAGCCAGCTTCGCATCTGAATCATGACTGTTGTCCTTGTTCCGGCAGGCTCGTGATCGAGCCTGCACCCTGTTCTCGTTTGCGCATGTTAGTTCACGCGAGTGCTGCGGGTAACCACTTCGGTCAGCCGCCAGCGCTTCAGTTTCGACATCGGCCGGGTTTCCACAATCCGCACCGTATCGCCGCGGCGTGCCTCGCGCCGTTCGTCATGCGCGTAGAATTTCTTGGTCACTCGAATCACGCGCGTGTACAGCTTGTGCTGCACCAGGCGGGTGACTTTCACCACGATCGTCTTCTCCATCTTTGCGCTGGTCACTACGCCGGTCAATTGCTGCCGCTTGTGACGCGCCGCTGCCGGTACTGCCGCTGTCTCGGTTGCCATTATTGCTTCCTCAATTCGCGTTCGCGTAAAAGTGTCTTGACACGCGCCAGATCCTTGCGTGCGATACGCAGTTTCGTGACCGCCTCGGCTTGCCCGGTCGAAAGCTGAAACCGCAGGCGAAACACCTGCTCGGCCAGTTCGCCCTGCCGCTGGACCAGCTCCGGAGTATCCTGATCGTGCAACTTATCTCCCCGCTTGGCCATTAGAGCGATCCTTCCCGGGTAACAAACCTCGTGTGTATCGGCAGTTTGTGCGCCGCAAGCTGCATGGCTTCCTTCGCGGTCGCCAGATCGACGCCGGCCATCTCAAACATGACCCGGCCCGGTTTCACCACCGCCACCCAACGCTCCGGAGCCCCCTTGCCCTTGCCCATGCGGGTTTCCGCCGGCTTCTTGGTAAACGGCTTGTCCGGAAAAATGCGGATCCAGAGCTTGCCGCCGCGCTTCATGTACCTGGTGATGGCCACGCGCGAGGCTTCGATTTGCCGGTCGGTAATCCACGCCGGCTCGAGAGCCTTGAGCCCGTACTCGCCGAACGAAAGCTTGCCGCCGCTCCAGGCTTTGCCCTTGCGCCGCCCGCGCTGCTGCTTGCGGTACTTCACCTTCTTTGGCATTAACATCGTTGTCTTCCCTCAAACCTTATTTCCGATTTCCGGCCTGATTTCTTTATTTCCGGCGAGCTGCAAGTACAGCCCAAACCCGTTTCGCGGTTCGTCCGCCGCGGTCTAAACCGCCGCCGCTTGCGCCACGGGCTTCTTCAACCCGCGCTCGGGGATTTTCTCCCCTTGATACACCCAGCACTTCACGCCAATTACGCCGTAGGTCGTAAAGGCCTGGGCAAAGCCAAAGTCGATGTCGGCGCGCAGCGTTTGCAGCGGCAGCCGGCCTTGCAGGTACCATTCCTTACGGGCGATTTCCGCGCCGTTCAATCGTCCGGCTACGCGGATCTTGATGCCCTTGCACCCGAAGCGCAGTGCGGAGTCCACAGCCTTGCGCATGGCCCGGCGAAATGCGACGCGTTTTTCCAGTTGCAGGGCAATCGATTCGGCCACCAGTTGCGCGTCCAGCTCCGGACGGTGCACTTCCTGAATGTCGATATGCACTTCCCGCTTGGTGCGCTTCTGGATTTCGCCCTTGAGCTTGTCGATTTCCGCGCCCTTGCGCCCGATGATGATGCCCGGACGCGCGGTGAACAGCCGAATGACCAGCTTGTTGGCGGCGCGCTCGATATCGATCGAGCTGATGCCGGCCGATTTCAACCGGTCCTTCAACTGCTTGCGCAGCGCGACGTCTTCATGCAGCAGGTCGGCATAATCGCGATCCGCGTACCAGCGCGATTTCCAGGGCTTGTTGTAGCCCAGCCGGAACCCGTATGGATGTGTCTTCTGTCCCAAAGCTTCCTCCCGCTACTTCTTCTTGGACTTCCTTGCTGGCTTTTTCTTTCCCGTGATGGCCTGGCGAGCCTTTTTCACGGCTCCCGCAACGCCCTTATGCGATTGCGCTTCGGCCGCGGCAGCGGCGACGCGCTGTTGCACCGCCTGATGGTGCTCGACCACGGCGACAACAATATGGCTGGTGCGGCGCTGATAGCGGAACGCGCGGCCCATCGGGGCCGGGCGAAGACGCTTCCAGCGCGAACCTTCGTTGACGAAACAACGCGATACGAACAGCCGATCGACGTCCAGCGACTCGCCGGCATCTTCGGCCTTGCGTTCGGCGTTGGCAATCGCGCTGCGAAGCACTTTTTCGATATCTCGCGTTGCCCGTTTTTTGGTGAACCGCAAAATCTGCAGCGCTTCTTCGGCGCGCTGCCCGCGGATCATGTCGATGACCAGGCGAACCTTCTGGGGCGAAGCGCGAACGTGCCGCGCCATCGCCACTGCTTCAATCGCCGGAGCTTGCATGGGCTCGTTTGCCATGGGTTACGCCTTCGGCGCTGGTGCTGCGCCGCCTCCGCTTGCTCCAGCACCGGCCGGAACTCCCGCTACTCCCGCGGAACGCTCCATGGCCGCCTTGACCGCATGGCCCTTGAACGTGCGCGTCCCGGCAAACTCTCCGAGCTTGTGCCCGATCATCTGCTCGGTGATATACACGGGAATAAATTTCCTGCCGTTATGCACGGCGATCGTGTGGCCAATCATGTCCGGAAGAATCGTTGACCGGCGCGACCACGTCTTGATGACTTTCTTTTCATTGCGCGCGTTCATCCCCGCCACCTTATCGCGCAGGTGGCCGTCGATAAACGGGCCTTTTTTCAGCGAGCGTCCCATCGTTTCTCCCTACTTCTCGATCCTTATTCTTCTACCCGGCGCAATTTCACCCATTGGGCGCGCCGCATTTTCTTGAATCCACGCACAGGTCCCGGCACACGGTGCGAAACCGGGCAAAACGGGCACACAAATCGGGTGCCCTGCGCGTTCGGTGTTTTTTCGACCGTGACAGCCCATCCGGGCTTGCACAGCCGGTACAACACCTGCACCGGAACCGCCGCCACAAACCGCGTTGTGGCCGGCTTGGCCGCCGGCTTTGCCACCGGCTTTGCCGGGCGAGCGGGCTTGCGCGTTCGCGCCACCCGTCGCGCCTCCGTACGTGTTCGCCTGCTTCGTGATGCGCTCATTGTCATATTCTCAACTTGCTCTCAAATACCCGCCGCGCCAGGCTGAGTATTTTACTCCTGTTCAAAAATCGCGTGCTGCCGCCGGCCTGCATGGCCAGCAGCCACTTACGGCTTGCGCCGCTGCACAATCTGTTTGTTCGACCGCTTGTTGCGGCGCGTCTTCGCGCCCAGCGTCGAGAATCCCCACGGAGTTTGCGGATGATTGCCCTTCACGCGCCCTTCACCGCCGCCGTGCGGATGGTCGACCGGATTCATCGCCACGCCGCGCACGGTGGGCCGGCGTCCATGCCAGCGCGTGCGTCCCGCCTTGCCGTAAGTAACGTTTTCGTGGTCGAGGTTTCCGACCTGGCCGATCGTGGCCATACAATCCAGAGCAAACTTGCGAATTTCGCCCGAGGGCAGCTTAACCAGCGCAATATCGCCCTCCTTGCTGAGCAACTGCGCCGATCCGCCCGCCGCGCGCACCACTTGCGCGCCCTTGCCGGGCTGCAGTTCGAGGTTGTGCAGCTGCGTTCCGGGCGGGATAAACCGGATGGACATAGCGTTTCCCGGAAGAATGTCCGCGCCTTCACCTGTCTGCACCGTCATTCCCACTTCCAGGCCAATCGGATGCAGGATGTAGCGCTTCTCGCCGTCGGCATAGTGCAGCAGCGCCAGGCGCGCCGAGCGGTTCGGGTCATATTCAATCGACGCCACGCGCGCGGGGATGCCCTTCTTCTCGCGCCGGAAATCGATGGTGCGGTACTGCTTCTTATGACCGCCGCCACGATGCCAGATCGTAATTTCGCCGTGAGCGTTGCGTCCGCCCGTGCGCTTTTTCGGCTCGACCAGCGACTTCTCGGGCTCCTGCTTGGTGATCTCGCTCTTATCGAGCATGGTCAGGAAGCGCCGTGATGCTGTATATGGATTAAAGCTTTTCAGTGCCATACCTTTACTCTCTTCCCCTGGCACGCCCCGCAGGCCCCCGCGTGCGGGCCGGCAAGCACCCGCCGCCAAAACCCCGGGCTACAGATTGTCCGCGTACTCGATCATTTTTTCGCCTTCCGCCAGCTTCACGTAGGCTTTCTTCCAGTCACGGCGATGGCCTTCCGCACGGCCGCGCCGGCGAAACTTACCGTGATAAATTGCCGTGCGTACGCCCGCCACCTTCACCTTGAAAATCTTCTGCACGGCTTCCTTGATCTGCGTCTTGGTTGCCGCCGGAGCGACCTCAAACACCAGCGTATGCTGGGTCTCCTTCACGCCGAGACCCTTCTCGGTGATGATTGGCCTGCGAATCACTTGAAACTCGCTGATATGCATTACTTCGTCCTTCGCCGAATTGCGGCGCCAGATTCTGGTGCTGATTTTCCGGGCTTACTTCTTGCCCTTTGCTTTTGGTGCGGTTTTCCTGACCGTCGCTTTTTTCGCCGGCGCTTTTTTTTCTTTACCGGCGGCCTTGGCTGCCTTGGGCGTTTCCACGGCCTTTGCCGGCTCAATCGTCACAACACCGGAAGCGGCCGCCGCGCTGCGAGGACCCAGCGTGGTTCCCAGCCGCATGGCCGCATCCTTGGAAAGGACCAGGCGGTCGTGCCGCAGCAGGTCATACGGCTGCAGGGCATGCGGAGCGACCAGCTTTATGCCTTCCAGATTCCGGCTGGCAAGCTCCAAGTTCCGGTTGGCCACGATTTCCACCAACAGCATTGTTTTTGTCGCCCCGTCCAGGCGGCTGAGGGCCTGCCGAAACGGCTTGGACTTGTGCGAATCCAGTTGCCAGGCGTCCACAACCGTCAATTTCTGTTCGGCCAGCTTTGCCGAAAGCGCCGACCGCAGCGCGCCCAAAACCATCTTGCGCGGCAGCTTGTAGGAGTAGCTGCGGGGCTGCGGCCCATGCACGGTGCCGCCCTTGCGCCAGATCGAGCTGCGAATCGAGCCCACGCGCGCCCGCCCCGTGCCCTTCTGTTTCCACAGCTTGCGGCCCGCGCCCGACACTTCCCCGCGGCCCTTGGTCTTGTGCGTACCCGCGTGCTGCGAGGCCAGATACCAGCGCACGGTTTCGTGCAGCAGGTTCGGGTTCACCTTCGCCCCAAACACGGCGTCGGGAAGTTCCATCTGCCCGACGTTCTTGCCTTCCAGATTCACAATGTCTACAACCGCCATCGTCGTGTCCTTAATCCCGGTTCTTAAAATCGTGGCCCTTAAATCCGGGCTACTTCGACTTGCGTGCCTTGCGCGCTTTGCGAATCAAAATATACGTTCCCGCCGGTCCCGGCACCGAACCGTAGACCAGCAGCAAATTTTCGTCCGCATCCACCTTCATGACGCGCATGTTTTTCACAGTTACGCGCGCATTGCCCATGTGCCCGGGAAAATGCTGCCCCGGCCAGACGCGCGACGGAAACGAACTGCCGCCAATGCCTCCGGGAGCGCGGTGGTGCATGGAACCGTGCGAGGCGTCGCCTCCGCGGTAGTGCCAGCGCTTGACGCCGCCGGCAAAGCCCTTGCCCTTGCTGATTCCGGTCACATCGACCAGCTCGCCGGGCGCGAAGCGATCCACCAGCACGCGGTCGCCCGCCTTGGTTTCGTCGGCCGAATCCTCCAGCCGCACTTCTTCGAGCCGCCGCATGGGCGCAACATCCGCCTTCTTGAAGTGCCCGGTCATCGGCTTGGTAATGCGCTGCGGCTTGATGAATTCCACCAGGCCCAGCTGCGCGGCGTCGTATCCGTCTTTCTCTTTCGTGCGCCGCTGCACCACCACGCACGGGCCGGCCTGCAGCACCGTGCAGCCGACGGCCATGCCGTCGTCGGTGAAGACCTGAGCCATACCCAGCTTAATTCCGAGAATTCCATTCACAGCCATCGAAGTGTACCGTCTCTCCCTAGTAAATCCGTTACTTGCCCGCGTGCTCGCGCCCGAAGGCCTTGATTTCCACGTCCACACCCGGCGGCAGGTCCAGCTTCATCAGCGCGTCCACCGTATCCGGCGTCGGCTCCAGAATGTCGATGAGCCGCTTGTGCGTGCGCATTTCAAACTGTTCGCGCGACTTCTTATCCACGTGCGGCGACCGCAATACCGTCCACCGGTTAATCGTTGTGGGCAGAGGAATCGGCCCGGCTACATTGGCGCCGGTGCGCTTGGCGGTCTCGACAATCTCGCGCGTGGACTGGTCGAGAATTCGGTGATCGTACGCTTTCAGACGAATGCGAATTTTTTCTCCGGCTGACATAATTACTCGATGATCTCCGTAACCGCTCCCGCGCCGACCGTGTGGCCGCCTTCGCGAATCGCGAACCGCAACCCCTTCTCCAGCGCTACCGGTGTGATCAAACTGATTTCCGCCGACACGTTATCCCCGG
>DATLTA010000115.1:0-7483 GCA_035533775.1 Candidatus Dormiibacterota bacterium | reverse complement strand
GAGCAGCATCGTATCCAGGGGGATGGGTGTGTGCACGTGTATTCCCCGCCAGCCCACCAATGTCACGGGAATATGAAATCGTTTCAGCAGCGGCACAGGGACCGGCGGCTTGCGGGTGATCTTCGCGGCGGCACCGGCCATCAGCGTTTCCACCATGGTCACGTGCGCAACCACTTCCGCGGGCGACCACGCCCCGGCCTGCGGCGGGGTTCTCCAGTGTCGGTCGGGAACTTTCCGCGCCGCCGTTTCGAATTGGTGTCTTGTCCGGCGAAGTTTTTCGTACAGGGGCCTGAGGTTCATGATCCGATGATTTCTGTTTTACCGCATTATTTTAGAGGTTCGCGCCCCCGGCCTGCTCGAACGCATGTGCCAGGTGCAGCACGCGGTGCTCATCAAAAGCCGGGCCGTAGATTTGCATGCCCACGGGCAATCCCGCGGAGGTCTTGCCGCTCGGCACGGAAATACCCGGTACGCCCGCGAGCGAACCTGTAACTGTATATATATCAGCAAGATACATTTGTAGGGGGTTGGACGTGCGCTCCCCAAACCGGAACGGCAGCACCGGGGAAGTGGGCGTAACGATGACATCCGCTTTTTCAAATGCCTCGCGAAAATCCCGGGCGATCAGCGCGCGGACCTTCTGCCCCTTTAGGTAATACGCGTCGTAATAGCCGGCCGAGAGAACGTAGGTGCCCAGGATAATGCGCCGTTTCACTTCCGAGCCGAACAGGCGTCCCCGCGTCTTCTGGTACATCTCAATCAGGGTTGCTCCCGGCACGCGCGGGCCATATCGCACGCCATCGTACCGGGCAAGATTCGAACTGGCCTCTGCCGTTGCAATGATGTAATACGCCGCGATGGCGTAATCGGTGTTTGGCATGCGGATTGAGACGCGTCGGCAGCCGAGTTTTTCGAGCAGGTGAATTCCGGCTTCGATCTTCTGGCGCACTTCCGGGTCGATCCCTTCGCCGAAATAATCGTCGGGAATGCCGATGCGCAGGCCGTGCAGAGGCTTGTCCAGCCCGAGCGAGTAATCGGGGACATCCGCAGGAGAGGAAGTCGAATCGCGAGGATCGCGTCCGGAAATCACGGACATCACGCTGGCTGCATCGCGAACCGTATGCGCAAACGGACCAATGCGGTCCAGCGAAGAAGCGTAAGCGAGCAGGCCGTAGCGTGAGACGCGCCCATAGCTCGGATTGAGCGCCGGAACGCCGCAAAACGAGCCGGGCTGCCGGATCGACCCCCCCGTGTCGGTTCCCAGCGAAACGACGGCGAGATCGGCGGCCACCGCTGCGGCCGAACCTCCACTGGAGCCACCGGGCACATAATCGGTGTTGACCGGATTGCGCACCGGGCCGTAGGCGGAGTTTTCGGTGGAGCTTCCCATGGCGAACTCGTCGCAATTTGTTTTGCCGAGGATGATCGCTCCGGCCTGCTCCAGCAGCGTGATCGCCGTAGCGTCATAGGGAGGCTTGTAACCTTCCAGGATGCGCGAAGCGCAAGTCGTGGCGGTGCCATGCGTGCTGATGACGTCCTTCACCGCTACAGGCACCCCCGCCAGGGCGGGAACCGAGTCCCCGGCTGCGATGGCGGCGTCGATGCGGTCCGCCTGGGCGTATGCGCGTCCGGGTGAGAGCGCGAGATAAACATTCAGTTCCGGATTTTTTCGCTCGATGCGCGCGTAAAATTCATTCACCAGTTCGCGCGCGGAGATTTGCTTGGAGTTGAGCGCTGCGTGGACCTGGGGAATCGTCCATGAGGTCGGGGCGCTCACTTTTCGATGACCCGGGGCACGCGGAAATAGGGCGCGGAGGGGTCGGGCGCGCCTTCGAGCACTTCCGTGATAATGTCGGCGCGCACGACAACGTCCTCGCGCAGGGCCGAATCATCGCTTGCTGCCGCAACCACCTGCGTCAGTGGCTCGACATTCGATGTATCGACCTTGTTCAGCTTGTCGATATACGTGAGGATATCGTCCAGCTGGCCGCGGTACATTTCGACCTCGCCGTCAGCCAGCTCCAGGTTTGCCAGCGCCGCCACTTTCAACACATCTTCCCTGCTGATTTTCATGGTCCTGCCTGTTGGATGGAATTCAAGTAGAAGATTCTAGCACAAGCCCCGCGCAGGTTTGTCGCATGCAGTGACGGTCCGCGTGAATTTCATGGGCAGCGATCGCGGGCGGTGAAATGCCGTGCTTTTGCGGGGAGGCGGGCCGCGAGGATTTATGCCAGCGCGCCGGGCTTTTTCAGATACTTTTCCACAATCGCATCCGCCGTGCGGTAGGCGAAGGCCAGGATCGTGGGTGTGGGATTGGCGGAGGCGCTGTTGGGGAACGTGGATGCGCCGAGGACGAACAGATTGGGAATCTGCCAGTGTTGCTGGTAGTTATTGACGACGCCGCGGTCCGGAGACGGCGCCATCATCGTGCCGCCCTGAATGTGGGTGGACTGATAGCGCGTCACATCGTAGTCCTGATAGCCGGGAAACGGATTGATTTCCTTGGCGCCCATTGCGCGTGCGACCTCCACGCCCTTCGCGGTCATGAACTCGACCATTTTTCGTTCGTTATCCCGCCAGTTGATGGTCATCCGCAGCAACGGGTCTCCCGCAGAGTCTTTATAGATGGGGTCCAGATCGAAGTAATTGCTTTTGTAGGGAACGTGTTCGCCCGAGTAGGCAACGACGCCGACGTGATCGTAGTATTCCATCGCCGCCTTCTTCCACGCCGATCCCCAGCGGGCTTTGATCGATCGCGGGAGCGCGCCGAAGGTGGCGATGGGCGCCTGGCCCGTCATGATCGCGCCAAACATTCCGCCGCGCAGGAAAGGAAGATTCGAATGATCGAAAACGTCGCCATCCAGGTCGGCAAATCGCATGCCCGCGCCGCCCGCGCCCATGAACCGGTTCAACGGTTTTTCGAAGAAGGCCTGGGCCGTCCCAAAACTGATCTGATGCGTCAGATTCTTTCCCAGCGTTCCTTTGCCCGCCGCGGGGTCGTAGGGTTCACCCGCCTTGGAAAGCATCAACAGCCTATTGTTGCTGAGCGTGTAGGAGGCCAGGATGACCAGATCGGCGGGCTGAAAAACTTCCTCGCCGGCGGCGTCGATGTAGGTGACGCCGCGCGCTTTTCCGGCACCCTGCGCGGTGTCATGGACAATGCGGCGCACCGTCGTGCCGGTGCGCAGCGAGACCGTTTTCAGCTTCTGGACCAGGGGTAAAAATATGTTCGTGGGCTGTGCCTTGGCGGCAATCATGCACGGCAGGCGTTCGCAAAATCCGCAATAGGCGCACGCGGCCCGCGTCACGCCGTCGGGGTTCGTGTACGCCTGGCTATTCACAGCCGTGGGATTCGGGTACGGGTGATAGCCGAGCGATTTCGCCGTCGTCTCCATCAGCGAACCGAAATAGGGAAGCTTGAGCGGCGGGTTCGGATATTCCTCGCTGCGCCAGCCTTCGTGGACGTTGCCGCCTTCTATTTTCTTGCCGCGAAGATTTCCGGCCTTGCCGGAAACGCCCAGCGTGCGCTCCTCGCGCGCGTAGTACGGCTCCATCTCGTCGTAGGTCACGCCGAAATCCTGAAACGAGTGGTCCTCCGGCAATCTCTTTTCGCCGTATCGCGCGACCGTCCTGGAATACAGCTGGAAACAATCCGGCTGGAATCGGGGAACCTGCGCGCCCCAGTGCTCGCCGGTGCCGCCCACGCCCGAACCGGGAAGAAAATTCGCGAACTGCCGGATGGGAAGGGAGCGCTCGTTCGCGTCGTGCCGCACCGTCACCGTCTCCCGGGACGGGTCCTGCATCATGTGCAGGCGTATGAAGTAGTCGAGTTCATCCATGCCCAGGACGTAGTCCGCCGGATTGCGCATCCCGCCGCGCTCCAAAATGACGATGGAGTGCGGTGTGCGAGAGCCAAGCTCCTTGGCCATGAGCAGGCCCGTCCAGCCTCCTCCAATGATCAGCACGTCTGTCGAGGGCAGGGTCTTCATGTGCGATCCTCATCCTCGCTGACGGGAATCTTCCGGCCAAGCACCTGCTCGAGGCTGACGAGTTTGGGCCGGTACGCTTCGCCGTAGTGTTTGTCCACGTCGTTGTAATTGCTCATGTGCGGGCCGGGAAATCCCACCAGTTGCCAGCCGATCATGTCCACGTTTCCGCCGTGCGCGGGATCGCAAAACATTCCTTCGATGGTGTTCTGGCGCAACACGGCGAAGAAGTGCGTGTCCTCGATCTGCCGTAGCCGGTTGTCCTGCTCCTCGGGCGAGAGCTGGTCAAACCCTTGCAGGCCCTGCAGTCCTTCGCGATACGTTTCGCTCGGCGTGGCTTTGCCCTGATACCCGAAATCGCGCGGGGCATTTTCGTCAAACGGGCCATGCGTGTAGCGGTAGCGGTCCCGCCCATAGGGCCCGGCAAGTTGCCGGTCGATGTAAATCACCACGCCCGCTTCCCTGGCTCCCGGGCCGGATTCATCGCTCGGGAAAATGCGAGAGGTCGCCGCCGCGACGATCAGCGCTTCGTCCTCGGTGAAAAAGCGCAGCGGAATTTTCAGCGGTTGCGTAGCTTTGTCCTGGGCAAACAGGCGTGAGGCCCGGCGGTCCAGCGAATACACCAGCACGCCGCCGACGCTGGCCGCGGAAAGAACAAGGAATTGTCGACGTCTCATTGGCGGGAGTGTACCACAAGGAAAGCGTCAGGAATCCAGCACAAATTTTATCGCGGGGTCAGATTGCTTTTGCGAATCCGTTCAGGAATTGCCGGTGCGTTTCCCCTTATCGTCCTTCACGGACAGAATGGTGCGCTGTGAGAACGGCGCGTAGAGCAGCGCGGCGGTCCCCAACAGCGCGGGGACAATGCCAATTCCTTTTACCAGCAAAAAGGGCGCAAGCGCCCAGAGAATGTCCAGAGGAACCAGGAAAGGGAACAGCTTGAGGTATTTCGCGGGCAGTTCGCGATATCCGATCACGGTTGCGGAAAGTGTGTACAGCCGTATGGGTATTCCGACCACCGCCGAGGCGACCAGAAGCGCGAACGGCAGCGCGGGAGTCTGCGTGATTTGTCCCAGCAAGGCATGCATCCGGTGAAACTGTCCCAGAAACAGAAAGTAGAAACACAGATACATGAGCTGGATCAGGGAAAACAGGATGCGCACCGTCACACCGAAGCGGACAATGCGGTTTTGCGTCGAAGTATCCAGCACCGTGTTTATTCCTTCCGGCGAACGAGACGCCTATTCTAGATGATCTGTCCCGATCCGGTTTCATCTTTTTCATGCAGGGTGCCGCGTGCGGGCGCATTCGTGCCTATTTCTGCACATTTCTGCCCATACCGATTGTTCGATGGAAGAAACCGAGGAAACCCCTGCGCCAGGAAAGCCCAAATGAGTCATGATCGGGTTTTTCAGGCCGCACCGAAATTGCGCCAAACATCAGCCGCGCAGCACGCCCGGGGGAATGCTGTTCCGCCGCGCAAGGTCGCTGAGTTCGTCGAGCTGGCTCTGAACTTGCTGCACCTTCGCTTCGAGCACAGCGATGCCCGCTTCCGGTGTCACGCCAACACTTGGCTTGTCCAGGGCCACTCCGGCTTGTGTAATCCCGTCGGTTGCCAGGGCGAGCGCCGTTTGCTGCTCTCTCAGGGCTGCTTCGCGCTTGTCCAGTTCGGTCTGGAGATCGGCGGCTTTTTCGGCGTACCAGGAAGGGTCTTCGAGCCGCGAGCTGTAAACAGGGAAGGCGGGCACGGAAAGCGCGGGCGCGGGTTGCGTGGCCGCCGATTCCGCTGGTTCTTGACCAACAATGGAAATCAGGCCACGCCAGTGCAGTTGATCCAAATCGTCATTTGTCCAGACTTTCTTGGGCTGATCTTGAATGTTTTGCGCGGGGCGCGATTTTTCGGCGGCGCGCGACGGCAACGCGGTCGCTGCTAGAAGAACCGCCGCGAGTGCGAAGGGGCAGGTACGCATGATTCCTCCTCGGCGGGGAGACACCTGCAGTGTACACCCGTTCGAGCGCGAAGCGGCCCATGCCCGCGACTATTTTGGGCGGTGGAAGCGGCCCATGTACACGGCCTTGGCCAGGACGTGTCCCTGAATCGTCTTCAGGACCGCGATGCGCGTCGCGAACGCGTCAGTTTCAGGCTGCACATCGACCTTTGTGTCCAGCGCGTACAGTTCAAAAACGTAATGGTGAAGCGGACCGGCGGCAGGAGCGCCAGGGCCTCGATAGACCTGGCCGCTCGCGCTGATCTGATACGCGCCGTTCCCGAGTTGAGATCCCTTTGGGACGCCTTCCGACAGCCCGGTCGCAGTGGCTGGAATATTCCAGACCAGCCAGTGCAGCTGGTCCTCGGTCGTGTGATTGCGGGTTACCTCCATGTCATGCATGTGCAGCAGGAAGGTCACCGTGCCGGCGGGGGCGTTGGTCCAGGTGATGGCTGGCGAGGTCTGATTGCCGGCCTGCGTGTATTTGGCCGGAATTATGGCGCCATCGGCGAAGGCCTTGATGGACATGGTCATGAACCGGCGCGCCGGAGCAGCTTGCCCGCCGCCTTGGGGTGCCGGAGGCTTGGCCGCAACCGGCAGGGCGAACACCAGCGTGGTGAAGACAACAGGAAGCATACGGTGAAATTTCATCTGTCTTTCCTCCGCAGATTTGTTGTGGAATGCGAGCATACAATTTCGAACATTTTTTTACAATCGAAGCAGGGCGCCGCGAAAACAGGCGGAGTGCGAAAGCGGAAATTAAGGAGGAAAATGTTTGAAGCCGCGTTCCCGGGCCGTCATCGAACTGGTTTCCGACTTGATCGATCATTATTCGCAACTCGCCAACTACCTGCGGCTGAACGGGATGCTGCCGCCATCGGCCAAGCCCAAGAACTGACCGCCGGAGGCGGGCCGCTGCCTCCAGTCCGCACAATCTTCGCGCCGCAAGGACGCGCTTCCGGAATGTGCGGATTCGATTCCGCGTGGAGGAGCCAATGTTTGTGTAGCGCCCACCTTCAGGTGGGCATTGCTCCCAATTTCAAAATGCCCGCCTGCAGGCGGGCGCTACGGTTTTCAGGACCAACGGATCAAACCGCTCTCCCCGCCCTTCCGGTTCCCAAAGGGGCAAAAGCCACATTCCGAGAAGACATGCCAGCTCAACCGGTAGATGCAACACCATCTGATCGATTGATCCAGCGAGGTTTCCCAAAGAGAATCAACCGTGCTCTATCAGAACCTAAACAGGGATTTGTTTTGTTTGATTGGACGCCCGCGAACCAAATCAGCTTCGTAGGCTTCTAAAAGAAGGCTTCGAGCAAGTGTTGCATCGACCCATTGAGACCACCCGACTTATCGGGTCTTGACTTGATTGCTGCTGTAAAGTGCAAGTGCGTGTGCCGCCGATTTGGGGAAGGAGATAGGGTCCATGGGATTCAAGTGGCTATGCGGACTTGGGCGGGTGGGCCAGCCTTTGCACTTCCGGCTGGTCTTTTCTCTCCCCTCAAAACA
>DATLTA010000114.1:0-2488 GCA_035533775.1 Candidatus Dormiibacterota bacterium | reverse complement strand
GCATCGCCGAAACCCTCGACGCCGTCGGCCTCGACACAGACGTCCTTCGCCGCTTCCCCCACGAATTTTCCGGCGGCCAGCGCCAGCGCATCGGCATTGCCCGCGCGCTGGTACTGCGTCCGCGGCTGGTCGTGGCGGATGAACCGGTCTCCGCGCTGGACGTTTCGGTCGGCGCGCAGATTCTCGAACTGCTGCAGAATCTGCAGAGGGATTTCGCGCTGACGTATCTGCTGATCTCGCACAGTCTGCCAGTGGTCGCGCAGTTGGCCACGCGCATTGCTGTGATGAAGGACGGCCGCATCGTGGAAACCGGGCAGGCGGCGCAGATTCTGGGCGCGCCCGCCCATCCGTACACGCAGTCGCTCATCGCCGCGATTCCCGAGTTGCCGGCAAACGGATGATTTTCGAAAGCAAGTGCATCCGGCGAAAACAGCAGGACAGGCTTCCCGGACTGCGGCAAGGGCCGCGGCCGGATTCGGCATTCCCGCACGCTCCTGCTAAACTGATAAGCAATGGATTTTCATTTCAAAGTTCTGAAAACCGATCCGACCGGAGCGCGCCTGGGGCGTCTCACCACGCCGCACGGGGTGGTGGATACACCCGCGTTCATGCCGGTCGGCACCGCAGGCACGGTAAAAGGCCTGACGCAACAGGCGCTCGGCGAATTAGGCGTTCAAGTCCTGCTCGGCAACACGTATCACCTCTATCTGCGCCCAGGCCATGAAACGATCCGGCGATTGGGCGGCCTGCACCGCTTCATGGCCTGGCCGGGTTCGATTCTCACCGATTCGGGCGGTTTTCAGGTTTTCAGCCTCGCCGACCTGCGCAAAGTCACCGATGAAGGGGTGGTATTTCGGTCGCACCTGGACGGGTCCGAGCATTTTCTTACGCCGGAAAAATCCATTGAGATTCAGCTAGCGCTCGGCTCGGACATCGCCATGGTCCTCGATGAGTGCATCGAATATCCCGCGGATCACGCGCGCGCCGCCGCCGCCGTGAAGCGCACCGCCGAGTGGGCGCGCCGCTGCCGCGACTATGCCCAGGCAAACGCGGGCGCCTCGACCACGCCCGGACAGGCATTGTTCGCCATCGTGCAGGGCGGCATGCACGCCGACCTGCGCCGCGAAAGCGCCCGGCAGCTGGTGGATATGGATTTTCCCGGCTACGCCGTGGGCGGGCTTGCCGTCGGCGAACCTCACGGGCTGTCCTGTGAAATGGCGGCCACGGCCGCCGCGGAGCTTCCGAAGGACCGCCCGCGCTACGTTATGGGTGTGGGCTTGCCCGAACAGCTTGCCAACTTTGTCGGATGCGGGATCGACATGATGGATTGCGTGCTGCCGACGCGCAACGCGCGGAACGGCTGCCTGTTCACCAGCGCGGGCCGTGTGAACATCAAGAACGCCATTTATGCGGATGATTCGCGGCCTTTGGATGAGCGCTGCTCCTGCATGGTCTGCCGAACTTACTCGCGCGCCTACTTGCGCCACCTGTTTCAGGCAAATGAAATTCTGGCGTCGATTTTGAATTCCCATCACAACGTTGCATTTTTCCTTGACATTATGGGCAAGATTCGACAGGCTATCGCGTTCGGGGACCTGGCGGATTTCTCCTCGGAGTTCCAAGCGCGCATGGAAGCGGGTGAATCCTGAAGCGGGCCGGTCGCGGGGCTTTCTGGGATCGCGCGGTCTTTGGGTGTCAGGGCGTAAAGGCGGGTGCGGGTTCTGCTTTTTTGTGCTAAACGTCATGGTTGGGGCGTGCAGCTTGCTGGAATCATTATCCGCCCCAGCATGTTTTCGCGGGAAAGTTGCCGGAGGGTGGGGTCGCAGCGATGTCCTTGATGTTTTTACCGAAAACGTTGTCATTGATGGCCCAGGGTACGGGTGCGGGAGGCATTATGGCCTTCGCGCCCCTGCTCATTATCATGGTCATTTTTTATGTGCTGCTGATTCTTCCGGCGCAGCGCCGTCAGAAGAAGACCCAGCAAATGGTCAACGCCCTGAAGAATGGGGACAAGGTCATCACGTCGGGCGGATTGTTCGGGACGATTGTGGGTGTTGAGGGTGATTCCATCCAACTCCGAATTGCCGATCAGGTAAAAGTGAAGCTGCTGCGCTCCGCGGTGTCCGGCCTACAACAAGAAAGCAAGGAGGAGTCGTAAGGCCGGGTTAACGATCTGCTCCATTCATTGCCGCGAGCTGCCCTGGAAAATTGAGGGTAAACAAGCGCAGTCCGTGCACGTGGAGTCCTGAGCCAGTCCAAGCCATGAGTTCAAATCTCAAGTGGAAAGCGTTATTCATCGTTGGCGTCATCCTGGCATGCGTCATTGGCTTGGTGGGCCGGCCGGATTTTCCTCCCAAGTCCTGGGCCGAAATTAAATCGAATTTCGCTGATAACATCAAGCTGGGTCTGGATTTGCAAGGCGGCACGCACCTGATTCTACAAGTGCAGGTGCAAGAGGCTGTTAGCCAGGAAACCGACCAGATGCTGG
>DATLTA010000113.1:0-20163 GCA_035533775.1 Candidatus Dormiibacterota bacterium | reverse complement strand
ATTTTCTAGGGTCGGAGGGTGTGATTTTGTTTCTTAAGTGAAAGTCTGGATTCATTGGCCGTATCCCGCTACTCGCCGCCATCCGACCAAACGCAAAAAGCAAAAGGCAAAAGCACACAGGCTTCAGCCTGTGTGCTTTTGCTTGTGTCCCTTTGCTGTGCGCCTTTGCTTTTTGCCTTTGAATGTGTGGCCCTTTCCCCGCTCGGAAAATTTTCAAATTCCGCAGGTGGTCCCGCAACGAGCAAGCGGAAAGCCTGTTTCCGCGCAGGCCTGGAAATCCGTGAATGTTCCACTGGGGACACATGAAAAGCCGCAGGTAAAAAAGCCCGGGCCACTCGATTTCCTTTGCTTTGCCTGGGATCAGCCTGAAATGGGGAGAGCGGCCGGCGGAGGGGCCGGCCGCTCAGGGCTTGGGTCAGTTCTCGTCAGGAGCTGTACAGGCGGAACTATTGAGATTGGTCAGGCGAGCCGGTCGCACTCAGGAAAACCAATCCGGCTAAAACCAAAATGCAGATGACTGGGGTCACTGACATTTTGGGCCTCTCTCAACAACTCCAACCACAGAATCATTCTGCTGGCAGCGTCCGCCCGAGTCCATGAGACAACGGTTACATTCGCACCGGTACTGTCGTACCGCCTTGCCGGCTCCAATCGCGTGAAAATTCCCCAAACCATGGCCCGCTGCGCGCGGCAAAGTAGGCAGATTTCAAACCGCGTCCACTGCCCGGCCATCGGCTTGTGATCCTCTACCGAGAATTCATTGCTGATCCTGTTTGGAGAAGCTGCTTCTATTGAACGTGTTTGTTGGCGCGTGTTAGCCTAAGGTAAGTCGCATCCTTCCGAACCGTTCGCGGAAAATATCCTCGAATTGCCGTGACCGGTCCTTGAGAACGATGAATTGCGATGGTGGATCACGCATGGCGTCTCCCGCACGGCAATTCGACGCAGTCACCGACCAGGAACGCCTGCTGGACGTGGTGCGCGCGCTGGTTTCCGAGCTGGGCCGGCAATCCGCGCTGGCTTCGGTGCGCCCCGCCGCGCATCTGGACAAGGAATTGGGGCTGGGCAGCCTGGAACGCGTCGAACTGCTGCTGCGTCTGGAAAAGACGTTCAGCACGCATCTCAAGGAGGAGGTCCTGGCCGAAGCCGAGACGGTCCAGGATTTAATTTCCGCACTGGCTGTTTCCAACGGATCGCCCGCTTCCTCCGCGCCGCGCGCGGCAGTCCTCGAGCGCGCCCCTAAAATTTCCTCCAGCGGACTGGCGGAGGGAATTCCCGCCGCGGAAACGTTTCAGGACGTGTTGCGGCTTCGCGGCCGCGCCACCGGGCAGGGCGGCGCGGCGCAAACGCACCTGATTTTTTACGAAGACGAAGGAAAAAGCCCCGCGCTCACGTTCGGAGAGCTTTTCGAGGGAGCCGAGCGGGTGGCGGCGGACCTGGCAAAGCGCGGCATCGGGCGCGGCGACCGCGTGGCGCTGATGCTGCCGACGTCGCGCGAATTTTTTCTTACATTTGCGGGCACGCTGCTCGCCGGTGCGACGCCGGTGCCAATCTATCCGCCATTTCGCGCCGATCGCATCGCGGAATACGCGGCGCGGCAATCGGCGATCCTGGTGAACGCGGGGGCGCGGCTGCTGGTGACTTTCCGCGAGGCGGCCAACGTGGCCGGGCTGATGAAACCGCTGGTGCCGTCGCTGGAAGGCGTCGTCACCGCCGAAGCCCTGGTCGAATCTCACGCGCCGGCTCCGCTGGGGGCGCAGCTGAACGCGCATGCCGAGGATCTGGCGCTGCTGCAATACACCTCCGGTTCCACGGGGAGTCCCAAGGGCGTGATGCTGACGCACGCCAACCTGCTGGCCAACGTGCGGGCGATCGGCGAGGCTCTGGCCATGCGTTCCGACGATGTGGGCGTGAGCTGGCTGCCGCTTTATCACGACATGGGGCTGATCGGGGCGTGGCTCATGCCGCTCTATTTCGGCTTGCCCGTGACCGTGCTTTCGCCGCTGGCGTTTTTATCGCGGCCAGCGCGCTGGCTGCGCGCGTTTCATCGTTGCCGCGGCACGATGGGGGCGGCGCCGAATTTCGCATACGAACTGGCCGCCGCAAAAATTTCAGACGAGGAATTGAAGGATATCGATCTGAGTTCGTGGCGCGCCGCGCTGAACGGCGCCGAGCCGGTGCTTCCGGCAACGCTGGACCGCTTCGCGGCGCGCTTTGCGCGCTGCGGATTTCACCGCGAAACGCTGCTGCCGGTCTATGGCCTGGCGGAATCTTCTCTGGCCGTCACGATTCCGCCCGTGGGCCGGGGCGCGCGCGTGGACCACCTGGACCGCGACGCGTTCACGCAGCAAGGGCGAGCCGTGCCTGCGCCGCCCGGCGCTTCGGCGGGCAATTCGTCCGAGGAAAATGCGAATGTGATTTCCTTTGTGTCGGTGGGGCGGCCAGTCCCGCGTCATGAAGTGCGCATAGCGAACGAGCGTGGGGAGGATGCCGGAGAGCGCGTGGAAGGGCAACTCTGGTTTCGCGGGCCCTCGGCCACGCAAGGCTACTATCGGAATGAGGCTGCAACGTCGGCATTGTTTCCGCAGGGCGCGGCGTCCGGGTGGGTGAATTCCGGGGACCGCGCGTACCGCGCCGACGGCGAGATCTATATCACCGGCCGCGTGAAGGACATCATCATTCATGCCGGGCACAACCTCTATCCGCACGAAATCGAGGACGCCGTGGCGCACGTGCCGGAAGTGCGCAAGGGATGCGCCGTAGCATTCGGCGCGGCCGATCCAAAGACAGGGACCGAGCGGCTGGTGATTGTCGCGGAGACGCGCGTGCACGACGTGGCATCGCGCGCGCGCATCGCGCAGGCCGTCACGGCGCAGGTGGTGGAGCGCATGGGCGTGCCGCCGGACGTTGTGGAAGTGGTTCCGCCGCACGCCATTCCAAAAACATCGAGTGGAAAACTGCGGCGTGACGAAACAAAAAAACTGTTTCTTTCCGGCAAGCTGGGCTCCCACACCCCGCCCGTATGGGTGCAGGTTGCGCGCCTGGCGGCGGCCTCCAGCGGCGGACGAATCCGCGCCGAGCTGCGGCGGATGGTCGAGATTGCGTACGGAATCTACGCCGTCGCGATGTTCGGGGCGCTGCTGCTGCCCGCATGGTTTCTGGTGCTGCTCTCCCCTTCGCGGAAGGCGGCGACGCGCGTCACGCTGGCGGCGCTGCGCACCTATTTGAAGGTTGCGGGCTGGCGCGTGCGCGTGCAGGGGCGCGAAAACCTGCAGGGAATCGCGCCCTGCATGTTCGTCGCGAACCATACGAGCTACGCGGACATACTCGTGCTGATGGCCGCCCTCGGCGCGGACTACCATTTCGTCGCCAAGGGCGAGGTGCGGTCCATGCCGTTTTTCCGCACATTTCTCCGCAAGCTCGGACATTTCTCATTTAACCGGGAAGATTCGCAATCGCGATTGCAGCAGGCGGAAGAAATCGAAAAAACGCTGCGCCGGGGCGAATCGGTTTTCGTTTTTCCCGAGGGCACCTTCACGGCGCAATCCGGCGTAAGGCCGTTTCATCTGGGCGCGTTCAAGGCCGCCATCGCCGCAGAGCGGCCCATCGTTCCCATCGCGCTTGCCGGCGTGCGCCGCATGCTGCGCGACGCCACCTGGCTCCCGCGTCACGCGCCGATTTCCATCACGATCTGCCCGCCGATCCTTCCGCAATCGGACGCCTCGGATTGGAAGGAAATCGTGCGCGTCCGCGACGCGGCGCGCGAAACGATCGCGCGTTTCGCGGGCGAACCCCTGCTATAAATTATTATTGTCCGGGCAACCACTGCACCAAAACAGGGCATCTCAAATCCCGTTCGAACAGCTGTTGGATGTTTCGGACGCGCCAGAATCCCACAGGGTGGGGGTTCTCCGCGGCTTTGTTCGTTGATTGACAACCGGTTTACAGGATTTCCCAGAATCCAAAACCATATCTAGGGGAGATACGATACATGCGTAAAATCATGTGTTTATTGGGATTGGTGTTTCTGGTCAGCGTAAGCGCTTCCGCGCAGGATCATCTCGACGTGTTCGCCGGATATTCCTACGTTCATACCAGCCCCGGCGTCACGTTTAACTCTTTCAACGCCAATGGCGGAGTGGCCTCCGCCGCGCTTCACTTCACCAGCTGGGGCAGCCTGGTCGCCGAAGTGGGCGGCGTTCATGCCAGCAAGATCAACGGCACCGACGTGGACGCCACGGCGGAAACCTACCTGTTCGGACCGAAAATTTCGTTTTTCTCACATTCAAAATTTACACCATTCGCCCAGGCCCTTTTCGGGGTTGCTCACTCCAATGCCGCATTCAACGGAACCGCGACAAACTTTAACGGCTTTGCCATGAGCCCGGGAGCGGGGCTGGATTGGAACGTCACGCGGCATTTCGGCCTGCGCCTCGCACAGGTGGATTACCTGCTGACGCGCATCCCAACCTCCACCAACCAGGTGAATTGGAACAACTTCCGCTATTCCGCGGGCGTCGTTTTCCGCTTCTAATTTTCACTGAAACCGTCCCGCGACGCAACTGCGGGAGGGGTCAGGCAGCGAACTGCAAAGGCCACCAGGGCCGAAGATCCGGCAATTTTCTTCGAATCTTCGGCCCTTTTTCCTGCCCCGTCCGAGTGAAGTTTTCCCCGGCTTTGGCCATGTATGGCTACTGCTGAGCTCCGGGCCAGCCCGGAATCCTCTGTGCTTGACCTAACGCATTCACAGTAAATACTTTAACTAATTTTGCTCTTATGCACCATTCTGGCGCTCTCGAGCATCACATAGCTGCACAAGTTTTTTGGGCTCGAAGGCGAGGTTAAGGTCATGAGTCTACACTCGAAAGAAGCTGTTGGGGTTCGCTACACAGGATGGGCGGCCCTGGGCCGCGATCCGCAGGAGGACATGGTGGAGTATAAGTGTCCCTATTGCGGGGAGCCCGGCGCGAAAGCGGCCAGGCGCACGCACGATCAGTATCACTTTACCGATGGGTTTCTTCAGGACCTGCAGGGTGAAATGGCTGCATGCCACGCCTGCCGCCACTCCTTGCGGATCGTTCCTGTCGTGATGGTGCACGACCAGGACGAGAAGCGCCGGTTTGAAGGCATGTTTTCCGAGGATATGGTTACATCCTAAATTAAGTTTGCCTGGAATTCGCACGGGAGCTAGAACGGGCCAACCGCCGCGGCGGCTGGCCCGTTTTCATTTTTAGGGCCGCTTTCGCTTCTCTCGCGCCTCTATCGCCGAAGGTAAACCCATGTTCGCGGACGCGCCTTACTGCAGCAGCGAGTCGGGCTCCATATGGTGCATCTCAAGGCCATTGCGCACGCGTTCAAAGGCCTGATCCACGGTGTCCGCAAATTCCAGCAAGCCGTATTCATGATGGTTAATCGTGCCGCAGCGCAGCATGTGTTTCCAGTCGAGCACGCGGTCCCAATATTTGCGCCCGTAAATCAGGATCAGGTTGCGGCGCTGCAGTTTCCCGGTCTGCATCAGCGTGAGCATTTCCCAAAGCTCGTCCATGGTGCCGAATCCGCCGGGAAATATGATCAGCGCCTTGGCCAGCTGCGCGAACCACAGCTTGCGCATGAAAAAGTAGTGGAACATGAAACTCAGCTCGGGGCTGATGTAGTCGTTGGGGCGCTGTTCGTGGGGCAATTGTATGCTCAGGCCGATGGACTTTCCTCCCGCTTCGGAGGCCCCGAGGTTGGCCGCCTCCATGATGCCGGGACCCCCGCCGGAACAGATCACGAAGCGCCGCGGGTGGTCCCCCAGAGACATCGCCCAGGACGTAATCCGCCGGGAAAGCTCGCGCGCCTCCTCATAATAGCGGGACATTTCCAGCGCGGATTTCGCGTCGCGCAGGTCCGCGCGATATTCCAGGGTAGCGCGGTTCCGCTTACCTTTCCGGAGCTTGTGCAGGTGGGCCAGAGCCTGCTCGCGCGAACGGATGCGCGCCGATCCGAACATGACGATCGTATCGCCCACCTTCTCACGGCGAAGGCGTTCGAGCGGATCGATATACTCCGTCAGGATGCGCACGGGCCGCGCCGGCGGGCTCTCCATGAACAATGGATCGCGATAGGGGGGATCGATTTCCTTCTGTTTTCGCCGAGGGCTCATGAAACCTCCACTTGCTGCTTTCCACAATGCGCCATTTTACGCAACCGCGTCGGGGAAACACCAGCAACGCAGCGTGCCGTGTGCTGTCTTTGTACTGCCAGGCTGCGAAATCGCCGGTTATCGTAGTCGCCAATCGCTCCGGCCAACACCCACGAGTAATTTGGCTTCCAATCAAGTAGACTGGAGGCATGACTTTGAGGCGACCGTTCCTTGCGGGGTTTTCTTTGCTGGCCGCTCTGGCCGTGTCCGCGACCCTTCCCGCGCGGGCGCAGGAGACGCAGGGTCCGATTACGCCCCAGTCCGGCACGCCCCTGCAGAATGCGCCGGAAAACGCGATTCGCGTCAGAGTCGCTCTGGTGAACGTGCCGGTCACCGTGCGCAATGGGAATCAGGAACTGGTTCTGGACCTCAAAAAAGACAATTTCCACGTATTCGATAACGGTGTTCGGCAGACGATTGAATCGTTTGACCTGAGCGGAGAACCTCTGTCCGCCGTGCTGGTGTTTGAGACCAGCCCGCGCATCGCGCCATTGCTGCCCGCCGTCCGCAAGTCCGCGATCGTTTTCACGCAAACGGTGATTGGCCCGTCGGGCGACGCCGCAATCCTCAGTTATAACGACACCGTGGACCGCCTGCTTGGTTTCACCGCGGACCATGACAAAATCGAGAAGACCATCGCAAATCTGAAAGTCGGCAGGGGCGGCACGCACCTGTACGACGCGCTTTCGAAAGCCGTGGGCATGCTGGAAAACCGCAAACCTTCGCGCCGGCGAGTGATTATCGTTGTCGGCGAAGCCCGGGACGCGGGCAGCGAGGAAAAACTGGGCGAGGTCCTGCGCGAGGCGCAAATTTCCAACATCGTGATTTATACCGTGGGACTTTCGACGACCGCCGCGGAGTTGCGCGCGCCGCCATCGCAATCGCGTCCGCTTCCCGCTACGCCCCCCGGAACGTTTGGGGCGCCGCCTTTCCCCGGTACCGCGCAGACGCCCACCAGCGAGCAACAATACGCCGGGAATATCGACCTGCTGGCCCTGGTGGAATGGACTGTGGAGCACGCCACATCCGTCGTGAAGGATCATCCGCTCGAGGTCGCCACCGTGGCAACGGGCGGCACGTATCAACCCACGTTTCGCGATCGCTCGATTGAAAATGCGGTGGACGCCATCGGCGGCGAATTGAACGCGCAATACACGCTGACGTACCGGCCCACAAAATCCGACGCGCCCGGCTATCACAAAATCAAGGTAACCGTGGACCGGCCCGGATTGACGGTGCGCACGCGGCCGGGTTACTACCTGTCACCAAAGTAGGCGTTTCTTCGTAGTCGCCGTTCCCTGGTTTTTCACGCCACAATCAAAATCCGTTCTTTCCCCGTTCTCTGCGCCGTCCAGGTGCGCCCCTACTTCTTTTCCTCCGCAACCTCCGCGTCTTCCTGGATGGACGCGGCGGCGGCGATTTTGTCGCCATCTTCCAGGCGCAGCAGGTGCACGCCCTGGGTCGAGCGGCCGGCTTCGCGAATCTCGTTCGAGTGGACGCGGATGACCTTGCCGTATTCGGTGATGATCATGACGTCGGACTCTTCGGTCACCTGGAGCGCCGCAACCACCCGGCCGTTGCGGTCGGTGGTCTTCAAATTGATCACCCCTTTGCCGCCGCGCGAAGTGATGCGGTATTCGGCGAGCGGCGTGCGCTTGCCGAATCCTTTTTCCGAGACGGTCAGCATCAGCGAGCTGAGCGAATCCTTGATCGCCTCGTTCTCCAATTCATCGAGGTTCTGCGTGTCCAACTTCGTTTCCTTCCTGATGATTTCGAAGTCGGGCTGCACCGGCTCCATGCCCACCAGGTAATCGCCCTTGGCAAGGTTCATGCCGTTCACGCCGCCGGCGTTGCGCCCCATCGAGCGCACTTCGGTTTCGCGGAACAGGTTGGCCTGGCCGTTGTGGCTGGCCAGGAAAATCATTTGCTTGCCATCGGTGAGATGCGCGCCGATCAGCTCGTCGTCTTTATCGAGGTTGATGGCGATGATGCCAGTGGAGCGCGGATTGGAAAATTCGGAGAGCGCCGTCTTCTTCACGGTGCCCGCGCGCGTGGCCAGGAAAATGAAAGTGCCTTCCTGCTCGAGGTTCGTCGCCGCGACCACCGCGGTGAGGTGTTCGTCCTCCTGGAACTTCACCAGGCTGGAAATCGCCTTGCCGCGCGTGGCTGCCGCGGCCTCGGGGATTTCGTACACCTTGAGCCAGTAGACGCGGCCCTTCGAACTGAACAGCAGAATGTAACTGTGCGCCGAGGCGATAAACAGATGCTCGACGAAATCTTCCTCGCGCGTTTTCGCGCCGATGCGCCCCTTGCCGCCGCGCGACTGGTGCCGGTACACGTCCACCGGCGTGCGCTTGATGTAACCCGCGTGGCTGACGGTGATGGCCATGTCCACGTCGGCGATCAGGTCTTCCAGCTTGATCTCCTCGACGTTGCCGACAATCTCGGTGCGGCGCGGGTCGCCAAAAGATTTCTGAACCTCGCGCAGTTCCGTGATGATCACGGCCTTCAGCTTCTTTTCGCTTCCCAGGATTTCCATGAGCTCGGCGATGAGGGCGCGAATTTCGGCCAACTCCTTGAGGATTTCGCCGACCGAGAGGCGCGTCAGCCGGTGCAATTGCAGTTCCAGGATGGCGTCGATCTGCGCGTAGCTCAGCCCTGTTCCAGCTTCCGCCTGCAGATTGCTCAGCCGGGTCGGGCCGCCGAGCAGGCCATACTTCTTCCGATCGAGCTTAATGCCTTTGAGCGTTTCTGATTTTTCGCCGGCGCCCAATATCTTGACGTCCTTATTTTCAAAAAAATCGTGCAAATTCTCCCGGGCGTTTGCACGGCTGGAAGATCCACGAATAATTTTGATCACCTGATCAACGTGGTCGAGCGAGATGTGGTAGCCGATCAGAATGTGTTCCCGGGCTTCGGCCTTGCGCAGCTCGAATTGCGTGCGGCGGCGCACGACATCGATGCGGTGCTCGATGAACAGCTTCAGCAGGGGCAACAGACCCAGTTCGCGCGGCTGCCCGTTCACGATCGCGAGCAGGATCATGCCGAACGATTCCTGCATCTGGGTCAGCTTGAACAGGTGGTTCAGAATAATTTTGGGCTCATCGCCGCGCTTCACTTCGATGACCACGCGCATGCCTTCCCGGTCGGACTCGTCGCGCACGTCGGAGATGCCTTCGATTTTTTTCGTCTGCACCAGGTCGGCGATGCGCTCGATCAGCCGCGACTTGTTCACCTGATACGGGATTTCGGTGATGACGATGCTCTCGCGGTCCTTGCCGAAAGTTTCGATGGCGGCCTTGGCGCGCATGATGAAGCTGCCGCGCCCCGTCTTGTAGGCCTTCACGATGCCGTCGCTTCCGGAAATGTACCCGGCGGTGGGGAAATCCGGGCCGGGAACAATCTTCATGATTTCTTTCAGCGTGACGTCCGGCTTTTCGATCAGCAGCACGGTGGCGTCAATGATCTCGCCCAGGTTGTGCGGGGGAATGTTCGTGGCCATGCCCACGGCGATGCCGCTTGCGCCGTTGACCAGCAGGTTCGGAATCCTCGACGGCAGAACGACCGGCTCCTCGCGCGTCTGGTCGAAGTTGGGAATGAAGTCCACCGTCTCTTTTTCCAGATCGGCGAGAATTTCCTCGGAAATCTTCGCCAGGCGCGCTTCGGTGTACCGCATCGCCGCCGGGGGATCGCCGTCCACCGAACCGTAGTTTCCCTGCCCATCGATCAGCGGGTAGCGCATGTTGAACGATTGCGCGAGGCGCACCAGGGTGGGATAAATGACGGCTTCGCCGTGCGGGTGGTAGTTGCCCGAGGTGTCGCCGCAGATCTTGGCACATTTGCGGTAGCCGCGATTCGACGCCAGGCCCAGATCGTTCATCGCGACCAGGATGCGCCGCTGCACGGGCTTCAGGCCGTCGCGCACATCGGGAATCGCGCGCGCCACGATCACGCTCATCGCGTAATCGAGGTACGACTTCTTCATCTCGGCCTCAATTTCGACCGGAATCATATGCGCTAGCTTGGGTTCATCCGCCATCGTTTCGTCCTCGTGTATGCTGCTGGTGCGCCCGCCTTCATGCGGGCGACTCTTAAAATGGAAACTGCCGCCCCGACCCTTACAACCGCTCAGGGCAAGCGGGCGCGCTGCAAAATCACCGTGACGATTGCCGCGCAGCACGCTGCGCGACGTAATCCTTCACTCCGTCAAACGCCGCCGCCGTATTCATGAACCGCTGCGGCCCAAAATGCGTTTCGAGCTCGGCCACCAGCGCGGCGCTTTCCCCTTCGCTGGCACACGCAACCGCCACACCGCGCTCGTGATCCGGCGTGGCCGTCGGCGTGGCGCGAAATTCTGAACAGGACAATCCGCGCAGTCCCGGCAATGTCGTCCAACTTATTTGGTAGAACATTTTTCCAGGCTTATTTCCATGTTTGTGAATCCCGTGTCCGTGAATCGGTTCAAAACGCGCGCGCTTAACTTCCAGTGCTGCCCAGCGCCGCGTCCGCCGCCGCACCAAAACTCAGATATCCAAATTCACGACTTCCAGGGCATTTTCCTCGATGAATTTTCTTCGGCTCTCGACGTTTTCGCCCATGAGCGTGGAGAAAATTTCCTCGGCGGCGGCGGCATCATCGAGCCGCACCTTCAGCAGCGTGCGCGTCTCGGCATTCATCGTGGTTTCCCAGAGTTGTTCGGGATTCATTTCGCCCAGGCCTTTGAACCGGGTGATGGTGAAATCTTTTTTGGCGTCGTCGAGCACATACGCCAGCACGTCGGAGGCTGTTTCCTTCACAGCCTTGTCGCCGTTGCGCGTCACGGTGAACGGGGGCTTATCCAGCTCGCTGATGGCCCTGGCCGATGCGCGCAGGCGTTTGTATTCGGGGGTGGAGGCAAACGCCCAGTTGATTTTCTTTTCGCCGGGCCGCGCCGGGGTGCCCGGAATCACCAAATCGTAGAGGCTGTGCTCCTCGTCGTACACAATCTTCGCATCCAGATTGAGTTTTGCCTTATCGGCGGCTTTCAGCAGTTTATCGAGGGATTTCTTGTCCTCGAAATCCGTTTTCTTTTCGAGGTCGCACACGGAGAGCAGGTCCACCAGCCGCGGTTCGCGCAGTTTTCGCGACATCTTGGCCGCCGCCAGGTCGTATTCCTGCACGTTCAACAGGAATTTCGTCAGCGCCGGACCCTGCAGCGCGCCACCCTCTTTCGGCTTCACGACGTGATCTTCGGTGGCGCGGGACATCAGTTCGTGATTGAACTCGTCCTCATCGCGAATGTAGCGGTCCGATTTGCCGCGCTTTACCCGGTACAGCGGCGGCTGCGCGATGTAGATGTGCTCGCGCTTGATCAGCTCGGTCATGTGGCGGAAGAAAAACGTGAGCAGCAGCGTGCGGATGTGGCTACCGTCCACGTCCGCGTCGGTCATCAGAATAATCTTGTGGTAGCGAAGCTTCGAGGGATCGAAATCATCCTTGCCAATGCCGGTACCCAGGGCCGTGATGATGCAGCGGATTTCCTCGTGACCCAACATCTTGTCGTAACGCGCTTTTTCGACGTTGAGGATTTTTCCCTTCAGCGGCAGGATCGCCTGATACTTGCGGTCGCGCCCGCCCTTGGCCGAACCGCCGGCCGATTCACCCTCGACAATGAAGAGTTCGCAGCGCGCGGGGTCGCGCTCCTGGCAGTCGGCCAGCTTTCCCGGCAGGCCGCTGGAATCCATCGCCGATTTGCGGCGCGTCAGCTCGCGCGCCTTGCGGGCCGCTTCGCGTGCGCGCGCGGCGTCAATGCACTTGCCGACAATGCGGCGCGCCACCGTCGTGTGCTTGTCAAAATAATCGCTAAGGCGTTCGTTGATCAGCTGCTCGACGGGCCCCTTGATGTCGCTGTTGAGCTTTCCCTTGGTCTGGCCTTCGAATTGCGGCTGCGGCAGCTTTACGGAAACGACGGCGACCAGCCCCTCGCGCACGTCATCTCCGGTGATCGTGACTTCGTCCTTCTGCCCCTTGAGCAGGCCCGAGGAGGAGGCGAAATTATTGATCGTGCGCGTCAGCGCGGAGCGGAAGCCGGAAAGGTGCGTGCCGCCATCCACCGTATTAATCGTGTTGGCGAAGGCAAAGACGTTTTCCGTATAGCTGTCGTTGTATTGCAACGCAATTTCGATTTCGACCGTGTCTTTCTTGCCTTCCATGTATACGGGGGAATCGTGGAGCGGTTGCTTGCCTTTGTTCAAGTGCTTGACGAATTCGGCGATGCCGCCCAAAAAACGGAATTCAACGGACTTATCGCTGCGCTCGTCGGTCAGCGTAATTTTCAAGCCTTTGTTCAGAAAGGCGAGTTCGCGCAGGCGTTGCGCGAGGATGTCATAGCTGTATTTATGGTTCTCAAAAATGGAAGGATCGGGGTGAAACGTAATTTTTGTCCCGGTCTTGCGCGTTTTTCCGGTCACTTTGAGCTTGTTCTTGGGCTTGCCCTCTTCGTAGGACTGCTCCCAGACTTCGCCGTCGCGCCAGATTTCAAGTTCCAACTTGTCGGCGAGCGCGTTCACCACGGAGACGCCCACGCCGTGCAGTCCGCCGGAAACTTTATAGGTGTCGCTGTCGAATTTTCCGCCGGCATGCAGCACGGTCATGACAACTTCGGCGGCAGGCCTTTTCTCCGTGGCATGCATATCCACGGGAATGCCGCGGCCGTTGTCCGTGACGGTGACGCTGTTGTCTTCGTGGACTTCGACATTGATTTCGTCGCAATAGCCCGCGAGCGCTTCGTCCACCGCGTTGTCCACCACTTCCCAGACCAGGTGGTGCAGGCCCTGCTCCCCCGTCGACCCGATATACATGGCCGGCCGCTTGCGCACCGCCTCCAGACCGCCAAGCACCTTGATGGATGCCGCGTCGTAGCGGTGTTCAGAGTCATTGCCCACTGCAGCTGCTTTTTGTGCCATGTTATGCGTACTCCTGCAAAATTGAGGGAAAAGGCATTTATTGTTCGTTTGTTCAGGCTCCCCGCCAAAACTCAAACCGGCAGAGCCCACCATCGGTCGATTCGACCGTCGCCTTACCCTGTGGTCCTCAGCGCCGTTCCTTGCCGGGACTCGAAGGGTTTTTCAGCTCCATCCCGCCCGAATTCCGGAAAACCGGAAGCGGGCGCGGCGAAGACTTCTTTCCTCCAGGCATTTAGCGTCCTACACGCCTGCCCCGGGCCGCTTGCGCGGGAAAGGGCTCTCGTGCGGGCATGCAAATCCAGGGCGCTGCCAGCCTGGCCGACGTGCCGTACTGGAGAAAAATACTACAAAACCATAAAGTCTGGGCAAACAACAGATTACCGCAAAACGGCCGTTTTCTCAAGGTAAATCTTGCACACTGTAAACATGTATGTTATTTGTTTTCAATCAGATATACCTTTACAAAGGGGTTGATTTCCAAGGAAGGGTGAGCTCTGCAGACGAAATAAATATATTAATCTTGTAGTATATATTTCTTTTCAAATCCGCATAGGCATGATGACGTAGCGGTAGCGGTAGGCCTCGTCGGTGAGCGGGCGCATCTGCCCGGCGGACTGTTCGTCCTTCAGTTCCAGGCTGATGGGGCCATCGGAGGCGGCGCCCAGAAAATCCAGCATGTATTGCGCGTTGAAGCCGATCGCCAGAGGTTCCCCGTTGTATTCTTTTTCCAGAGTTTCCTTGGCTTCGCCATATTCTGGGCTGGACGCTGAGATTTCAATGCCTTCCTTGCTGACGGAAAGTTTTACGGCGTGCGAGCGCGTATCGGCGAGTTGCGCGACGCGTTTTACGGCGTCGTTTAATTCACCGCGTTCGATGACCACGTGTTTGTTGTTTTCGCGGGGCAGCACGGCTTCGTAATTCGGAAACTGGCCGGTGAGCATCCGGGAAATCAGCAAACGTCCGCCGACGCGGAAGAAGAGATGGCTTTCGTCCAGGGCAAATTCGATTTCGCCGTCCTCGCCCGCATCATTTGCCAGCCGCTGCACTTCGATCAGGGCCTTCTTAGGGACCAGTGGGCGAACTTCCCGCGTTAATCCCTCAAACTTGTGATCGATGTCCGCTACGGCCAACCGGTGGCCGTCGGTGGCCACCATGGCGATGGTATCCGGCTTGAGCAACAGCAGCGCGCCGTTCAAGGTGTAGCGCGACTCCTCGTTGGAAATCGCAAATGCCGTCTTTGAAATCAGGGAAGATAAAATTTTTGCCGGGATTTTTACTAAAGGGCGGGGAAATTCCGGGATGGCCGGAAAATTATCCTTGGCCATTCCCACCATTTTGTAGGTTTTTCGATCGGCAAGGATCTGCACCCAGTGGTTTTCGAGCAGTTTGAAACGGATTTCGCCCTCTGGAAGCAGCCGCACCAGCTCCAGCAGTTTTTTCGCGGGGATTGTTCCGGAGCCTTCTTTTTTAACCTTCGCCTCGCAGGAAGTGCGGATCGAGAGTTCGAGATCGGTAGCGGTGAGCGTCACGCGATTGCCGGCGGCTTCGCACAAAATATTTCCGAGAATCGGAATTGTGGTCTTTCGCTCGACGACTCCCTGCGTCAGGCTCAACTCCTGGAGCAGGTCGTACTTCTTCACGCTGAATTCCATCTCGAGATTTCCTCCGCCGGAAGGCAAGAACTAGACTACTTCTGCGAAAGGCTACTGTACCCTGTTTTAATGTATGTATAAAGATCGTAGTAGTAGCCGTCGCTGTGGAAATGAGGAAAACGCACATTCACCCAGGCAGGGATGCGTTTGCCCTGTGCATGGGCACTCCGCCGGTTTGAGGATTCCGTGGATAAACGGCGTCGAAACCATCAAACCGCCCGATCACCGGAAGAATCTTCCACAGCCCCTCCCGGTATTGCACAGAACCCGCACAGGATCTTACTCAGGATTTCAATAAGGTTAAATGACGCATAAAGAGACGGAGCCGCTGAGGGAATCGCTGTCCGGCCAAAAAAAACTCCACTGAAACCCCAGTGAAAAGCGAGGCGTCCCGAAATATTTTGGAAAAAAGGAAAAATGTCAGGCTAACCCTCAAAGCACATTTATGAGAGGGCTTCTAGCTGAACGAGTCCATCAGTTTATTGATGGTCCGGTTCAGGTCTTTATCGTTCCGGCGCAGGGCGTCGATCTTGTTGATGGAGTGCAGGACGGTGGTGTGGTGCTTGCCGCCGAATTGCCGGCCGATTTCCGGCAGTGAGGCGGAGGTCAGCTGCTTGACCAGGTACATGGCGATCTGCCGCGGAAACGCGATGGCCTTCGTGTTGGAGCGGACCTTCAGATCCTGCTCGCGCAGGCCAAACTGCTCGCCCACCTTTTTCTGGATCAGGTCGATGGTAATGCGCTTTTCCTGCGTGGCGATGATGTTCCGCAGCACTTGCTGCGCGGTCACCAGATTCAGGATGGAGCCGGTCAGCGAAGCGTACGCCACCAGGCGCGTCAAGGCGCCTTCCAGCTCGCGCACATTCGACTTAATCGCGCGGGCGATGTATTCGGCGACGTCATCGGGAATCACGACGTGTTCCGACTCCGCCTTCTTCTGCAGGATGGCGATTTTTGTTTCCAGATCGGGCGGCTGGATGTCGGCAATCAGGCCCCACTCGAATCGCGAGCGCAAGCGCTCCTCGATGGCCGAGATCTCCTTGGGCGGGCAATCCGAACTCACAATGATCTGCCGCTGCAGATCGTAAAGCGCATTGAAGGTGTGAAAAAACTCTTCCTGGGTGCGTTCCTTGCCGGCGATGAACTGAATATCATCCACCAGCAGGACGTCGACCGAGCGGAAACGGTCGCGAAAGCTGATCATGCGGTCAAAACGCAGCGAATTGATCACTTCGTTGGTGAATTTTTCCGCGCTGATATAAGTGAGGCGGGACGCCGGATTGCGTTTCTTGATCAGGTGCCCGACCGCCTGCATCAGGTGCGTCTTGCCCATGCCCACACCGCCGTACAGAAAAAGGGGGTTGTAGGCTTTCGATGGCGCCTCGGCTACCGCCTGAGCCGCCGCATGCGCAAACTGATTGGAGGCGCCCACCACAAAGGTTTCGAACATGTAGCGCGGATTCAGCTGGTGATCTACGGAATCGAAATCCAATCGCGTCTGTTTCACGTTCACGGAATTTCCGGCGGCCGGCAATGGTTCGTTCTCCGTACAAAGAAATTCCAGGTGCGTGTCATTCATGCCGACTTCCACCAGCACGGCCTGCAGCAGCTCCCCGTAAGTCTCCGTAAGGCGCTTCCGGAAGACTCGCGACGGCACACGAACCACCAGTTTGCCGTTTTCGGTGCCTTCCTGCCGCGTCGGACGAAACCACGTTGAGAAGCTATGCGGATTAACACGCCGCTCCATGTGCTGCAAGATTTTTTCCCAAGAATTCATGCCTTGAAAAACCTCAAAAAAGCGAAAGAGAGACCACATACTTATTTCCACAGGTGTGGAAAAGTTGTGGATAACAAAGGCCGCGGGTCGTTCCCGCAGTCGCAGTCGGTATCTGGGTTGACCCCGTGGCTGTTACCCTCGGATGATCTCGAAGTATGGAAACCAGATTTGCCAACTTCGGATTCGCACCACAGGGTTCGCGTCACGGCGTCCACAGGGATGCCAGTTGCTGCACTGGACTTCCTAAGACGAGGCTGGATTCTCTCCGAACGCACGCTGCGCAGCAAGGGGAAATTTCACGGGGGGCCGGGAGCCTCCCACAGAAGATTCACAGTTTTTCCACAGCACCCTATCTGTATCAAATCACTGTCTTTATGGGTCTCCAGTCCGTATCCCCGGTGAATTTCTGAAAATTTACAAAAATTGGGCACGATTGATGCCTGTTTGCGCGGGGCGCGCGCGCCATCCAAAATCACGAATGGAAGCAAAGCCCTATGTTACATGCGGGTAATATTCACTGCGGTAGCCTGGCCGGCTTGGGAAACTCGTAGATACCTTGCGGGTCGGCTCCCATCAGCAAACGGTCGGGTTCCACGACAATCGTGGAGGGTTCCCAGCGCCCCCCTTCGGGCATATACGTTCGGAAGCTCGCCAGCCGCTGCCCGTTTTTATCGAAATGCATCAGCAGCGTGCCGATGGACATCCAGATGTCCTGGGTCTTCGGATCCACGCCAACCGCGCTGATGATGCGGTGCAGCGCAACCGTTCCGGTCTCCGAGCGAGCAATCGCCTTGCGGGCCGCCTGCGCGGCGGGCTGAAACTCCAGAGTCTTGAGTGAAATTTCCAGGGAGAGATAACCGGCGTGGTTGAATTTGCGGACCGTGGGCTCGGGTATGTAATCGAACGCCAAATAGCTGTTGCCCGATTCGTCGGCCACGAGATGCACGAAATTGATCTGGCGATTGAGGTCGTCCTGATCGGAAATTTCCTCGCGTTCACCGAATTCGCGAACCACGCGGCCCGCCAGATCGTAGACGGTCACCAGTTGTTCGCTATCCGGGCTAGCAACCGCGAACTCGCCGCCTGGAAGGAAGACGACGGACACGGGCATGGAAACCGGAATCGTTGTGGCCAGGGAGCCATCCGGCGCATACAGTTTCACCGCGTTTGCGCCGCGATCGCAAACGACGACGCGGCCCTCGGCATCCACATCCATGGATTCGCCATAGACCAGCGCGGCGTCCTTGGCGGTTGCCGCCGCTTCGCTGGGAACCTGTCCCAATCGATTTCCATCCGCATTGTAAATCTGCACGGCGGGTGAGGGCGCCGTGAGGATGTAATAATTCCCCTTCGGCCCGCGGCGCATAGCGCGAAAACCCGCGCCCACGTTGCCAAACACGTGCCGCGTGGCCACCAAATCGTTTTCGAATTGAAATTGATCCTGCCCGTGAAGGCGAAGAGGATATATAGCGGCCAGGGCTGCGCCCAGTACGAACACAAAACAAGCCGAACACAAACGGTGCATGATGGTTTTGCCTCAGTCGATTCGGAAACGCAGGCGTTCGATGCCTCGGGCGTGGCCGGAGGTTTCGTCCACGTCGAGCAGCACGGTATTCATCTGGACATCGCCGGTGGCCACTTCGAAGCGCGCGGGTTGCCCGTCCAAAAAGCGGCGCAAAATCGCGGCCTTGTCCATTCCGATGACGCCGTTGTGAGGCCCGGTCATGCCCACATCGGTCTGAAAGGCCGTTCCGCCGGGCAGCACTTGCTCGTCCGCGGTAGCCACATGCGTATGCGTGCCGATCACGGCCGAAACGCGCCCGTCCAGATACCACCCCATGGCTTCCTTCTCGCTCGTCGTTTCCGCGTGCATATCCACGAAGATCACGCGAACCTCTGCTGGGATGCGGGCAAGCTCCCGATCGGCTGCCCGGAAGGGACAATCATTTGAAGCCATGAACACGCGGCCCTGCAGGTTCAGCACGGCGTAGGGCACGCCGTTGCGCGCGGCGCCCACGTACAGCCCGCTGCCGGGATTGATATCCGGGAAATTCGCGGGACGCAGCAGCCGGGGATGCTGCGGAATATATTCCAAAATTTCCTTGCGGTCCCAGATGTGATTTCCGCCCGTCAATACCTCGATGCCCGCCGCAAACAGCTGTTCGGCCAGTCGCGGAGTAATGCCGAATCCGGAGGCGGAGTTTTCACCGTTGGCAATCACCAGATCGATTTCGCGGGTTTGCACGATGTCGGCCAGGCGGTCAGAGACAATGTCCCGGCCGAGCGATCCCACGATGTCGCCGATAAACAGGATTTTCATTTTTTTACTTTAGCAGGCTCGATCGCCTGATCGGAGATGGTAACAAAAAAGGAGCGGTCCACTTCGCCGTGTGGGGCTAGATCCTGAACCTCCTGTATAAGGTGGGAACCCTGCGCCGGCCTTTAGGCTTTCCCGCCGCGAACCGAAATCCGCCGCGGGCCATGCACACCAGCCGTCTGACACGGGCTCCCGGAGATCCAGTATTGGTTCAAAAGACCTTCGCGCCAACACCTGCGTTGCAGGCCTACTCCATACTTCATTCTAGCAAATTCAGTCCTTCGGCGTGGCCTTGCTCCGCGCCACGGTTGTAAAAGCCGCATACGAAGGCCAGCGAGGGATAACATTCGCCTGGACGGCCTTTTCGGGAACGCCGCCCAGGCAAAGGAATATCACCTTAAAAGTGGAAGCCCAATTGTGCTGTCATCGCGCGCGGACTAACAAAGTGGGTTCCGCTGAACGTGGATAGGAAGTTATACAGGGCGACTTTGTTGGTGATGTTGATCGCCGTCAGACGCAGATTCCACTTGTAATGGTCGCCCTGGAATAGGTTGTCGTCCCCCACGCTGACGTCAAACAGATTGCGCGGGGCGATTCGTGGAGGATTGTGATCATCGTTTTCCGTGCCTGGCGCCGGTATCTGGATCCGCGTGGAACCATATTGCGACGGGGCGCAGGTGGTGAGCGGTGCGGTCAGGGTTGGGAGCGTGCTCCCGCAGAAAAGGCCGGCCTGGATCTGCTGATCGGCGGTCAATCCGGTTAAGTCCACGGGCGTCGTTGTATCCACTGCGAAGGGAACAGCGCCGGCAACCAGCCCGTTATCGTACCGCCAGTTGAATCCGATCCAGGGCCAATTCGGGCGCGGTTGATACTGGATGTGCGTTGTCTGCTGGAACCTCTGATCGTGGTCGATGCGGAAGGCTCCGACCGTTGACAAGTCGGTTCCCAGTCCGCCGACCTGAGGATTGAAGAAGCGCGCCGCTACGCTGCTGGCATTAAAAAATGCCGTAATTCCGTGAAAGTCCGGAAAGCTTACACGAATCGAGGGCCCGTAAATTTTAGATCGCTGCCAGGCAATCGGGTACGTGATGGGAGTATTGAAAAGCACGCTGAAATCGTAGGCGTTATGCGTATATTTCCACAAATAGTCGGCGTCAATGACCAGATGTTTGCCAAACGTTTGTTCAAACCCGGCGTGAAACTCGTTGCGTTGACCCGGGGGAACAGGTCCGGGATTACCGAGAACGCTGGCCAGGACTCCCCCCGCGTCCCCTGTGCTGGCGACAATC
>DATLTA010000112.1:0-10973 GCA_035533775.1 Candidatus Dormiibacterota bacterium | reverse complement strand
ATGGGGATACCCTGGATCATTGTCCGGCAGGTTTGCCCCGCCGGACAAGCCCTCCATGCTAAGTGGCGAGTCCGGCGAAGTCAACGATTGCTGCGTTTAGCCGATTCCGGAGCGCGCGGCGGCTGTTCCGCTAACGCTGGTTAATTTTGGAAAGCAGGCGAAGCATTTCCAGGTACAGCCAGATCAGCGTAACCATCAGCCCGAACCCGCCGTACCACTCCATGTATTTCGCGGCATGTTCGTTGACGCCGGTTTCAATCAAATCAAAATCCAGAATCAGGTTCAGCGCCGCGACGCCGACGATCACCAGGCTTACGACGATGCCCCACGGGCCAGCATCGTTAATCAGGGGCACATGGCTTCCGAACATGCGCATCACCATGTCGATCACATAGACCAGCATGATTCCGCCCGTCGCGGCAAACACGCCCATCTTGAACTTCGCCGTGGCCCGGATCACCCCGGTTTTATAGGCGACGAGCATCACCGCCAATGTGCCGAACGTCAGCGCCACGGCGTGGATAGCGATTCCTGGAAAAGTCCGGTCGAGCAGTGAGGAAATCCCGCCGAGCGCCAGCCCCTCCAGCAGCGCATACAGCGGAGCCGTAACAGGCGACCACTCCTTCTTGAAGATCGTGACGATCGCAACGACCAGACCCCCGATCACCCCTCCCATCATCCAGGGATAGACAGATGCGGGAGAGTCCGAGCGCGCCAGACCCCACGTCCAGGCCGCGGAAGCGACGACGCAGAGCAGAAGCACGCCCGTCTTGTTCACGGTTCCCTGCAGGGTCATGGCCTCATCGCCAAAGGCCGCGCGGCTTTCGAACGTTTTCGAATTCAGGGCGGCATTGGAAGTGCGCAAAAGACCTGGCATATGAATGTTTCCTTTCCATTCTCAAGTTCGCAGCGGAAAAGGATGGACGCGCTCTCCATGGCCATCCCCGCCTCCCTATATACTACTTCAAAATATAGAGTCGGGACGGATATCTGAACTGCAGGATATAGTTCCCTGGTGACCAAAATGGATACCACAAAAAAAATCGAACTCCTCGAACGCCAGATCACGAATTGCCGCAAATGCCCGCGCCTGGTGGTGTATCGCGAGGAAGTGGCGCGCGCCAAACGCCGCGCATATCGCGACTGGACCTACTGGGGCCGCCCCGTGCCCGCTTTTGGCGACCCGCAAGCCCGGCTCGTGATCCTCGGCCTTGCGCCCGCCGCGCACGGGGCCAATCGCACCGGGCGCATGTTCACCGGAGATCGCTCCGGCGATTTTCTGTACGATCAGCTTTATCGCGCGGGGTTTGCCAACCAGCCGCAGTCCAAACGCGCCGGCGACGGGCTCGCCCTGACAAACGCGTGGATCTCCGCCGCCATCCGCTGCGCGCCGCCGGACAATAAGCCGCTGCCGGAAGAAATTCGCAACTGCCTGCCTTATCTGGAACAGGAACTCGCGCTGATCCGCCCGCGAGCCGTCCTCGCGCTCGGCGGCATCGCCCTCAACGCGTATCTCGATCTATTGAAAAAACAGGGGTTCATCGCCTCGCGCGCGGGCTACCGGTTCGCGCACGGGGCAAGCTTCGCGCTGCCGGGAGATTTGCCGCGTCTGTTCGCCGCGTATCATCCCAGCCAGCAGAATACGCAGACCGGGCGATTGACGCCGGCCATGTTTGCCAGTGTTCTCAGAAAAATCGTGAAATTCCTGGCTGGAGCAAAGTAGAACAGGCTTCCGCCTGTTTGCCTTCGATTTTTGCGACATTCGCAGAAGTCAAAAGTAGAACAAGCTGAACAGGCTGCGGAAAAAATGGAAATATTTGTGGGTCGTGCCTTCAGGCACGACATAACACCTGCGTTTTTTCAGGGGTTTTAACCCCTGAAGGCGTACAAATCGATTTTTCCGCAACCTGTGAAGCCTGTTTGCTTTCCGTTTTTGCAACGTTTTCAGAAGTCAAAAGAAGACAGGCTGAAGCCTGTCCTACTTTGCGCGGAGGCGAAGCTCAGGGATGTGTTTCGCCGGTAAGCGGGGGCGTTGTCGCGGCGTGGTGCGGCACCTTTTTTCGGCGCATCAGCTTGGTATGGAGCCGGTCCATGTAGAGATACACGACAGGAGCGGTAAACAGCGTGAGCACCTGGCTCACCATCAGGCCGCCCACGATGCTGATTCCCAGTGGTCGGCGCAATTCCGATCCCATGCCGCCTTCCAGCGCCAGGGGCAGGCCGCCGAGCATCGCCGCCGTGGTGGTCATCATGATGGGGCGGAAGCGCAGCAGGCAGGCCTGGTAGATGGCTTCGATGGGCTTCTTTCCATCCTTGCGTTCCGCCTCGATCGCGAAATCGATCATCATGATGGCGTTTTTCTGCACGATCCCGATCAGCAGGATGATGCCGATCAGGGCAATGACGCTCAGATCGGTATGCGTGATCCGCAATGCCAACAGAGCGCCGACGCCGGCCGAAGGCAATGTCGAAAGAATCGTGATGGGATGAATGTAGCTCTCATAGAGCATGCCCAGGACAATGTAGACCGTCATCAGGGCGGCCAGAATCAGATAGGGCTCGTTCTTCAGGGATTCCTGAAACGCCTGCGCGGTGCCCGAGAAACTCGTATGAATGCTGCTGGGCACGCCCATTTGCAGCGTGGCCGCCTGAATTTCCGTTACGGCGTCGCCAAGGGCAACGCTGGGATCAAGATTGAATGAGATGGTGACAGATGGGAATTGCCCCTTGTGATTCACGGCCAGCGCGGTGGTCTTCTGCTCGTAGTGGGAAATGGCGCTTAACGGCACTTCGGCGCCGGTCGCGGACTGCACGTACAGGCTTTGCACCGCGTCAGGGCTGTCCTGATAGACCGGGTCGACTTCCATCACCACGTGGTACTGATTCAATTGCGTATAGATTGTGGAGACCTGTCGCTGGCCGAAAGCGTCGTACAGGGTTTCGTCAATCTGCTGCGACTGAATTCCCAGACGCGAGGCGGTATCGCGATCAATGACCAGTGAGGCCTGCAAGCCGCGATCCTGTTCGTCGCTGGTTACATCACGCAGGCCGGGCAAGGTTTTCAGCCTGGTTTCGATCCGAGGCGCCCAGTTGCGCAGGTCATCGAGCGTCTCGCCCTGCAAGGTGAACTGGTATTGAGAACTGGTGAACAGCCCGCCCACACGAACGTCCTGGAAGGACTGCAGAAAGGTGCTGGCGCCGGGCACCATTGCAAGCCGCTTGCGCAGCCGGGCGATGACCACGCTCGCATTGACCTTGCGCACTGCCGGATCTTTGAGCTCCACGACCATGCGTCCCGTATTCTCGGCGCCGCCGCCGACAAAGCCCATGACGTTGAGCACTGCGGGGTCGCTGCGGATAATATCCTGGATGCGGGTGAATTTTTCCATCATCGCGGAGAAGGAAGTGTCCTGCTGGCCGATGACCGCGCCATTCAACCGCCCCGTATCCTGCTGGGGAAAGAAGCCCTTGGGCACGATGATGTAGAGATACACGTTGAGGCATACCGCCGCAATCGTCACCGCCAGCATGAGCGGCTGGTGGGCCAAAACCCAGCGCAGGCCGCGGGCGTAATTGCGATGCATCCCATCAAAGATTCGCTCGCCGAACATGTAGGCGCGCCCGTGCTGCAGGTCCTTTGGCGCCTTCAGGAATCGCGCGCACATGGCGGGCGTGGTGGTCAATGAAACACACAGGGAAACCGCAATCGCCGCGCTGAGCGTGACAGCAAACTCGCGGAACAACCGCCCCATGATGCCGCCCATCAGGAGGATGGGAATGAAAACGGAAATCAGCGAAATGCTCATCGACAGCACGGTCGGACCGATTTCCTTGGATCCTTTCAGCGCCGCCTGCATCTGCGAGTCTCCCGCCTCCAGATACCGCGCGATGTTTTCGATTACCACGATGGCATCATCGACGACGAAACCCGTGGCCACGGCCAAAGCCATCAGGGAAAGGTTATCGATGCTGTACCCGAACAGGTACATCACCCCGAACGTTCCCACCAGCGAAAGCGGCACGGACACGCTGGGGATCACCGTCGCCCAAACGTTGCGCAGGAACAGGAAGATCACCATGACCACCAGCCCCACCGTCAGCATCAGCGTGAACTGGATGTTGTGCACCGAAGCGCGAATCGTCTGGCTGCGGTCCGAGGCCATAATGAAATTGACCGACGGAGGTATGGAAGCGCGCAGCTCCGGAAGCAGCGCCTTGATCTTATCGACCGCCTCGATGATGTTCGCTCCGGGCTGCCGGAGAATGATCATGAAGACGCCGGGTTTGCCGTTCACAAACCCGGAGTTCCGGACGTCTTCCACGCCCTCCGTCACTTTTCCAATATCGCTCAATCGGACGGGAGCGCCATTCCTGTAGGCCACAATCAACGGCAAATACTGCTCGGGGGAAAACAGCTGGTCGGTATCGGAGATGATCCAGCGGTTGTCCTTGTCCTCCAGCATCCCCTTGGGCGAATTGGCATTGGCCGCGCGAAGCGCCAGCCGCACTTGCGCCAGTCCGATGTGATAGTGAGCCATGGCGAGCGGGTTCAGGTCCACGCGCACCGATGGATTGGCCGCGCCCCCGATGAACACCTGGCCCACGCCGTTAACCTGGGAAATCTTCTGGGACAGGATCGAATCCGCAATGTCGTAGAGGTGGCTTCGGGGAACCGTGTCCGAGGTCAGTCCGAGAATCAGAATCGGAGCGTCGGTGGGGTTGGTTTCCCGAAAGCGGGGAAGGCTGGGGAGATTCGAGGGCAACTGGCCGGCAGCCCCATTGATGGCCGCCTGAACGTCACGCGCCGCCGCGTTGATATCGCGGTCCAGGTCGAGTTGCAGCGTGATATTGGTCGATCCGAGCTGGCTGGTAGACGTCATTTCGGTGACGCCGGCGATGCGGCCGAACGAGCGCTCCAGCGGCGTGGCGACCGAGGAAGCCATGGTTTCCGGACTCGCTCCCGGCAGCCGGGCGGAAACAACGATAGTTGGGAAATCCACTCGCGGCAATGGAGCTACAGGCAGGAAGAAATAAGCCACTCCGCCAGCCAGAAGAATGGCCGCGCTCAGAAGCGATGTGGCGACAGGACGTTCGATGAATGGCCTGGAGATATGCATATGCTTAAAAACCCTGCCGCACCCTTTGCCGTGGGAATGTTAATGATTCGAGAAAGCGGCGGTCCAATCCAGCCGCGACGATTTGCGTAATGAATTTTAATCCGCCGGCGCGTCTACCTGCGCGGTCCGCTTTACGATTCCGTGCCCCAGGCGCTTCGCCAGACGGTCAAACGCGAGATAAACAACCGGAGTGGTAAACAGTGTCAGGGCCTGGCTGAAGATCAGTCCGCCGACAATGGCGATTCCCAAAGGCCTGCGCAATTCCGCACCGGTTCCGCCGCCCAGGGCCAGCGGCAACCCGCCCAGCATGGCGGCCATGGTGGTCATCAGAATGGGCCGGAAACGCAACAGACATGCCTGGTAGATCGCGTCGAGCGGACTCTTTCCTTCTTTACGCTCCGCTTCGAGCGCAAAGTCGATCATCATGATGGCGTTCTTCTGCACAATACCAATGAGCAGGATGATGCCTATAAGCGCAATGACGCTGAAATCCGTCCGCGTGATTAGCAGGGCCAGCAGCGCGCCCACGCCGGCCGAAGGCAGCGTCGAGAGAATCGTGATGGGATGGATATAGCTTTCGTACAGCACGCCTAAAACGATATAGACCGTCACCAGGGCCGCCAGAATGAGAATCGGCTCATTCGCCAGAGAAGCCTGGAACGCTTGCGCCGTGCCCTGGAATCCCGCATGAATGCTCGGTGGCAGATCGATGGCCTGCTCCGCGGCCTTGATCGCGTTGACCGCTTGCCCCAGCGAAGCGCCTTCCGCCAGGTTGAACGAAAGCGTCACCACCGGAAACTGGCCCTGGTGGTTCACGGCGATGGGAGTCATTTCCGATGAGTATTGCGTGAATGCGCTCAAGGGAACCTGCGCGCCACTGGTCGAGTGCACGTAAATCTGCTTGAGGGCGTCCGGATTCTGCTGGAATTGAGGGCTGACTTCAAGGATGACGTGGTACTGGTTCAGCTGCGTGAAAATCGTGGACACTTGCCGCTGTCCGAACGCGTCGTACAGCGTGTCGTCGATGGTTTGCGGCAGGATTCCGAGCCGCGATGCGGTGTCTCGGTCGATCTTGAGCGTGGCCTGCATCCCGCGTTCCTGCTGATCGCTGGCCACATCGCGCAATTCCGGAAGATTCCTCAACTTATCGAGCAGCCGGGGAGCCCATTCGGAAAGCTCCTGCCCGCTCGCATCTTCCATCGTGTACTGGTACTGCGTGCGGCTGATGCGGTCTTCCACCGTCAAATCCTGCACGGGCTGCATGTACAGGTTGATTCCCTTCACTCCGGCCAATTCGGTTTTCAGGCGGCGAATAATTGCGGGAGCGTCCAGCTTGCGCTCCTCGCGGGGTTTCAGGTTGATCTGGATGCGCCCGCTGTTCGGAAGCATGTTGGCGCCGTCAATCCCGATGAAGGACGAGAGGCTGACGACGTCCGGATCCTTCAAAATGGCTTTGGCCAGGGCCTGCTGCCGCTCCGCCATGGCGGGAAACGAAAGCGTCGCCGGGGCTTCGGAAACTCCCAGAATCACGCCGGTATCCTGCACGGGGAAAAAGCCCTTGGGTATGACCAGGAACAGGAAAATCGTCAGGACCAGAGTTCCGAAGGTAATCACCAGCGTGGCCGGCTGATGTTTCAGCACGAACCTCAGGATGGCGGCGTACCGGTCGATAATCCAGTTGAGGGAATCTTCGGATACCTTGTAGAACCAGGTTTTTTCCGATTGCTTCTGGTGGTGCAGAATCTTCGAGCACATCATCGGCGTGAGCGTCAGGGACACCACCGCCGAAACCAGGATCGTCACGCTGAGCGTGACCGCGAATTCCCGGAACAGCCGCCCCACGACGTCCTGCATGAACAGCAGCGGGATTAGCACGGCGATCAGCGATACGGTGAGCGAAAGAATCGTGAATCCAATCTGCTCGGAGCCCTTCAAGGCGGCCTGGAGAGGCGGGTCTCCCTCTTCAATGTAACGGGTGATGTTTTCAATCATCACGATGGCGTCATCGACGACAAAGCCGGTGGAAATCGTAAGCGCCATCAGCGATAAATTGTCCAGGCTGTAGCCCAGCAGATACATCACTCCAAAGGTGCCCACCAGCGATAGCGGAACGGCCACGCTGGGAATCGCGGTTGCCGCCAGGCTGCGCAGGAACAAAAAGATCACGAGCACAACCAGCGCCACGGTCAGCATCAACTCGAACTGCACGTCCGCCACCGAAGCGCGAATCGTGGTCGTGCGGTCGGTCAGAATGTCCACATGGACCGAAGAGGGCAACGACGCTTTCAATTGCGGCAGCAGATTCTGGATGCGGTCCACCACGTTGATGATGTTCGCGCCGGGCTGCCTCTGAATGTTGACGATCACGGCGGGTTTGTCGTTCTCCCACGCCGCCTGCTTCACGTTCTCCGCGCTGTCGATCACGTTGGCGACATCCTCGACCCGCACGGGAGCGCCGTTCTTGTAACTGATGACGATGGGCTTGTAGGACGCGCTGGTGAGCAACTGGTCATTCGCCCAAATCGTGAACGCCTGCCGCGGGCCGTCCAGATTGCCTTTGGCCTGGTTGACGTTCGCCTGACCCAGGGCCGTGCGCAAATCCTCCAGGCTCAAACCATAGGAGGCCAGCGCCGTGGGATTCGCCTGAATGCGCACCGCGGGCTTTTGGCCGCCGCTGATGCTCACCAGGCCCACGCCGGGAAGTTGCGCAATTTTCTGCGAGAGGACCGTATCGGCCATGTCCTCGAGCTTGGTCAGCGGCAATGAATCGGAAGTCAGCGCCAGCGTGAGAACGGGCGTATCGGCCGGATTCGTCTTGCTGTAAATCGGCGGATTCGGCAGGTTCGCGGGAAGGAACGTGGTGGCGGCATTGATGGCCGCCTGCACCTGCTGTTCGGCCACGTCAATATTCAGATCCAGAACGAATTGCAGCGTGATCAGCGACGCCCCGAACGAGCTGGTCGACGTCATCTGATTCAGACCCGGCACCTGTCCAAATTGCCGCTCCAGCGGCGTGGTGACCGAGGAAGCCATCACCGTGGGACTTGCTCCCGGATAAAAGGTGAGGACCTGAATCGTGGGATAGTCAACCTGGGGAAGCGCGGAAACCGGAAGCTGCCGGTAAGCCACGGCTCCGGCCAGCAGAATCCCCGCCATCAATAGAGACGTGGCGACAGGACGAAGAATAAATGGCTTGGAGGGATTCATTAGCTTTGCTTTCCCGGCTGTTTACGCTTTGCCGGGTTTCGCTGTCCGGAATCCGCGTTCGGAACACCGGCAGCGCCATTCGGCGAAGAGCTATGCGCTTCCACGGCAGAGCCATCCTGCAAGCGGTCCTGTCCATCCACCACCACTTGATCGCCTTCGGCGACTCCGCTGGCAATCAGGGAAATATTGCCCTGCGTCAAATCCACCTTCACGGGCTGCAGACGGGCATGGCCGTTCTTCACGGTGTACACGTAGGTGCCCTGCGTTCCGCGTTGAATCGCGGCCAAGGGAATCACGATGGCGTCTTTGCGCACGGTCAGCATCAGGCGGATGTTCACAAACTGGTTGGGCCAGAGCGAAAGATCGTGATTGTCAAACACGGCTTTCAATCGAACCGTGCCGGTGGTGGGATCAATCTGGTTGTCAATGGTGACCAGCTTGCCCGTGGCCAGCTTGGTCTGATCGTCGCGGCTGTAGGCCTCGACCGCCAATTGTTCGTTCTTCATGTGCCGGATAACTTCCTGGAGGCTGTCTTCAGGCAGCGTAAAGAGCGTGGCGATGGGCTGGACTTGCGTGATCACCACCAGGCCATTCGGGTCGGTCGCGCGAATCATGTTGCCCTGGTCCACCAGGCGCAACCCCACCCGGCCGCTTAACGGCGCAGTAATTTTGCAATAGACCAGCTGTAATTTTTCGTTGTCGATCTGGGCCTGATCGGCGCGGACCGCACCCTCGAGTTGCCCTACCATGGCGTTCTGCGTATCCACCTGCTGCTGGGCGACAACGCCTTCCTTATGCAACTGGTCATAGCGCGAGTAATCTACGCGGGCATTATTCAGCTGGGCCTGGTCCCGGAAGAGTTGACCTTGCATCTGCTCCAATGCCACCTGGTAAGGGCGCGGGTCAATCTCGGCGAGCAGTTCGCCCTCATGCACAAACTGGCCCTCTTTGAAGTGAACTTTTTGAAGCTGACCGTCCACCCGGCTCTTCACGGTTACTGTGTTGAATGGCGTAACCGATCCCAGCCCCGAAAGATAGTAGGGAACATTCTCTTTAATAGCCGGCGCGACAGCCACCGACACCGGCCCGAGCGAAAAACCCCTGCCGCGCGGCGCTGGCGCCGCTTTGCTCTCCCCCGAGTCGGAGGACTTATAGTAAAAGTATCCCCCGCCAACCAGCACCATGATGATGAGAAACCACACCCAGCCTCTCTTCTTTTTTGGCTGGCCGGACTCATTGCCAAGAGGATTTAATTCCGTCGGAGATTGCGACCCGCTGTCTTGTGAGGGATTGGAAATAGCCATAGTTATCCTGTCATTTCGTGTGGATCAAATCTGCCCAATACATTGACGTATCCGGGCCAGCCTGGGTTTCGCCCGAGCCTGTTAATTTCAAATGGGATTGCCCCCCGACAGCTCCGTCACAGAGGCGCGTAAATCCTGTGCGTGAAATGCCAAATAATTGCGAGGCAACAGCGAAGCGGTTCGTGACCAAATCTGGTAGCGATACCGGGATTCGAACCCGGATTTTGGCCTTGAGAGGGCCACGTCCTAACCCTTAGACGATATCGCCATATCGAGCCACACTCGCAGGACAATTCAAACGCGGCAAAAGCGCATTCGACTTGGAACGCCAAGCATTGCTCGCCGATTATTAAGTTTCGCATGGAGACACCTGTGGCGCAAGCCATGGCTATGCCGGACGACTCCTGCCCACCCTGAATTTTAAATTAAAGCCCGGGCCGTCCGCGCAAAGGCAAAAAAACAAGGGCGAAAAGGCAAAGGCAAAAGGCAAAGGCGCACAGGCTGAAGCCTGTGCCACTGGGGGGGTAGGTAGCACAGGCTTCAGCCTGTGTGGGGTGCTGTTCCGGTGCTGTGTCGCGATGAAGGCAAGTATCGCTATGGGGAGCAAGTATCGCGGCGCGGGGAGTTTGAGTGACGCAACCGCTGTGCGCCAGGTGCGCATCAGGCGGCAGTGCCTCCGGCCTGGCTATTGCGCCTGTGTCGCGGAGGACGGCGCGCCGCTTGCTGACGCGGGAGCCGGGGCGGAAACGGGCGCAGGGGCAGGGGCGGAGGCAACTGCAGCTTTCGGCCCAAAATTTTTGGCCAGATACTGAACCAGCGTATCGATCTTGTCCGTAGGAATATCCGCGCCGCGATCGATCATGGTCATCACAGTGTCTTTCCAATCCTTCAGATTCATGTGAGCCGTGGTCAGACTTGAAAGCGCGTGGCAGGACTGGCAGTTTTGCGTCGCGATATCCTTGCCGTCGCCCGCGGGCAATTCCACTGCCTTGGGCGGTTCGGGCGCGGGCGGCATGGCAACCGCCGAGGGAGCCGCGGTAGCGGCGGCTGGAGGTGCTTGCGCGTCGGCGGACGCAGGTGCGCTATGCGGCCCAAAATTTTTGGCCAGATACTGAACCAATGTATCGATCTTGTCCGCCGGGACATCCGCGCCGTTATCGATCATGGTCTGCACTGTGTCTTTCCAATCAGCCGCGCTCTTGTGTGTTTTTGGCAGAATTTTGAGCGTGTGGCAGTCCTGGCAGTTTTTCAATACGATGGCCTTGCCTGCGCCCTCCGGCAAGTCCACCTTGGGCTGCAGGGGTTGCGGCGGTGCGGGCGCGGCGGATTCATTCTGAGCAAGCCC
>DATLTA010000111.1:0-4088 GCA_035533775.1 Candidatus Dormiibacterota bacterium | reverse complement strand
GCGCACATGAAGGGGATCAGGTAGCGTTTCTCGTTTTGATACAGGCCGGGAGCGATGAACAGCCACACCTGATACAGAATGAACGGCGAGGCGACAATGATGCCACCGAACAATCCAATCTTCAGGAAGAAATTGAAAGGGTCCATCGGATTGAGATAGACCAGTTGTGTGTTCAGGTGATGCGCACTCAGGGCCTTAGTGATGGGCGCAATCATGAACGCGGCAATGCGCTGGTGAAAACCGTAGGCAACGAAGAAGCCGACGCCGATGGAGAGCAGGGAATAGACCAGGCGTTTGCGCAGCTCCTGCAGATGTTCCAGCAGGCTCATGCCGGGCAATTCGGCTCGATCGCCCACAGCGGTGCGGGCACGGTCCAGCAGATCAACCATGAGTGACGTCCGCTACCGCGGGTGCAGCATAGGGATCGGCGGGTTCGTGATTGGGACGGGGATTTTCACTTGCCGGCGACGAAATATGGTCCGCCGACGGATGGGGCTCTTGCGTGGACGCGGTCTCACTGGCAATTGCCGTCGCATCGGCCTCGACTGGGGTCGCCCCGTAGGGGGGCGCAGTTCGGGGCTCAGCGCCGGTCGCCGGATTGATTACGGGGAGTTCTGAAGTGTTCTCGGCAACAGCCTGCTCGTGCGCTGAGACCGGCGCGGCTTCCGCTTCGGTTGATTCTGCCGGGGTCAAATCCTGCGGATTGACGGTATCGATGTTCGGATATTGGCCGACAGGCAAAGTTTCCTCGGAGTACGGCAAATCGGGTGCGGGAGAATCGGAGGCTTCGGTTGAGGCTTCCGCGGAAGCCGAGGTTTCCAGTTCTTTCTTTGCAGGAGTGCTCGTGTTGCGATCCGACAATTCCGCCTGCCGCAGCTCTTCTTCAATCTGAAACTTAAATTCGTTGCTGGCGCGTCGGAATTCGCCGACCAATTTCCCCAGTTGCCGCCCAATCTCAGGCAGTTTTTTGGGCCCGAAAATGATCAGGGCCAACACGAAGATAAAGACTGTATCGGGCAGACTCATCAGGTTCCATCATACTGAAGTAGCGCTGGGCGGAACAATCCTACGCAAGAGGGAACGCGTCTCGGCTCCGTTTGGATGTGCGGGTCGCCAAATCCTGGTTTACAAACCTATCGCGCGGACCTATCCGGGGTAAGCGCCGGTGATGTAGCCCTCCAACTGCTCAATGGCATGGGCCTGCCCGGAAATCACCCACTTGACCAGGTCGCCGATCGAGATCACTCCCACAACGCGCTCATCCTGACAGACGGGCAGGTGGCGGAAGTGATGCTGCGTCATCAGCGACATGCATTCGTCCACCGTGTGTTGCGGAGTTACGAAGAACACCGGGCTGGTCATGATTTCGTGGACCTGGGTCTCTTTGGAGGAGTGGCCCATCAGGGCGACTTTGCGGGCGTAATCGCGCTCGGAGAGCATGCCGACGAGCTTGTTGTCGGACAGAACCAGCAACGCGCCAATGTCGTTCTCGGCCATCTTTTCGACAGCTTCGTAGACCGACTGGTCCGGCGTAATCGAAAGAACCTCTTTTTGAGTCTTGTTGCGCAGCACCAATCCAACCGTGTCAGAAATTTTCATCGAACCCCTCCTGAACCAGGGCGGTCTATTCCGGGTGTGTCGATTCCGTGCCGGGTGACTGGATGCCGCTCGATCCAGAATCGCATTCTAGCCACTATATGCCTAAAGATTGTGGTGGAATAGGGCTTCTGTCGTATGATTTTTTCCAAGGGATGGAAAATGGCCGTCACCCCCGTGCCCTGGAAACGTGTTTCGGGCGATCTGGAAACCAGTTCGACAACCGGGCCGGCAGGGGAATTGTAGGGCCGGGCGTATTACAATCGGATTACAGGAATTTTCAATTGAGTTGAATCGGACGCTCATTTGAAACGTCCAATAAGTGTTGCAACAACCCCGTGGATTGGGTGGTAAGGCCAGAAAAAGGGCCGGAGCCACAGTGAACCCACTGCAACAGCGTACAGAAATGCTTTCAACATCCCCGTTCCATTGCGAAGAAGGCAAGGAACTGAAGGCGGAATAAAGTGGCTACACTTGTCGAACCCGTTGTATCGATGCCAGCCGAAACTGCGCCTGAGGCGTGTTCGCTGGACAATTATCTTGCGATGCCAGACCACACAATGGATGGTCGCATCGCCGCTGCCCGGGCACGCCTGGGCAAAGAGGCACTCATCCTGGGGCACCATTACCAGCGGGATGAGGTGATTCGCTTCGCCGACTACACCGGCGACTCCTACAAATTGTCGAAGGTTGCCTCGCAATCCGATGGCCGCTACATCCTTTTCTGCGGTGTGCACTTCATGGCGGAAAGCGCCGATATTCTGGCGCAGCCGTGGCAGCAAGTCATCCTGCCGGACCTGAACGCAGGCTGCTCGATGGCCGATATGGCGGACATTTCCCAGGTGGAAGAATGCTGGGACAAGCTGCATGCTGCCGGACTCGATTCGCCGGCTGCGGGCGGTCTGGTGCCGCTGACCTACATGAACTCCACCGCAGCGATCAAGGCGTTTTGCGGGGAGCGTGGCGGCTTGGTCTGCACTTCCTCCAACGCCAAAGCGGCATTCAACTGGGCATTTGCGCGCGGCAGCCGCATCCTTTTCCTTCCCGATCAGCACCTGGGCCGCAACACCGCCTACGCAATGGGAATTCCGCTGTCAGAAACCGTGGTGTGGGATCCATACCAGATCAACGGCGGCCTAACGCCGGACCGGTTGCGCGCGGCGAAAGTGATTTTGTGGAAAGGGCATTGCTCCGTCCACCAACGGTTTTTGCCGGAGCATGCCGACAGGGTGCGTGCGACGTATCCCGGAATTCAGGTGATCGTTCATCCGGAATGCCGGTTGGAGGTTTGCCAGAAGGCCGACGCCATTGGATCGACAGAGGGGCTGATCAAAATTATTGAAGATGCGCCGGAAGGATCGATGTTCGCCGTCGGCACGGAAATTCATTTGGTGAATCGGCTGGGTAAGCGATTTGCGCCACTGGGAAAGAAAGTGATCACCCTCGACGAGTCGGGCTGCCTGTGCACGACCATGTTCCGAATCTCGCCGCAACATCTGGCCTGGGCACTGGAAAATCTGGTGGAGGGCCGGGTCGTCAATCGCATCCGGGTAAGTGAAGACGTGAAGCACTGGGCAGGCGTGGCGCTTAGCCGTATGCTGGAGATACGGGGGTAGCGGGTGAAGACTTTTTCTCTGGAAGAAGCGCAGACGCTGGTTCCGGTACTGGAATCGCTGATGAAGAACGCGATGGAGGCCAAGAAGACGGCTGAATCCATTGCCCAGGAATTGCAGCAACTGTCGCAACGCATATTTTTGAACGGCGGAACGCTGGTCCATATCGCCGCCGTGGCGCAACGGCGCGCCCTACAGGATAAATCTGTGCAGCAGGTGAACGACACCTTGGCGGAGATCGATTCGATTGGCGTGCAGGTGAAGGATCTCGACTCCGGACTGCTGGATTTTCCGTGCCGGCTGGGGGAAGAGATTGTACTGCTGTGCTGGAAGATGGGCGAGACTGAAATTCGGCACTGGCACACCTTGGAAGGCGGATTTGCCGGTCGCCAGGCGGTGGATGAACGGTTTCGCCGCCCGCAAAAGCATAAGCCCAACTGATCCGCCGCTGGAAATCCAAAGAATCAATCGAATTCGCAGACATCAGCAGCCGTCATCCGCGAGATCGGGAAGGCACCGCAGTTGTTGCCGGCGAAATGCCTGAAAACATCCTTGTAGCCGCATGAAAAGAGGCGACCGATCCTGGTCGCTATTCGTTTTTTTTGCCGCCTTCGATTTGTTATTCTGATATTGATTCGTGATTTTCGTTTTTGGCGCGACATGAACGCCATCCAGACTTCCATCGAATACCAACTGAAAGAGGGCGACAAACATGCTACAAATTGGCGGGAAATTTCCCGACTTTTCTTTGACTGCCACCATTTCGACTGATAAGGACGAGGCAAAAGCGTTCACGACAGTCACGCAGGATTCCTATGCGGGTAAATGGAAGCTCTATTTCTTCTGGCCCAAGGATTTTACTTTCGTCTGCCCGACCGA
>DATLTA010000110.1:0-7058 GCA_035533775.1 Candidatus Dormiibacterota bacterium | reverse complement strand
TCTTTGTTCAGCTGGCGCAACATGGATAGCACAATTTCCGAGTTTTGTGTGTCCAGATTTCCGGTGGGCTCATCCGCCAGGATGATTTTCGGCTCGTTGATGATGGCCCGCGCGATGGCCACGCGCTGCTGTTCGCCTCCGGAAAGCTCGCCGGGCCTATGCTTTAGGCGGCCACTGAGCCCCAGCATCTTCGTGACGACTTCGAAGCGGTGCGGATCGAAACCGTCGCCATAAATGTGCTGCGCGATGGCGATGTTTCCCCGGGCGTCGAGCGTGGGCAAAAGATTGAAGCGTTGAAAAACGAATCCGATCTTGTGCCGGCGGAGTTTGGTCCGCTCCGCGTCATTCATGGTCATCAGATCGTTGCCGTCCACCAGAACGTGTCCGCGCGAAGCCTGCGCCAGCCCTCCCAGCACGTACAGTAGGGACGATTTGCCGCAGCCCGACGGGCCCATCACGGTGACGAACTCGCCCGGCATCACGGTGAAGTTCACTCCGCGCAGCGCCGGAACCTCCACCTTCCCCGCGCGGTACAACTTCCACAGATTTTCAGTAACGACTATTGGTTCCACTCTTGATTCCCTTGTGGAAAACGACGTATTTTCGGCAGGCTGAGGTATTGTAGTCGTGATTGGCTGTTCTGACTAGGCCCGCGTGCGGCCCTTCACCCGGCCGATGAAGGCTCAATCATACGAGAGCGCTTCGATGGCATCCTTGCGGCTGGCCAGCCAGGCAGGATAGCTGGCTCCGAGCAGGCCTCCGGCAAAGGCAATCAGTGAGGATCGAACAATCCAGTCCGGCGTGATCAGTATCGTCAGCGTAGGATACGAAGATAAAAAGAAAGCCCGCGCGATATAGCTCATCGCCACGCCCGCTATAATGCCGATCACGCAGATGAAAATCGACTCCCCCAACAGCGCGCGGATGATATAGGCCTTGGATGCGCCAATGGATTTCAGCACTCCGATGTCGCGCGTTCGCTCGATCACGGTCGTATACATGGAGAGCAGAATCACCAGAAAACCGATGGAAACGGCGAGCGCGATCATGCTGTTGATAAAAGCATTGAGCCCGGGCAGGTTGGCGGAAGTCATCAGGGATAGAAAATTCTTGAGCGGGCGGATTTCATATCCCGGGAAAACAGGCTTCATCAGAGCCATCGTGGCTTGCGTGCGGTCGGGGTTGGTGCACTTGATGAAAAAAATCGACGCTTTGTCATGCGAGCCGGAAAGGTCCTGCAAAGTGGTGATGGGCACGAACATGCGCGCGCCTTTTCCGTGCTCCACGATACCGGCAACGTGAAAATCGTGGTCCAGCAGTCGAAACGTGCTCCCCACTTTGACGTTCTTCGCCTTGGCCGCCCAATCGTCGAGCAGGATGTCGTCGGGCCCCTGCATGTCATGCCCTTGCAGAAATTCAAAGCCGCCCGAAACGTCACGGAAGCTTTTCGGGTCAATTCCGTAAATCACGTCCACCCCGCCGGAAGAGCTGAACTGCAACAGGACGGGGGCCACGGCCTTCACGTACTTGATGCTGCGCAATTTGTCGGCGATCTTGATGGGCATGGGCGCGCCGCTGAAGGCCAGAAATACGGAAGCCGCAGGAGGCTGCAGCATGATGTCGGCGCCGATGCCCTCGATGCGCTTGGCCGTTTCCTGCAGCAGGCCGCTGGTCAACCCCACGATCAGAATGACTAAAGCGACCTCCACCCCCACGGCAATCACGCTGACGACGGTTCGAATCGGGCGGCGCAGTACATTATTGACAACCAGCTGGCGAATCATGGTTTCGCTCCCGGTTGTGTTCCCCCTGGTTGTGTTTCCGAAGCCGCTTCCCTGACGTGCACCAGCTTGGTGCCGGGCGGCTGCGTGAGCACGAAGCGGTCGGGCGAGATGGGTTCGTTGACGGTGAGCTTCAGGATGCGAATTTCGAGTTTGTAGTCATCCTGGGGGCGCCAGATGTGAATGTCGCGCGGGTAGCTTAACGGTCCCGCCGGGGAAGTTTCCGCCGCAGCGGGGGCAGCGGGGGCAGCGGGAGCCGCGGGAGCCGCGGCGACCGGCTGCCAATCCGAATACTCGATGTCGGATTCGAGCACTCCCGCGGCGCCAAACAGTTGCAGGCGGGAAACGCGCAGGTCCGTGCGGTCGTACCAGATTTTTCGCGCGATTTCGAGTTTTCCAGTGTTAGTGGTTCGCAGCAAGGTCAGGATGTAGTAGCGGCCCGAGTCATAATCGAATTGTTCAAACAGCACGTTCGCGCTGGGCGGCAATTCCGGCCAAAACAGGGCTTCCACTACATGCTGCGGGCGCAGATTTTCGATCGGCTTTTTTGATGGCCGGGCCAGAGCGGTCGATCCGACCAGAAAAGTGTTCTTCGAGGGAATATAGATCCGGAACTCTTTTCCGTTGCTGACCATGTCGAAGATATCCTTGGCAACCACCGGGGCCTGCCCGATCACGCGCACCGTCGCGGGACGCTGGGCCAGAATGAATCCCTGCACGTCATGATATTCCTCAATGACGCCGCTGTACGTCGTGCCCGTGCTGGGAATCAGGTCCACGGTGGCCTGCAAACTGCGCACACCCAGGGCCTGCGCGTTGTAGCTGGCAAGCAGCTGCTGCTCGCTGGCTTCCAGTTGCGGGCGAATTTCCTCTTTTGTGACGGCGTGCCTTCTCTTGATGGTGACACACCCTGACGAGAGCAGGGTCGCCAGCACAAGCAGGAGACTGCCGATCCGAAGCCGCTTTTTCAGTGTCTTCCGCTCCTCAAAGGGCAAACATTCAATTTAACAACCCCTCCGGAAGGTGTCAATTGAAAGGCCTGGCTGGCGTAGGAACGGACCATCGTATCCCTCCTGGGCGAAGTGAGTCGCTCGGTTCGCATGCGGAACGGGGTTCCGTGGGCCGATAATGGGCATAAATCGCGGGCGGCAACGGGGGTTGCCTGGAACTGCACATGCCGCCAGCTCCGGGGTGCAGGCAACATTCACCGGCGTATAATTTTCGCATGAGAAGCTCCGGATTGATCGGTCTGCTGCTGACGGCCGTGATTGGCGTCGGCGGGTACCTGTATTTTTTGAAGCAAGCCTCCCCGGCTCCCGGGATGGTGGCGACCCAGGCCATTAGCGTGACCGGCGTGAAGACCGACCTGATCGCCATCGCGCAAGCCGAACGCATGTATTACGTGCAGAACGGCTCTTATGTGGACCTGCCCACGCTGATGTCCAAGGGCACGATGAACATCGCGCGCACCAGCCGTGACGGTTACACGTATTCCGTCGAGCCGAGCGACAGCGGTTTCACGGCCACCGCGGTCCATGCCGCGCCGCCACTCGATATGCCCAAGGGGACTGTGGCGCCGGACTTCCCTACGATTTCGATCGATCAGACCATGGAAATCCATCAGGGAAACTGATCGGCCGGGCCGCGCCGGACAGCCTGCAAAAAAAACGGGAGAATCGCTGGGGAAATTGAATTCCCATCCGGGCCCGGCGAGGCGTATGTGCTAAAATATCCCGTGGATGCACCCCCACCTCAAATACCTGATTGATCTGCAAGCCGTCGATTTGCGCCTGATCGAAATTCGCGAGCGGTTGAGCAAGTTTCCCAAGCGCCTGGCGGAAGTGGAGGCGCGCGTGACCGACGCGCGGGGGCAGATTACCGCGGCCAAGGATGCGCTGACCACCAGCCTGAAGGAGCGCAAAACGTTCGAAATGGACGTCGAGCAATGGAAAGAGCGCGCGAAGAAATATCGCAGCCAAAGCTCGGAAGTCAAATCCAACGAAGCCTACAAAGCCCTGCTGCACGAAATTCAGAACGCCGAGGACGAAGTCGCCAAGGCCGAGGACCGCTTGCTGGACCGCATGGTCAACGGCGAGGAATACGAGCGCCAGGTGAAGGCCGCCGAATTGTCCGTGAAGCAAGTCGAAGGCGCTGCCAATCAGGAGCGCCAGGCGATACAAGCCGAATACAATGCGGCGCAGAAGGAACTGGCCGCCGCCGAGGCTGCGCGCGCCACCGCCGTTGCGGCCGTGCCGGAAGATCTGGTTTCTCATTATGAGCGCATCGCCAAACGGCACGGAGGCATTGCGCTGGCGGAAATACGGGGCGAAGGCTGCGGACAGTGTGGCGTTCACATCCGGCCGCACGTCATCCAATTATTGCGCCGCGATGAAAATGACGAGTTTTTTCACTGCGAAACGTGCACGCGCATCCTCTATTACGGCGATCACGGCGCAGCGCAGGCGCCGCCGTCCGCCGCTGCCGAGTCTTCCGCTGCGCCCGCCCATGAAAATTAGAAAAATGTTGATGCCTCGTTCGGCATAATGGACAACTGTGGCCAAGCACACACATAAAGCGTCCGGGCGCTTGTTCGCCGAGCCGGAATCGCCGGTCGCGCGGTTTGAAGGCGCGTACACGGCAAATATCGACGGCGCGGCGCGCGGGAACCCGGGGCCCGCATCCTACGGCGTGGTGCTGCGGCGCCCCGACGGCAAGCCGTTGGAATCGCTCGGGAAATATATCGGGCGCCACACAAACAATGTCGCCGAATACTACGCGCTGATCGCGGCGCTGGATTATGCCGCGGCCAAGGGCATCCAGCGATTGCGCGTGTACAGCGATTCGCAACTGATCGTGAATCAGATGAAGGGCCTGTTCAAGGTGAAGCATCCGGATCTGCGCCCGCTGCACGAGCGCGCGAAGAAACAGGCAGCGAGCCTGGAAGCTTTCACGATCCAATATGTTCCGCGCGAGGAAAATCGCGACGCCGACGCGGCCGCCAACGCCGCACTCGACAATACCGGAGGCGTGAAACCTGCGTTCGCATCCGAATCCGCCAACGCCGCGCCGCGCAGCCAGTTGCGCCCCTCCTTAACCGCCCCACGCAAAATTCGCGCGCGCTTCTGCGACGGCGTGCTGGTTCCCGACGAGCCGCTCGGTTACGGCGAAAATGAGGAATTGGAAATTACGATTGAAAGATCTCCCCGCCGGTAATTCGCGCCAAATCATCAAATCTGGAAAACCAGTTGACCTGCGCCGGCCAGATGCGCAGAATCGGGCCAGTCGGTCCGCGATTATTTTTTTAGCGTGGCGCAAAGCCGTTTGCGCGGGAAAGAAAAAATGACTCCGGCCCTTAGGAGGAACACCCCGATGTCTGGTAATGACTGGAACACCGCGTTTTATTCCCTGAATCGCCGCGCCGTGGCCGGCGCCTGGCGATGGGTTTCGCCGCTGGCAATTGCGATCGCTATGCTGGCGGCCGCAGTTACCCTGGGGACGGCGCCGCTGCACGCCGCGGACTGCGCGAGCCTGACCGGACTGAAGTGGAAGGATACGACCATCACGTCCGCGAAGATTGTTCCGGCGGCGGGCGCGCTGCCCGAGTATTGCAAGGTGATGGGCAGCATCCACAACCTCCCGCACTCCACGATCCAGTTTGCGGTTTCGCTGCCGACCACCGGATGGAACGGAAAATACTTTGTCGTTGGCGGCGGCGGATACAACGGCACGATCCCGCGGTTCGATCAGGCGCTCGCCGAAGGATACGCCGCGGCGGGGTCGGACACCGGACACGTGGCTCCCAAAAATCCCCGGGACGGCTCGTGGGCCCTCAATAACCTCGACGCGCAGAATAATTATTCCTACCTGGCCACCCATGTGGTGACGCTTCTGGGGAAGCAGCTGCTTCGCGAGTACTACGGCCGGCACGAGCGGCGCTCGTATTTCGTGGGCTGCTCGAACGGCGGCAAGATGGCGCTGGAGGAGGTGCAGCGGTATCCCGACGACTTTGACGGCGCGGTTGCCGGCGATCCGGCCATCGATCGCACCATGGCCGTCGTGCAATATATCTGGAACGATCAGGCATTGGAGGCGGCGCCCATCCCGCGCAACAAGATTCCGGCCATCGAAAAGGCCACCATGAAGGCGTGCCGCATTTCCGGCGAGGCCGTCAATGGCGTGCTCATTACGCCCGGCCGCTGCAAGTTTGATCCGAAGGTGCTGCTGTGCCCCGCAGGGGACAATCCCAGCTGCCTGACCGCAGGGCAGGTGCGCTCGTTGCAGAAAATCCTTGGCGGGCCGGTGAATTCCGTTGGCGTGCAGCTCTACCCTGGATTCCTTCCCGGGCACGAGGATGACTACCCGATCTTTATGACCGGTGACGGCAAGATGGGACCCGTGCCCGCCGCTTCCTGGGTCCTGCAGGAAATATTTATGCGGGACTTTGTGTTCGGCCCGAACTATGAATCCATCAAGCAGTTCAATTTTGACAAGGATCTGGCGGCCCTGGTGCCGGTGTCCTATGCGCAGGACAACGCCCAGACGGATCTTTCCAAGTTTCGCGCACACGGCGGAAAGCTCATTCTGTACCACGGGTGGGCCGACCATTCCATCACGCCGGTGCGAACTATCCAGTACTACGCCGCGATGATCGACACGATGGGAAATCAGGAACTGGGCGAGGAAAACGCCGACGCGGTGAACGGGTTCGCGCGGCTGTTCATGGTTCCGGGGATGCACCATTGCGGGCGCGGCCCGGGGGCAAACGTGTTTGGCGGAGCGGGCCAGGGCCTGCCTCCGCAGATGGACGCGCAGCACGACGTGGTGATGGCGCTGGACAACTGGGTGGAAAACGGCGTGGCGCCGGAAAAAATCATCGCTTCACACCTGACCGATGGCGCCGTGGACCGCACGCAGGTGCTGTGCCCCTACCCGCAGGTGGCCGTATATAACGGAGCGGGCGACGTCAACCAGGCCGAAAATTTTCACTGCGAGCAGCGCCCCTACTGGTGGCAGGTCGCGGCTGTGCCCAGCGCGCTAAAAACCGTGAACTTTCGAACCATGCCGCCGCTGTCCAAGCCTCGCAGACAGGGACCTCGAATGTTACGGAAGTGACGGGCTGGGGGATTTAAGCCGTCCCTCCGTGGCGCGCATAAAATCGGGAGAACGGCCGGAACGGAAGCTGGAAGCGTGCGCTACTTCAACGAATACGAGCGGTACAGCGTGTCGCGCTGTGCGGGACTGTAGCCCGCGTCCTGGATGATGCGGCGGAGTTCGTCT
>DATLTA010000109.1:0-16802 GCA_035533775.1 Candidatus Dormiibacterota bacterium | reverse complement strand
ACTGTGAGCTGTGGTCAAGAAGAAAAATCGCGAAAGGGTGCGCCACCCGCCAAACCTCTATCGACCGTCGGGCAGGCTGAACACCCAGAGGGAGATGCCGCCGGGCGGATTGTCGATTTCCGGAGTGAGCGCGGTCCACGCGACCGGGCCGCCTTTTCCGGCAACCACGGCAACGTATTGCTGTCCGGCGATGCTGTAGGTTACCGGCGTCGAACTGGGCGATGCGCTCAGCCTGGTTTGCCACAGCAGCTTGCCGGTCGCCGCATCGAAAGCCTGAAAGCGGCGGTCGCGCGAACCGGCAAACACCAGGCCACCGGCCGTCACCAGCGTCGAGGAGGAGAATGCGGCGCGCTGGCGATCGGTCCACACCACTTTTTTTGTCTCCAAGTTGATCGCTTCGATGCGGCCGAATTTCCCGGTGCTATCCGGGCGCGGGCGCAAAACCCAGCGCATGTCGCTGCCACCGGCTGCCGTGACGGCGGAACTCTGCGGAACCCAGGTGAAATCCTGGCAGGATTCGTAAACCGGCACATAGAGAATCCTGGACCCGGGATCGTAGGAAGTCGCGGGCCAGTTTCGCCCACCCCCTGAATGCGGACAGATGTGTCTGGTCACGTTGGCTTCGGGCCGCAGCGCCGGATCGATGGTCTTTTTCCCGGTCCGCGGGTCAATCGCCGTGACCAGATTTTGCAGGCCCAGGTCTTTTGTGAATACATATTTGCCGCTGGCCCGGTCGATGGCGTCGAACAGCCCGATCTTCCCTCCGGTCACCACCAGATCAGCCGGCTTGCCGTCGATGGGGAGCGTGATCAGCGACTGCTCGAAGGCCCAGTCGAGGTCCCAGACATCGCGGTTCATGTGCTGGTAATACCAGGCGAGCCTGCCAGTGCCGGGGTCAAGAGCGATGGTGGAGTCGGTATAGGGCGCGTCGTTACCGCTGTCCTTGGAAGAAAAGGCGTTTTTTGAGGGCGGCTGCAGCAGCGTCGCAGTGTCATAGGTCTGGCCGACGCCGAAATAAACAAGATTGAGAGCGGGATCGTAACTCCCCGAGGTCCACACGGAGCCGCCAAAACGCTGCTCCACGGGGGCGCCGTTCCAACTGTCGCCGCCGGGCTGGCCGGGGCGCGCGATGGTGTCAAATCGCCAGGCCAGGTTTCCGGTCTGTGCGTCCAGACCGACGATGAAGCAACCGCCCGGGTAAGTGTTGCAGCCGCTCGCGCCCATGATCACTTTTCCGTGAACGACGATGGGGCCGCCGTCCAGATGCAGATGGTGTTGGGTCTCTTGCGGGCCCAGGACCTGCTGATCCCAGACGACCGCGCCGGTTTTTACGTTCAGGGCCACGACGTGCCCGTCCGCGGTAGGCGCGTAGAGCATGTTCCGGTAGATGGCGAGATTCTTTACGATGGAGGCGCTGCCATTGTGGAGCGACTCGGGCAAGGGCCGAACATATTGCCAGAGCAGGTCGCCGGTAGCGCCGTCCAGGGCTTGCACGGTGTTGGCGCTTTCGACGAAGAGGACGCCGTCGTGGACGAGCGGAGTGATCTCGTTCGGCCCCTCAGGCAGCACCCATGCCCAGGTCTCGCGCAGATCGTGGACGCTGCCCGTGTCGATCTGGTGAAGCGGGCTATAGCCCAACCCTTCGTAGGTGCGGCGCCAGGTGAGCCAATCGCCGTCGGGCGGGTGGCGAAGCGTCTCGTCCGAGATGGGCGAGATGCGGTCGAGCAATGCCTTTCGCCGCGCGATGGTGGCGGTGAATACGGCGTCGTGGTTGGGAGTGAGGATATTTGCCGGCTCGGGGGTTGGCGGCTGCTGATCCTGCGCGTGCGCGGGAGCGGCTACAATGGCAAAAGCCAGCGTCAGAGCCAAAACCAGGCTGGCGGGGCGCCCATGTCGCCAGGTGTGAGATTTTTTTAGAAACCTGCAAGCCAGGACAGTTTTCTTGGCATCGCGCGTGCTAATGATTGTCTCAGTCATGGTCTCGGTTTTTCACTCCCGCCTGCGTCCGGCAATTCGAATGTCCACAGGGACGTTCCACCGGGCGGATTGTCGATTTCCGGCGTGAGCGAACCGCCTCCGGCATCCAGCGTGCCGCCGCCGCCCGCTACCACCGCGATGTATTGTCTGCCGCCCGCGCTGTAACTTACCGGAGCAGAGCTTGGCGAAGCATTCAGCCGGACCTGCCACAGTATTTTCCCGGTGGCCGCATCGTAGGCGGTGAACTGGCGGTCGCGCGCGCCGTTGAAGACGATCCCGCCGGCCGTGGAAAGCATCGCGCTGGCTACCGGGGCGCGCTGGCGATCGATCCAAACTACTTTTCGGGTTTCGAGGTTGACCGCTTCGATGCGGCCGAATTTCCCGTCGCTGCCGGGGCGCGGGCGCGATGTGAAATGCATGTCTTCGCCGCCGGCCGCGGTCTGCGCGGCGTCGCCGGGTATCCAGGTGAAGTCGGCGCAGGTTTCCACCATGGGCACGTAGAGAATGTGCGTGCCGGGATCGTAGGACGTGGCGGGCCAGTTCCTGGCGCCATTCGCATTGGGGCAAAGAAGCTTGGTCTGATTGGCTTCGGGCGCAAGGGCGGGATTGATGATCTTCTTCCCTGTCTTCGGGTCGATCGCGACGACCACGTTTTGCAGGCCGAGGTCTTTGGAGAATTCATATTTGCCGCTGCCCCGCTCGACCGCGTCGAACAGCCCGAGTTTGCCGCCGGTCACCACCAGATCGGCCGGCTTGCCGTCGATGGGGAGCGTGATCAGCGACTGTTCGAACGCCCAGTCGAGGTCCCAGACGTCGCGATTCATGTGCTGGTAATACCAGACCAGCTTGCCGGTGTCGGGATTAAGCGCCAGGGTCGAGTCCGTGTAGAGGGCGTCATTGTAGCCGGGTGCGGCCTTCCCGTTTTCGGGCTGGCCGCTCCCGGCACGCGGTTGCAGCAGCGTGGCCGTGTCATAGGTGTTGCCGGTTCCGAAATAGACGAGGTTGAGACGGGGATCGTAGCTGCCGCCGGTCCAAATGGAGGCGCCGAAGCGCTGGTCGGCGGGCGCGCCATTCCAGGTGTCGCCTCCGGGTTCACCCGGCTGCGCGATGTTGTGAAATCGCCAGAGTTCCTTGCCGGTCCCGGCATCGAGTCCCACGATGAAGCAGCCGCCCCCCGGATTGGCGATGCCCAGGCTGACGCCCACGATCACTTTGCCATGGACGACGATGGGGGCGCCGTCAAGGCGAAAGTCGCGATTGGAACGCGCGTAGACTCCCGATTGAGCAATCACCGCCTGGTAGTCCCATACGAGTTTCCCGGTCTTCACGTTGAGCGCGATCAGGTGGCCGTCGGCGGTGGGCGCATAGAGTTTGTCCTGGTAGAGGGCCATTCCGCGCATGACGGATTTTCTGCCGCCCAGCAGAGGCTCCGGCAAGGGCCGAACGTATTGCCAGAGCAGATCGCCGGTTGCGCCGTCCAGGGCCTGGATCGTGTTTGCGCTCTCAATGAAAATCACGCCGTCATGCACCAGCGGCGTGATCTCATTGGGACCGAGAGGCAGCGAACGGCTCCAGGCTACGCGGAGATTGTTTACGTTCGAAACGTTGATCTGACGAAGAGGGCTGTATCCCAAACTGCTGTAGGTGCGGCGCCAGGCGAGCCAATCGCCGTCAGGCGGATGCTCGAGCATCGTGTCGCTGACCGGCGTGATTTTTTCGAGTTGCGCCTTCCGGCGCGCCATGGCGGCAGCGTATATGGCGTCGCGATTGTCCAGAGGCTTTTCACCAGCCACACCCTGGTCGGGCGAAGCCGAACGCGACTGCCGGGCGGACACAGGATATGCACCGGGGATGGTTAGAAATACGGTAGCCGCGGCCAGGCAGGATGCGTTTGCCAGACCCCACCGCGAGATGAAACGAATGAAACGCATACTTCTGTGTTTTGGTCGCATTAAGGACGGACGCGTTGCGCCGCAAATCCATTTTCAACTTCCTGGATGGGCACATTTATACACCGGAGGGTCAACATGAGTGAACCAAATTATTGTTCGTGGCGAATTTACCTCGTCATTGCTCGTTATTGCCACGTCAATGCCAATGAGGAGAAAACGCGATAATTTATGGCGCCGGCGACACCAGGAAACTGTGTTCACGCGGGTCGCACGCAAACACTTGGGCAACGATTCGGTGCAGATGCAGCCGGTCGATGCCGAACCCATCACAGGGGCATCGGCTCGTCTTCCTTCTCTTTTTTCTTTTCCCCAAAATATTTTTCCAGTGTCAAGCGGGCCAGATCGCGCCCACCCAGGCCAAACGCAATGGCCAGCCCCAGCATCACGGCGCCAAAAACGATGGAGAAGGCCGCGATGGCCGTCTCTCGTGCCAGTCCAATCTGCTCCAGGGCCATGGAAATGGCCAGAATCCAGATCACGAAGCGAACCGCCCCGCTGAATACCTGCGGAGAGGGATACCCGGAATTCACCGCGCCCAGCAGCGCGGCGCGCGAAAAGAAATTCGCCGCGACCAGTCCGATGAATAGGATCAGCAGCGCGACAAGAAATTGCGGCAGCAGGCCGAAAATACGCGAAATCTGCTCCTGCATCCCGGAAATTTCCAGGACGCTTATGCCGATCAGGATGAATCCCAGCCACACGAGCCAGAATACGGCCCGGCTCACCAGCTCCGTAAGCGAGGGCAGGGCCGCTTTCCGTAAAACGCCCGAGGCCCCCGCTTCCTCGCCCAGGCGGTCCAGGTTCGTCAGGCGCAGAATCGAGCGCGTGATTCGCTTGAGGATCAACGCGACCAGCCAGCCCACAATAATAATGGCCACCATCACAATGAATCGCGGAAGGAATTCCCCGATCATGTGAAGCAGATTATCGTAAGCCTGCGTCAGTGCGCGCAGCATCGTTTCTCTCATGGTTTCACCTCACTGTTCGACTTCCACAATTCCATCAAATAGGGTTTCTGACGTTCCATTTCCATGCAGAGATGCTCGGTCCCGGTTTCCATTTCTTCCGGCGACGACTCCTGATGCTGCATGAGAAACGAATAGATTCTCCCGCGGTACAGAGGAACCAATGCCTGGATCAGGTGGTCGTGGTTGAGCACGCCGTGATGATATGACGCGGCGAATTCATACAACGTCCTGGCCCACAGGTCGTCCGGGTAGTCAAAGCCGTCGTTCAAGGCTGCCAGGCGCTTGATTTCCGCAAACGTGCCGGCGTGAAGAACCGAATTCAGAATCTGTTCCAGGCCGGAAATGCCGTCGCGGAACATTTCCAGGAGTTTTTTCCGATTCACGCGGCTGGTGGTGGGAGCCAATTCATGGTCGGGACCGAACGTCGGCACGATTTCCGAGTCGGCGCGGTCCATCCAGAAGTCCGACTGCTTTTCCAGGCACCAGAATAGCGTTCCAACCGTCTGGCGAATGGCGGCGACCAGGTCGGGCGTGGTTTCGGTGCGCCCCTTGACGCCCAGATACGACTGGCAGCACCGGAATCCCCCGGAAACCGCGGAGATGGCCATCCAGTATTCCGGCCAGGCGCGCACAACCTCCTCGTGCCACACGGTCTGGCTCAAGCAATGGCTGGCCAGGCGGCCGGAAAACCCGAATTCTCCCGAATGCAGTTCGCGAATTCTTTGTCCGAACACCGCGCGGCTCATGGGATACAGCAGGTTCCTGGCCAGCAGGCCGTCGAACTTGTTTCGCGTGTAGAGAGGCGCGACGAAATCAAAATGATCTTGAAACGCGGGGCGTAGCAGGCTGGTAACCCAGCCGCAGGCCGGTTGGGAATTTTCCGGTGAAACGATGGCGCAGGCCTTCGTTCTGAGCAACTCGGCGGAAGCAAGGATCGTCCGCAGAGCCAGGCCGGGCGAGGGCGCATTGGCATAGCGGGTGGAAATGCGATGCATGGTGCGAAGCGACGTCAGGCCGCGCGCATTTTTAGATTCCGGCGGGGCGGCACGCAGCAGAATGCCCTGCGTATCGTCCCGGGAACCGCCGTCGGCGTTGACGATGACGATCCTTTCCCGGGGAAAGGACTGCACCAGGCACTCCTCGATCGTCCGCACGAGATTGCCGATCGTCTTCGCGTGATTGTGCGTGGCGATGCCGACCAGCAGGTCCACTTCGCCAACGCTCATCAGCTGTCCCACAAAATCGTCGGTCAGAAAAGTTTCTTCAGACAATGGGTTCTCCGGCCTGCCTTCCTGGCGCTTCGGCGGAAACGCGCGCCGCCGAAACGTTTACGATTGCCCTCTGCGATTTCCGGTCAGATTTTACGAAGACGAAACCAATAAAACTGGTAGGGCCCCAAAGTCAACAGATATGGCAGATCGCCGATCCTCGGAAACAGATTGCGCCCTTCCATTTCGATGGGAATCCTGCCCTTGTGCCGGCTCAGGTCCAGTTCCACGGCCTGCGCGGAATTGGCCAGATTATTGACCACGAGGATCTGCTCGGTGCCCAACTCCCTCACGTAGGCCAGAACACGATGGTTTGCCGGGTGCAGAAATTCAATCGTTCCCCGACTGAACACGCGGGAAGCCTTGCGGATCGAAATGACGCGCTTCATAAAGGAAAGCAGCGAATGGTGCGTGCGTTGCTGGGACAGCACATTGGTGGACTGATATCCGTAAACGGGATTGGAAATGAGCGGCGAAAACAGCTGTTCGGGATCGGCGCCGGAAAAACCGGCGTTCCAACCGCCGTTCCATTGCATGGGAGTCCGCACGCCGTTCCGGTCGCCAAGATAGACGTTGTCGCCCATTCCGATTTCATCCCCGTAATACACGACGGGGGTCCCGGGCATCGACAGGAGCAGGCCGTGCAGCAATTCAATGCACCTCCGGTCGTTTTCCATCAGCGGGGCAAGCCTGCGGCGAATGCCCACGTTCAGGCGCATGTTTTTTTCCGAGGCGTATTCGTCATACATGTAATCGCGTTCCACGTCGGTCACCATTTCCAGGGTGAGTTCGTCGTGATTGCGCAGAAAAATGCACCACTGGCAGTTGTCCGGAATGGGCGGGGTCTGTTGCAGGATTTCGACGATCGGCTTGCGGTCCTCCAGCGTGATGGCCATGAACATCCGCGGCATCAGCGGAAAATGGAAGGCCATGTGAAATTCGTCGCCCTGGCCGAAGTAGGCAGAAACGTCCGCCGGCCATTGATTCGCTTCCGCCAGCAGCATTTTCCCAGGATAAGCGTCATCCATCCGCTTGCGGAAATCCCGCAACACTTCATGGGTCTCCGGAAGATTCTCGCAGGAGGTTCCTTCCCGCTCGAACAGATAGGGTACGGCATCCAGGCGAAACCCATCCACGCCGATGTCCAGCCAGAATTTCATAACGTTCCAGATTTCCTCGCGCACGGCGGGGTTGTCAAAATTCAAATCCGGCTGATGACTGAAAAAGCGGTGCCAGTAATACGACTTCGTGGCCGGATCCCACGACCAGTTCGATCTCTCGGTGTCCGTAAAAATGATGCGGGCGTCCTTGTACCCTTCGTCGGTGTCGCTCCAGACGTACCAGTCCCGCTTGGGATTTTCGCGGGAACTGCGCGCGGCCTGGAACCACGGGTGCTGGTCAGAGGTGTGGTTCATAACCAGTTCGGTGACGACGCGAATATTCCTGCGGTGGGCTTCGGCAAGAAACGTTTTGAAATCGTCCATCGTTCCGTACTGGGGATGCACGGCCGTGTAGTCCGCGATGTCATACCCGTCATCGCGCAAGGGAGAAGGATAAAACGGAAGCAGCCAGATGGTATTAATGCCAAGTTCCTGCAGGTAATCCAGCTTGAGCGTCAGGCCGGGAAAATCCCCGATGCCGTCATTGTTGCTGTCCAAAAATACGCGAACGTGCACTTCATAAATGATCGCGTCCTTGAACCAGAGGGTATCTCCCTCCATGGTCACTGTTCGCTCCCTTCTGCTGAAACCTGCCCAATGGAACGCCGGCCAGCCCGCCCATCGCGCAGAATAACAAACTGCCGTGAATCGAGACGGAGTTCTCTATCGTGAGGTTTACGTTTGCACTCCCTCTCGAAAGGAAAAGGGGCTTGGCTGGGCGCTTGTTTCGCAGAACCTTCGGCAAGCCCCATGCGTTACGCGCGCAAGCTTCCCTGAAGAGCATCTCTGCATTGGGCTCCATTATACACATGGAAAACGCAAGGGAGGTTGCACCGATCGGGAAACTTTTCCGCATGCGGCAACCTGCGCCAAAGGGCGCGCGCGGCCAGAAGCATCGCGCAGGGATTTCCGTACGCACGATCGCCTGCCGTGATGATTTTTATTTCATAACGCTTGAATTTGCCGTTCAATAGATGCCCATGTAAAATTATCGGCGCAACGCGCCATTCCATTATTTCGTTCTGATCGGGGGAAGATCATCCATGACGGAAAATAACTCCAGCAAAGCACGCGCGAAGGATGGGTGCCTGCTCCACTATCGCCTGCATTCACAGCCGGGCAAGCCGCGGCTGGCATTGATCCATTCTCTTGCGCTGGACGCGACGATTTGGGACGGCGTCGTGAGCGAGCTTGCCGGGGACGTGGAAATCCTGGCCTATGATTGCCGGGGGCATGGCCAGTCCGAGCGCCGTCCCGGCGCGTACACGGTGCAACTGTTTGCCGAAGACCTCGCCGCCATTTTCGACGACTGTGGCTGGTCATCGGCCACGGTTGCGGGGTGTTCGATGGGCGGCTGCGTGGCGCAGGCTTTCGCCGCCGCGTATCCGAAGCGCGCCAGCGGACTGGCGCTGATCGATACGACCGCGTGGTACGGGCCAACCGCCGTGGAGGATTGGCGGCAGCGGTACGCAAAAGTGGCCGAGGCCGGATTTGCCGCGACGCTGACGTTCCAGACGACGCGGTGGTTCAGCGAAGATTTCATCGCCACGCATCCGGACATTGTGGAGCGGCTGTCCCGCGTTTTTCTTGCCAGCGATCACCCCTGCTACGCCGCGTCCTGCTCGTTGCTGGGTAGCGCGGACCTTCGCGACGCCATCCGCGCGCTGCGCATTCCGGTATCGGTCATCGTTGGCGAGCAGGATTACGCCACGCCGCTGGCCATGTCCCAGACCATGCAGAGTCTGATTCCCGGAGCAACGCTCACGGTGATCGAAAAAGCGCGCCACCTCACGCCGGTTGAAAATCCCGCGCGCATTGCGGCGCTGCTGAAGGACCTGCTGCAACGAGTGAACGCCCTGCAGGGCGCATAGGCATTGCGATCCATTCAGTCTCCGGCCGCGCGGATATAACGGCGCGTTGGTGAAGCGGCGCGCGATCGGCATATTGTGCGGCATGTGTGTCGGAGCGAAACAAGGTCAAAACATGATGCAGGACATCCCATGCTGTTGAAACTCACCGAGGAGTTGCCGCTCGACGCTCCACTGGCCGAGGTTTGGCAACTGCTGCGCGACACCCCGCGTCTTACGGCCTTGCTGCCGGGAGTCGAAAATGTAACTTCCCTGAACGAAGCAGGCGCGGAAGCCTACAGCGCAACCCTCAGCGACAGGATCGGGCCGTTCAAGATCACCATGAACATGGAAGTGCGCGTCACAGAAACCGTCGAGCCTTCCGTGCTCAAAGCCGGCATCAAGGGCGCCGATTCGCTGGGCCTGAACCGCATGACCGGGTCCATGCAGGTGGCTTTAAGCGCCGGCCCGTCCGGAACGCAAATGCATTTTGAAGCGTCCATTGAAATTCTGGGCAAACTCGCGACGTTGGGCGCGGTTCCGATCCGGCGAAGGACCACCCAGGTCTTTGCGGAATTCGCTAAAAATATTCAGGGAGAATTTGCGAAGGAGCATTCGTGAAAATCGCGTTTGAATTGAATGGAAAGCCCGCCACTCTAGAAATCGATCCGCGGGAAACCCTCGCGGAAGTCTTGCGGACGCGCTGCCGGATGACGGGAGTGAAAATTTCCTGCGAGGCCCAGGTGTGCGGAAGCTGCACCGTGCTGGTGGACGGCCACCCCGTCAGCGCGTGCACCTACCTTGCCTATGAGGCGCGGGGCAAGCGCGTTACCACGATCGAAGGATTGGCGGACGAATCGGGACGCCTGCATCCGCTGCAGCGGGCATTCCTCGACAACTTCGCGTTTCAATGCGGATTTTGCACGCCGGGCATGATCCTTGCCGCCAAAGCCCTGCTGGACGACAATCCGAACGCAACCGAAGCGGAAATCATCGCGCACATGAATGGCAACTTGTGCCGCTGTACGGGCTACCTGCCGATTCTGAAGGCTATCCGCCAGGCGGCCACCGAAATGCGAGGCGAAAAGTGAAGGCGTTGAGCGATTTCAAAGTCGTCAATCATTCCGTTCCCCGCGGGGACGGCGTGGCCAAGGTGACGGGAAGCGCGATCTATACCAGCGACATGACTGTCGAACACATGGCCTGGGCGAAATTACTGCGCAGCCCGTTTGCCCGCGCCAAAATCCTCTCCATTGACACCTCGGCGGCCCAGAACGAGCCCGGCGTGATCGCCGTGCTGACCGGCAACGATCTGCAAGGCCTCAGCCCCTATTACGGGCACGGCGTGAAGGATCATCCGTTGATCGCCATCGGCGAGGTCCGTTTCGTGGGCGAACCAGTCGCGGCGGTGATCGCCGACAGCGAACTGATAGCGCAGGAAGCGCTAAGTAAAATCGTCGTCGACTACGAGGAGCGCGATCCGATCCTGGACGTGGATACGTCGCTCGCCCCGGGAGCCCCGCTGGTGCACGAAGCGAATTATGCGGGCGGGTCTTTCCGCGGCTTTGACGATTTTCCCGGCGCCTCGGGAAATGTCTGCCAGGCCGTGCACGTGGAGTGGGGGGACGTGGACGCGGCATTCGCTTCGGCCGCGCACATCTCCGAAGGCGAGTTCTATTTCCCGATGATCTACGCCTACGCCATGGAGCCGTACGTCGCCATCGCCGATTACGACGCGAAGGGAAAACTGACGGTTTACTCCTCGGCGCAACATCCTTTCATGGTGCGGCACGATCTCGCCAAGGTGTTCGGACTGCCGGTCAACGCCGTGCGCGTGGTGGTGCCCTACATCGGCGGGGGATACGGCAGCAAATCGTACACAAAAATCGAGCCGCTCGTCGCGGCATGCTCGTGGAAAGCGGGCCGCCCAGTCAAGCTGCAACTGAGCGTGGAAGAAGCGTTTCTCACCACGCGCAGCGACGACGCGCGCGTGCGCATGCGCACCGCCGTGGACGCCGAAGGCCATATTGTGGCGCGGCAGGCCACTGTGCATCTCAATACCGGCGCGTACGCCGAGAACAGCCCGATGGTTTGCCGGAAAGCGGCCAATCGCATCATCGGACCCTACCGCATTCCCAACGTGAAGATCGATTGCCTGGCGGTGTACACCAACACGGTGCCCGCGAGCTCTTACCGGGGATTGGGCGCGGCGCAGGTCACATTTCCAGGGGAATCGGAAATCGATGAGCTTTCCGAAATGTGCGGGATCGATTCGGTGCAGTTCCGGCTGAACAATCTGGCCGAGTGCCGCGAATCCATACATCCGGGCATGCGGCCCATCGATGCGGATATTCCCGGCGACGTTCGCAAAGCCGCCAGCATGCTGCACATTGAAAAACCGTTGCCCGCCGGGCATGGACGCGCGGTGTGCTGCTCGGCCAGCGACGCCGGAGCGCATCCGGTAACGCTGGCGATGGTGCAGATCTACGCGGATGGTTCCGTCTCCGTGCTCAGCGGAAGCACGGAGATCGGCCAGGGCAGCCACACGGTGCTGACGCAGATCGCGGCGGAAGAAATGGGCGTGCCTCTGGAAAAGGTGAGGCTGGTGGGTTCCGATACGGCGGTTACGCTGTTCGAACGCTCCACCGGCGCCAGCCGCACGACCACGCTGATGGGCCGCGCCGTCCTGGAGGCCTGCCGTGAGGCCATCGCGCAATGCAAGGTGATGGCCGTCGATGTGCTCGGCGTTTCCGCGGACACTTTTGTCGAAGAGCGCGGCGGCATTCGCTGCGGCGAAAAATATCTGACCTGGGCTCAGATCCTCGAAAAATATTTCAAGATGGAAGGCTGCAGCATCCTGGGGCGGGCCTATCTGCGCAAGGCCGGCGACCTGGATCTGATCCCCGTGTTCTGGGAAATCGGCGTGGTCGGCGTGGAGATCGCTCTGGACGAGGAGACGGGAAGGATTTCCCTGGATACGCTGGTAACGATCGGCGACGTGGGCCTGGCCATTCATCCGGCCATGACGGAGGGGCAGGACCTGGGCGCGGCCACGATGGGCTTGGGTATCGGACTGTTCGAAGAGATGATCTACGACGGCCAGCAATTGATGAACGGGACAATGTTGGAATATCGCGTGCCGCGCTTTTCCGATCTGGCGCCTCATATCGAAATGCAACTCGTGCAGAATCGCGACGGTGTCGGGCCGTACGGTGCCAAGGGCGGCGGCGAGGGCGCCGTCAACCCCATCTCTCCCTGCATCGCCAACGCGTTGCATCAGATCACGGGCGTGCGCATCAAGAGACTTCCGCTGACGCCCGAACGCGTCTGGAAGGCGCTGCAGGAGAAGAAGCCAGGGACCGCCGCAAACAAACACGATCGTGCGTGAAAAGCAAAAACCGCACGGGCGGAAGCCCGTGCCACTGAAAGCGGATACGGAACGACAATTGCAATAATTTGAAAACTGCATACGGAACCTATGACTACACTCAGCCATTTTGATATTCATCAGCCGGCCACAACCGTGGAGGCTTCGCAAATGCTCGCGCAGTACGGCGAAGACGCCGGAATTTACGCCGGCGGCACCGAACTTTTGCTGGCCATGAAGCATCAGGCGCTGCATTACCGGCACCTGATCGACCTCAAAGTCGTTCCCGGCCTCGGGTCAATCGCCGTGCGCAACGGTTCGCTGGAAATCGGCGCGACATCCACGCATCACAGCATCGAACGCTCCGGCATCGTGCGGCAAAATCAGCCGGCCCTGGCGGAGATGGAATCGCAGGTGGCGAACGTGCGCGTGCGTTCCACCGGAACTCTGGGCGGCAATCTGTGTTTCGCCGAACCGCATTCCGACCCGGCAACATTGCTGTTGGTTCTGGCAGGCACGGTGAAGATCGAGAGCGCCGCAGGCGCACGCGAAATTCCCGTCGGCGAACTGATCGGCGGCGCGTATGCCAGCAATCTTCAACCCGGCGAAATCCTTACAAAAATCACGGTTCCCTGCGCGAAACCCACGCACCGCTCGGGATATTTGAAACTTCAGATTCACGAACGCCCCACGCTGGGCCTGGGATTGTGGCTGGATACGCCGGACGACGGGCACACATTCACCGCCGCGCGCGTTGCCGTGGGTTGCGTGTGCCCGTTTCCCACGCGCGGCCTCGATGCAGAAAAACTGCTGACCGGTTCCCGCGCGGACGTCGAAAAGCGCCTTCCGCAGGCTGCCGACGCCATGGCCAATGCCGCCGAGTTAATGGACGACCACGAAGGCAGCGCCGAATACAAGCGGCACCTGATTGAAGTTTTTCTGCGCAGGGTGTTTCGCAAGGCGCTGGGCGAGCCGGCAGCCTAGTTTGGCGAAACCTGGTCCCGCGCTCGACTGCCTGGAAAATCGAATTCAGAAGCCGCTGAAAAACTCACAATCCAAGCAGCTGTTGCGCGTTCCCGCCGAGGATGCGATCCACTTCCCCGGCCGATAGTCCAGCCTGTCCGACAAAATCGACGCACAATTTGAAAGCAGCGTCGCGCCAGAAGGGGTAATCGGTGCCGAGCAGAAGGCGTTCGGCGCCCACCGCTTCCTGCGTGCACCGCAGGGCCCAGGGATTGCCGTTCACCGTGTCGTACCAGAAATATTTTGCCTGAACGCTGGGTGGCGTGGCGCCGGTGGGCAGGAAACGCGCCTGCAACTGATCGAGGCGCGCCGTCAGGAAAGGAACGAAGCCGCCCAGGTGCGGGATGATGATTTTAATGTCGGGAAAGCGCGCGGGAAAATCCGCCTGCATGAATTGCAGCAGGCAGACGGTGTCTTCCAGAGGAGCGCCCACGGGCCATGTCAGATTGGTGGATTCGATGAGTTGCGATCCAACGGCGCCACCCATCGGATGAATAAACAGCACGGCCTTGCGGCGATTGAGTTCGGCAAAGAATTCGTCAAAGGCGGGATCGGTGATGCTTTTTCCGAGTACCGTCGTTCCGGCGGTCACGCCCGCCATGCCCAGTTCATCGAGAGCGCGGCGCATCTCTTCGAGCGAAGCCGCTATATGCGGCAGCGGCGTACAGGCAAAGGCCGCAAAGCGTTTCGGATGCTCGCTCACCACGCGCGCATAGAGATCGTTGCCGAGCCTGGCGGCGTCCACGGCTTCGGTTTCGCTGGCAAAATAAGGGAGCTGGCTGGAAACCGAAAGCACCTGCATGTCCACGCCGGCAAGGTCCATGTTGCGGAAGTTGGGCTCCACGTCGCGAAAGTCCGCCGAGGCCATTTTCGCCTTTCGGATAAAAAAAGACTGCTGATTGCCGCCGTATTGGTCCAGGCGGTCCAGATATTCCACTGGGAAATAGTGTGCATGAACATCAATCTTCACGGTTTGCCTCTCCCGGCCGGGCGCGCGCATTTTGCATTGTCCCGCGGCTGCCGCGCCCTCTGTGTTTCAGTTTTTTTCTCGCGTTCCGGAAAACTTTAACACGGAGAGCAGCAAGCGCAAGCCCCGGGGGACAGGGTGCGTGCCGCGCGCACACAAGCTCCTCGCGTCACCCCAGACATTTTTTGTACCTGCTGGACGCATTTTCCGCCGATTCCCCGGAGGGCTGCGTTTTTCAGTTTCCCGGGTGCATTTGCCGGCACGGAATTCGGTTCGCTGGGTATACCAGACACGCATTGACAAACAGTTTGAGCGTGTTTTAATTGTGCGCGCTCTTTTATCCTCTATCACTGAGTGCGGTTCCGCCACGGGGGCTTTCTTTGAATGTCAGCTTGGGTATTGCCGGCACACTTTTGCCTTTCGCGGTGCTGTTTTCAGCCTTTCTGATTTTCAAGATGGACGCGCTCCGGGCCAGCCTGTCCGCCTGGATCGTCGAATTCGTGCTGGTGCTGGTTTTTTACCGCATGTCCCTGCTGAAAATCGTAGAGGCATCGTTGTGGGGCAATCTGACGATGTGGACCGGCTTCATGGTCCTGTACACAGGGCAAATTTTCGGACAGGCGTACCGCACGACCGGGCTGCTGGATATCCTGCTCGAATCCATCCGCTCGATGCTACCGAGCCACGATCGCGAGGGCCGATCGATCGCCCTGGTCACTCTGGTGAGCGGCTTTATCGGCGCGTTCAACGGATTTGCAACCTATCCGGTGACGATTCCGGGACTCATCGGGATCGGATTTGACGGCGTTCAGGCGGCCACCAGTTACCTGGTCTATTTCTCGTGGACGCTGCCCTACAACAGCCTGTTCATCGCGCCCAACATTTCCAATGCCGCCAGCCATGTGCCGATCGTAAACATCGTGCACGTCACCGGATTGCTCACCATCCCGCTGATTTACATTTCCCTGCTGGGCTTTCTGAAGCTTCTGGGCTTCCGTTTCTTCGAAAGAAAAACGCAGATCCTGTTCTGGACGGCGGGCACCGCCAACGCCATCGCCGTCATCCTGTTTACTCAAATCTGGCCCGCCTATTACCTGCTGATGATGATTGCGGGCGGAACATTTTCGCTTGCCGGGTTCTACGTGTACGGGCGTCTTGCCAAGCGGCGGATCGCTAGGGATGCGCCCGGGACGGTCGAACCGCAACCCACGTATTCCCGGCTGGACCTTTTCAAGGCGTTTGCTCCGTTGCTGCTGGGCGTGCTCCTGGTGATTGTTACCAAGATTCGCGATGTGGACGTTTTGCTCAACCACTTTCGATTTGGCGTCGCACTGTGGGGCTATAGCCGCATCTCCATCAATGTTTTCAAGACGGCCGGGTTCTACATTTTCGTAACCGCCATGGTGTGTTATCTGTTCCGCCGCAAGCGCGCTCACGCGGGTAAGGATTTTGTCATTGCCAGCAAGCGCAGCGGCCATAGCCTGGCAACGCTTTGCGTTGGCAGCGCCACCGTTTATCTGATGGTGGACTCGGGCCAGATCGCGCTGCTGGGCAGGGTTCTGGCCCAGGGCGGCAAATTCGTTTACGCCTCGCTCTATCCGAGCGTGGCGTTTCTGGGTGGCATGGCCTTCGGACAGGGACTTCCGGGCGATTTCCTGTTTTCGCGGATGCAGGTTTCCATCGCTCCGCTGCTGGGAATTCCCCTGGTGGTGCTCGTCGGGATCATCACGGTCATGACCATGGGGCCGCCGAACGCATTGAAACCCACGCAGATCGCGTATACCGCGTCGCTGGCAAACGTGAAGGGGCGGGACGGCGAAATTTTCCGCATCTGCCTGCCCTGGCAGATTCTGCAGCTGGTGGTCACGGCCATTCTTTCGGTTATTCTTATCTATGTTCTGAAATAGTTCGGCAAAAGAGAACCTTTGCACAGGAGCGGCGCAATGAACGGCAACACGAAAAACACAAACGGGGGAACGAGCATGGATTTCCAGACCCACCTGGCCAAACTCGAAGCCAGCGGCCTGCTCGTTCGAATCGACCGGCCAATCAACAAGGACACGGAACTGCATCCCCTGGTGCGCTGCCAGTTTCTGGGAAACATTCCCGAAGACGAGCGCCGCGCTTTTCTTTTCACCCATGTCGTTGATTCCCACGGGCGGCGCTACGACATGCCCGTGGTCGTCGGTGCACTGGCCGCTTCGCCACGGATTTATGCCGTCGGCATGGGATGCGCGGTGGAGGAAATCGGCGGGAAATGGTTGCGCGCGATG
>DATLTA010000108.1:0-25734 GCA_035533775.1 Candidatus Dormiibacterota bacterium | reverse complement strand
TGAATTTTGCTGCTGCCGCGCTCAAGCCAGATTTCGGCGGCCAGGTCGGGTCTAGTTCTTTCGTACACATGGCTGACCTGGTATCCGGGATAGGCGCGTTTGGCGGCCTCGCGGAGTTCGCCGGCGGTCAATCGAGCGCCCTGCACGGGGGTGACGCGCGGCTCGCGAGAGAGCGTTCGCGAGAGATCGCGCCGGAAAATCAGCGCGGAGCCGGTCACGCTCATCATCAGGATGTAGAGGCCGAAACCGATTCCCGTCCACAAATGGACCTGAAAGAGCGCTTTGCGCAGCCACAAACTCTGCGGACGATTTTTCCATTTTTTCCACGCGCTCATCGGGCAGTCCTCGTCAACCTGATGGGCGTATTACATCACAATCCGAAGCCGATCGCTGCGTTCGAGATTTACGAGTCGTGGGTTCGCCCTGTCGTGCGGCGCTGCCTGATTCTTCCGATCACTTATTGAGCAGCGGAATGTCCTTCCCTTTCGGGGGCATGGGAATCGATTTCAGGAAAGCGTAAATATCCGCCAGATCCTGATTGGACAACACTTTGGCCGTGTAGGGCGGCATCTCGTTGATGGGCTTGCGGACAAAACTCTGAAATACCACGAAGGGCACCGGCGGCGGGCCAATGCGCGGGGCTCCCGTTTGCGTGGCGCCCTGACCTTCGCGGCCATGACATTCATAACAGCCGTCGCTGACGAAAATCTTCTTGCCCTTCTGCGCGTTTCCGGCAAGTTTGGCGCCGGTTTGCGCGGCAGGTCGCGCCGGCCCGGCCTGCGCCGCCGGCAGCGCAAATAAAATCGCCGCCGCAAACGCCATCACGAAACGTGCGCGCGGAAGCGCGGCGCTGAAACCCGGCGCTTCGGCGCCAAGGAATCTGAGTGCCGGGGAAAACATGTGCTTGCAAGCAGTGTGGATTTTGTTCACGCGCGTCTCCTTGTCTCCATGATCGTTGCCATTATCGAGGCTGGGTCAGCACATCCACCAACGCGGGCTCGCCGCGTTTGACCACCTCGAGCGCCCGCCGAATGGCCGGACCGAGCTCTTTCGGGTCGGAAATCGGTCCTTCGCCGTAAACGCCCATGCTTTCCGCAAGTTTTGCATAGGAGATGTTCGGAGACAGGAGCGTTGTGCCAGTGCCGGCGTTGGTAATGCCGCGGCTGTGCCGGTCCGCCATGAGCTGCACCTGCATGACTTCCTGATGGTAGGCGCGGTTGTTGTGCATGACGGTCAGCAGCGGAATCTTGTGATGCGCGGAGGTCCACAGAATGCCCGGCGCGTACATCATATCGCCGTCGTTCTGGATATTGACGGACAGCCGCCCGTACTTGCGATTGGCCAGCGCTGCGCCTGTCGCCGCGGGAGCGCCGTAGCCGATTCCGTAGCCCCCCGCCGCGCCAATGTACTGATAGTGCTTGTCGAAGTTCCAAAGGCGTTGCGGCCAGTGACTGACAAAGGTCGTCGCGCTGACCAGCGACCAGTCTTCCTTGTAAATTTGCCCATAGAGTTCGGCGCACAGCCGCGCGGTGCTGATCGGACTGGCGTCCCAGGCGAAGGCAGCCGCATCCCGCGCCTGCTCCAGGGATCGCTGGTGCTCCACCGCCAGCTTGGCGCCTCGATCCTGCATCGCACTTCTGCGATCGCTGGTGATCAGGCGCTTCACGGCTTCGATCAGCGAAGGCATCGTTTCTTCGGCGTCCCCGGCAATGTCCAGATCGACTTCGGGGTAGCGCTGAAAATCCTGGTAGTTGGCCTTGATATAAAGATCGTTGGAGCTGATCGAAATCAGTTTCGCGCCGGGCATCGTGATGGATTTCGCCTCGCGGTCAACCTGATCCCGGTAGGTGTGCACGGCTCCATAAAAATCGGCGACCTCAAGGGCCAGGATGACGTCCGCCTGGGCAACCAGCCCGCGGCCGCGATCGCTCTGATTGAGCGGGTGGCGGGACGGGAAATTCATTCGCCCGGTCAGATCGATCACGGAGGCCTGTAGGGTCTCGGCCAACTCGATCAGCCGCGCCAGCCCCGCCGGCGTGCGCGCCGTGCGGTCCGCAAGAATCACGGGATTCTCCGCCGCCACCAGCAGGTGCGCAGCTTCGGCCACCGCCCCGGAATCGCCCTGCGGCGGCGTGGCCAGCGTGAGCTTCGGGATGTGCATCTTGACGTCTGGGGAGATGGGATTTTCCTGCAGTTCGGCGTCGGCCACCAGCACGACCGGCATCATCGGAGGCGTCATGGCAATTTTGTAGGCCCGTACGGCGGACTCGGCAAAGTGCCCCAGCGAGATGGGAAGATCGTCCCACTTGGTAAAATCGCGGACGACCGATGCGGCGTCCTGAACGCTGTGATCCCATTCCACACCGGGCACGCGCTTGGTTTCGTTAATGATGTTTCCGAGAATCAGGAATACCGGCACGCGGTCGCAGTAGGCGTTGTAGATGGCCATCGCGGCGTGCTGCACTCCCACCGTGCCGTGCGCGAGCGTGAGCAGGGGTTTGCCTTCAATCTTGGCGTAACCGTGCGCCATGGCGATCGAAGACTCTTCGTGGCAGCAGGTGATAAATTCGGGCTTCTCGTTTCCGCCGTAGTTGATGATGGATTCGTGGATCCCACGGAAGCTGGACCCCGGATTCGCACAGACGTATTCAAAACCCAGCGACTTGATGACATCCACCATGAAATCCGAGCCGCTTCTATCCACGGTCAAAACGTCGGGGCTCAGGGGAATTTCAATTTCAGCTTCGGCAGACATGGGAGGAGGCGGCATGCGCCGGGGTTCCCCGGCCTTGGCTGCAACGGCGGCGGGACCCACGGCCAGGGCTGCCGCGCCCGCGGCTGCGCCTGCAGCGGCGCCCTTCAGGAAATTTCGGCGGTCCACGGCGAGTTTCTTTTGCTTGGCCATCGGCTTTGCACTCCCAATGATTTGTGTTCGCTCTTTATATCACAGGCTTTAAATGGATCGCCAGCGGGCGGTGCGGCTATATTGTGACGGAAATACGCGGAGCCGCATTCCCTGTTCTCCCCGCTCCCCGCGCCCATTCGCTTCCCTTATCCTCGGCCCGCCATTGCTGCTGCGGAACACTGTACTTCGAGGCAGTTGACGCTCTGTTGTCCGAAGGCTATGTTCAATGGGAAATAGGTGCGGCGTGCCGGCGATTCCCCTGAGTCGAAAACAGGCTCAGCGCTGGCGCTCCCTATGCACTGCTTGCTATACGCCAGTTTCCTGTCTGCCGATTTTGCCGGTCCGGCCCAGCCGGATCCGTGCGCAAACTCGTTTTATCCGCGTGTCAAAAAACCGTGTCAACGCTGACCAAGGCTGGTCGCTACGAACTGCGTGAGGAATTAGGTCGCGGCGCCATGGGCGTGGTCTACCGCGCGCATGATCCGGTAATCGGCCGGAACGTCGCGGTCAAGGCCATGCACCTGTCCGAAACCGGGACAGGAATGTCCCGCGAACAATTGGTGGGGCGTTTCCAGACCGAGGCGCGCGCAGCCGGCCTGCTGACCCATCCCAATATCGTGGTGATCTACGACGCGGGTGAAGAACAGGGACTGTTCTACATCACCATGGAAATGGTCGAGGGGCGCAGCCTGCAGACGCTGCTCGATGCGCACCAGCTGTTTCCGCTGCCCCGCGTGATGAAGCTGATGGAGCAGGTTTGCTCGGCGCTGGATTTTGCGCACCAGCACGGCGTCGTGCATCGCGACATCAAGCCGGCGAACCTGATGATGACCCCGGACGAAACGGTGAAAATCACCGACTTCGGCACGGCCAAAATTCTTCAATTCGGCACCGCGCAGACCGCCCACGTCATGGGAACTCCCTCTTACATGTCGCCCGAGCAGGTGAAGGGCAAGCCGGTGGACGGGCGTTCCGATATTTTTTCACTGGGCGTGATCCTGTATGAATTGATGACCGGCGAGAAGCCCTTCCCCGGTCAAAACATCACCACCGTAATTTATAAAATTATCAACGAGGAACCGATTCCCCCGCGCTCGCTGGATTCCTCGATTCATCCGGGGCTGTCGGCGGTCATTTCTCGAGCGCTGGCAAAAGATCCCGCGATGCGGTTCCAGAGTTGCCACGAATTGCTGAACGCGCTGAAGAACTATCACGAACAGACGGGCTCGGAACCCACCGTCAGGATTGCTCCGGTCAAAGCGCATCCCGCGACGGGAGGTGTACTCTCAAGCACTCCACCAGCGCGGCAGCCCGCCGCTCCCATGCACGCAGGCTCCCACGGCGCGGAATCGCCCGTCCGCGTGCTTGCGCCGGCGGTTTGGGAACACGAAGAACCCGAGAAAAAGAAAGGAACACTGCTGCTCTCGCTGATTCTGCTGGCGATTATCGGTTTTGCAGGATATCGCATCTATCCGCCTATGCTGGACCTCTGGCAGCGCGCGGAGCAGTCCGAGCAAACACCCTCGGCTCCGTTAAAGTCCGCTCCAGTGGCCCCGGCGGCAAGCTCCAACGCAACGGCTCCGGCCGGTTCACACACGCTTCAGCCGGTTTCCGCCGCTGCGGGGAACACCGTGCCGGCGCAGACGCCGCACCAGCCTGCGGTGAAACCTGTAGCCGCACGCCCCGCAAGCGACGCCACAAAGAACGCCGCAAAAAACACGGCAAAGAACGGCACGACATCTGCGGCGGCTCAAAAGGCGGCCGCGCCAGTTTCCCCCTCCCCCGCGATGGCGTTCGAATCGAAATTGCGATCCCAATTGGCTGGCCTGCCGATCGCAAGCAAAGTGAAGTTGCAGGCCACCGCAAATACGCTGACATTATCCGGCCGGTTGACACTCGCCGAGCACAGGGATCTGCTGAATCATCTTCACGTCGTCCCCGCCGGAATTCGAATCGTCGACAATATCGAGTACGTGGAAGACGCCAGGCAAACTGCGGCGTCCGCATCCTCCGGTTGGATGTGGGTCCGCTCAGAACCGGAAGGCGCTGAAATTTTCCTCGACCAAGCCGATACAGGCCTGCAGACTCCGGCGCGAGTCGAGGCGCCACAAGGACAGCACGAAATTCGTCTGACGCTCGGCGGGTTTGCGAATGCGCGGCGGATATTTCAGGTTCAGTCTGGCCTGACTATGGAGTTTACCGAACAGCTGGCCAGGCAATAGACCCCTGTTTGTTTGAAAAAGAGAGCTGGGGAAATGCAGCATTCGTTATAAACGAAGCTGCTCCCCTTGTAACGCTTCTACCCAAGATCTGGGCAAGGGTTGATGCATAAGCGTCTGCCAACCAGCAATTCACTTTATTCCAATGACCTGGAAAGGCATTCTGACGGCAGGCTGCGTGCTCTCTGTCTAGGAAATAAACGGCCCGCAGGCCAATCTGGAAGGCCTTTCGGTCCCCAATTCGGTCCCGGGCTGGTTTGCCGGGGCGAGTGTCCCTGATTTCGATTGTGCGAAATTTACAGGGCGCTTAAGGAAACGCATTCTGGATGAAAGTGCTCCCCAATCCGCATGCCCAGCAAACGGAAGAAATTCCCGTGGTTGCGGCGACTCCGACAACGTCCCGCCGGAGAGAGAATGCGCCGGCGGCAATGGTGTCCGCGCGCCCGGGGGCATCGAGCGGCGATGCGGAAGCGATCAAATTTCTGTGGCAGTTTCGAGTATTGCTGGGAGCGGCGCGGCTCTACCAGCGCAACCACCCGCGGCTGATGGAGATTCTGGCATCGGCGGAACAGCAGCTTCGCATCGCTCTGGCTTCGCAGTCTCCCCTGGTATTTGCCGTGGAGCGCAATGGCATCTTCCAGCCGCGATACGAGGCGGCCACAGGTGAACTGTTGCATGATCCGCGCGGGGAGTTGCGCGGCCTGGCCGAGGAACTTTTGCGCAGCGGGATTTACTCGCTCCTGTTTGCCCCACCGATCAACGTAGGCGAACTGGACTTGCTGGCACACGAAATCAGCCAGGTTCCGCGAAGTGCCATGCCCGGCGATACGGTTTCGCGCAAGCTGTGGGATACCTGGACGGCGAAACACCGCATCGCCGGGATCCGTTTGAATGTTCCGACCGAGCGGCAGGATTCGTTGTTGCTGGCCAGCCTAGTGTCGGCGGTGCTGGCTTATGATGAAGCGCCTCAGCAATCTCCGCGTTCCCGGGCCGCGCGGCCACAACCCACGGCAACCTTCGAACAAGTCGCCGCAAGCTTGCGGATTCTGGCGAAGCTGGCTCCGCCCCGCGATCCGGAAATGCAGCCTTCCACAGCGGATGTGGCACGGCGATTTCATTCGGTTGTGACCGGCGGCGAGCGCACGGCCATTTCCCTCATCGTGCACGGAGTTACCCACGTCAAGCCTAGAGAAGGCGAAACACTGGAACCCTACCTGGAGCGCCTGGCGGATTCGGTGGTCGTGGCGTTTGTCCTGCAGGAGTTTGCATCCGGCCGGGTGACTCCGCCGGGGATCGCGCCCCTGCTGATCGAACTGGACCGGGAACGCGGCGAAGCGGCCACCGGCGCGAACGTCCGGTTCGGCGGCATCCAGTATGACGAAACGCGCGTGGCCGGTTTGTGCGAGAGGTTCTGGAACAAATTGCCGGCGCGCGTGAAGGCAAAAATCCTGCGCAGCCGGGATGCCTGGTGCGTGCCGGCCGCCGTGGTGGGCCGCTATCTGGAACCGCTGGCTGCGGCCGCGGAAACAAAGAAAGCCGAAGCGGCCGGGCGCGAGGGACGCGCCGTCCTGCTGGCTTACGCGCGATGTCTGGAATCGGAAGAAGGCAAGGCGCGCCGCGCCGTGGCCGCGGGCCTTGCTGAAATTGCTCCGCAGATCGAACGTTTGTGGCCGCATGCGTCCGCCGCGGATTTCGGGCGCGGCATCGTTCATGCCCTGCTGCTCGAAACTTCTCCGGGGATCGCCGGGTTGCTTTCCGCGGTCGTCGAGAATCTGGCCCGCGTTTCGATGGTCCGGCGGGAATACACCGAGTTCGAACGAATCCTGGACTTGCTCGAGTCCGCGCCTCGGGACAACGATCACGCCCATATTTCCACCCTGGTGGAACGCATCCTCGGCGAGGAACAGTGGCTCTATCTGGTGGATGAAGCCCTGGCCAATCGCCCGCTCAACCCGGTGATCCCGCGCCTGCTGCGCAGGTGCCCGGACCGGCTGATCGACCGCCTGGGCCTGCTGCTCACCTCGCCCAATGGAATGAACTCCCTTTCCGCGATGGTACGCCTGGTTCACGGAACCGGAGAACCGGTGCTGGGCGCGCTGGTGTCGCGTTTGTACGAGCCGCGGCGATATCGCGTCACAACCGCGATTCATCTTTTGTCGTGCTCGGCCCCCAAGCGCCTGGCAGCCGCCCTTCCCCGGGCGCTGGCGAGTTGGGATTGGAGTCTGCAGGACCTTGCCGTTACGGAGTTAATGAAGTGGACCAACCCGCCGGTCGTCGCAGCCTCCGCGCAGGCGTTTCTCGCCACCATGGCCGAAGCCCACGCGATGGTCGTGCCCTGCATGATCGACCATCTGGGGTATGCGCATGAGATGTCCGCCTCTGCCCTATTGACCCAGATCGCGGCGGGCGAGCACCTGGTGCTGCGTGACATCTATCTGCGCATTAAAGCAATCGAAGCCCTCGGCAAAATGCGCGTGATCGATGCCGCGCCGCTGTTGCGGCGAATCATCAGGGAACGTAAAGGCCTGGCACACAGCGAACCGGCTGCATTGCGCTCCGCCGCGGAAGAAGCGCTCGGACTGCTGGAAAACCGCCCCTCGTCCGCGCGTTCCCGGACAACGGAAAGCGCCTGCTCCAAATCCAGCGTGTCCCATTTCAGGCCTCGCCGGTATCTCCGCGCGAATCTGAAATCTCCGCTGCCCGCGACGATTCTGGGGACCCGTGGCGGGACAGCGCGCGTTCGAACCATCTCCCTGGGCGGCGCGTTTCTGGAAACCGACCAGCGCCTGAACCTGGGCGATTCGATGCATGTGGAGATTCGATCCGGCCTGCGAAAAATTCAGTTCACGGCTGTGGTGCGCAACGCCGCCCCCAGTGGGACTGGCGTCGAATTCGTTCACATGAAGCCCGAATACCGCGAGCGCTTGCGGCAAATGGTTTCGCAACTGCTCAGGTAAGCCACGCCCTACAGACATTTCCGGCTCTCAAACAAGCGCTTCATTCCATTTTTTTCAGGCTTTTTGAATGTCGCGATCGGTCACGATTCGTCGGAACCGGGCGTGGAAAGCAGCGGGCGCGGAAACGTCTCCACGGGTTCAATTTCTGGAACATTTTCAGTACCCACACCCATCTCCTTGAACTTGCGCGCGGACGGAATGAGTCGACTGTCAAAGGAAGCGATGGCACTGTTGTAAGCCCTGTTGGCCCGCTCCAATCCCTTTGCAATTTCCGAAAGATGCTCGGCAAACTTCACGACCCGGTCATACAATTCCTTGCCCAGATCCTTGATGCGCTCGGCATTCTCGGCAACAAGCTGCTGTTTCCATCCATAGGCAATCGCCCGCAGCAGCGCGATGAGCGTCGTGGGGCTGGCGAGAACGACGCGTTTTTCAATGGCATCTTCGATCAGCGTGCGGTCCTGCTCGAGCGCGGCGCTGAAAAACGATTCCCCGGGAACAAATAGCACGACGAATTCAGGGGTGAAATCGAGTTCCTTCCAGTATGCTTTCCCCGAAAGCCCCTCGATGTGATTGCGGACCAGACTGGCATGTTGCACCATGGCTTCGCGATATTCCGCTTCTGAACTTGCGCTGGCCGCCTTGAGAAATCCATGCAACGGAACCTTCGCATCGATGACGATCTGCGTTCCACCGGGAAGATGAACGATAAGATCGGGGCGCAAGCGGCCCTGTTCGGTATCGATTGATTGCTGTTCCTGGAAATCACAGTGTGGAGACATGCCGGCCAGTTCGACCACGCGGCGCAAAGTCAACTCACCCCACCTTCCCTTCACCTGGGGCTGCTTGAGTGAGTTGACCAGGCTCCCGGTTTCCTGCCGCAATTCCTTGCTGGTTGTGGCTAATAGCTGCACTTCGGTGCGCAGGCTGCCGTAAGCTTCCTGCCTTGCGGATTCCACCTGGTTCACTTCCGAGCGAAGCTCTTTCAAAGCCTTTTCGAGCGGGTCCACCATGGACTGAATGGCGACCTTGCGCTGCTCAAGGTCCCCTTCGGCTTCCTTCTGCAGGGAATCAAATTTCGATTTCGCCAGATCCATGAACTGCTGGCTGCTGGCCTGCAGGGCCTCGCCCGCCAGCGACTGGAAGGCTTCCCTCAACTTCACTTGCGCGTCATCGAGCAGGCGCCGTTGCTCGGCTAGGTTTTCCCTTTGCGACTCGGCTTCCTTCACTGCCGACGCGCGAAGTTTTTGTTCCTCTTCCACCCTGTTCTGCGCCGCGCGCAAGGCCTGCTGCAATGCGTCCGTCTGCTTTTTCAGCTCCCCTACGGCGCCGTCCAGCCCCGCAGCTCGCCTCTCGAGATCGAGACGCGAAGCTCCCGCCGAGGATTTCGCCCACATCCAGGCAATGGCAAATCCGACGGCAAAGCAGGCGAAGGCAATCAGTATTTCGGTTCCTGTCATGAGGGCGCCTTAAGCGAAGGATATGGTGAAACTCCGCATCCGCGGTCGCGATTCTATCATGTTCGCCTCTGCGGTTCGCGGGTCACCGGGTTGCTCCGAATGGCCTGTAACACAAGGCAGCGAAACCACGGCTCGCGTTGGCAGACCAATCTTTCCGGCAACGGCCGACGGTTACTGTAGCGCCCGCCATGCGGAATCGAGAAAAAAAGCGGATTCCCCGCCGGGCTTGCCGTCCAGGATGCGCTTGAGGTCCTCGCGAGTCCGGGAGACATTCTCCGGGTCCTGATCCAGGTCATCGATGACATGACCGATGCGCGCCGCCAAATCTCCTTTTGAAATTTTCCGGGCATCGACCAGATTCCGCCGAGCCGATTCGATATCGGGCAGCCCGCCGCTGATGGAGAGCAACCGCGCGGTAAGGGTGTAATTACCCGAAGAGAGAAATTTCAGGAATACGGGAGCAATATTATCCTCTCCCCCGGAAGTCGGCAGCCTCAGAATATTTCCACGAGCCAATGGCATCTGGATGATGTCCGGCGACGCGTTGCGAACCTCGACCGCCAGCCGGTCCGTCGTGCCATAAACGTGGAGTGTGAGTTCTCCGCGAGCGCCCGCGCTTGCCTGGTCCGCAGGGCCGGTGAATTCCAGCCGCACCATGGTGACGGAAACACGTTTCGCTTCAATTCCATTCACCCGCACGCGCAGGGATACCGGTCCGATGGGAACGTCCGGCCCGGGGAGAACCACCAGGGAAACCGGCGATGCGGCCACCACCAGGCATAGCTGGTCCCTTAAAAACACTCGATTCAAATCCGCCTGGCCGCGAAAGCCGGCGCCCTGAATCGCAAAACGATCATGAATCGAAAGAATTTTCGGGTAGGAAATAATTCTCGCGGCGCCTTCCGGCGGCGTAGCGGGCGGCGGAGGAGGCAGCAACGATTCGGATGAAACTACCGAAGAGGAAGCGGAAATTCCCCGTCCGGAAATTTTAGCGGTCAAGACGCCCAAATTGCGTGGAGCGATGAACAGGGCGCGGCCGGTGGCGTCGGTAGTGACTTTCTGCCCGCCGGAAAGTTCCACCGCAACCCCGGGCAGAAGGCGGCCGGAGTCGTCGAGTACAGCAAGGGTTCCCGGCGCACCGGCAATCGATTTTTGCGGAAGGATAATCGTGCGCGGGGCGGAACCTTGCACCTGCGGGACCTGCTGGCCCCATGCCATTGTCGCGCAGCCTGCCAGCAAAAGGATGGAAGCCAGACACCGGCCAGGCGCGTTGCCACGGACCCACGCGGGAAACATGGCAGTGATTCTACCGCGCCCGGCGTCGGCCTTTGTACGGGAAATCATACGGAAATTCAAAAGATTGCGCGGGTCTTTCGAACGGATCCTTCCGGGGAGATATTCCGGGAGGGAATCGGTGTGGGCGTCCCGGAGCAGCCGGGAAAAAGTTCATTCGTGCGCCTTGGCGAGATGGAAAATCCTTGCATCCAGGAAAAAACGATACAGTTCGGGGTCAAGTTCCTTGTCGCGAACCGACATCTCGAGAATGTCGAGGGCTCTCTCGGGGGGGACGGCCCGTTTGTAGGGCCGGTCCGACGCCGATAGCGCATCGAAAATATCGCAAATTGTCATGATCTTCGCCTGCACGGGAATTTCGTCACCGCGCAACCTGTACGGATACCCCGTCCCGTTCAGTTTTTCGTGATGCGCGCGGGCGATCCGCGGGATCTCCCGAATTTCCTTGGTCCAGGGAATCTGAAGCAGGAAATTGAAGCTGTGGACCACGTGGGACTCAATCTGAGCGCGCTCGTCCGGGTTGAGGCTCCCTTGCGGGATGGACAGGAAACGAACTTCCTCCTGCGTGAGCACAGGGCGTTGCACGCCGCGCGGATCGCGATAGGACTGCTCGGCGATCTTGAACAGGCGGTCAAACTTGCCGGCCGGCAGCACCGTCGGCTCATTTGCGAGCACAATGGTTTCGAACGCTTCTTCCATCTCAGCCCTGCGGAGGCGATATTCCTGTTCGAGAGCCGCAATTCTCAACTGCGCTTCTTCGCGATTCAGTTCCAGCAGAAGCCGCACTTTTTCGCGTTCCAGGCTCGCTTCGAGATCTTTATAGAGATAATCGAAGCGGTGCGTGACCACATCCATCTGCATGGGGTAGAGTTTCTTCGCTTTGACCAATACCTCTTCGCGCACGCCGACTTTTCCGAAATCGTGAAGCAGGGCCGCGTAGCGGATTTCCTTCATCTGCTCGGGCGTAAACCGGGTTCCCGCGTAGGTTCCCGAATCGACGCGGTCCACGATTTCGGCAAGGCCCACGGTCATTTTCGAGACGCGTTGCGAATGGCCCGAGGTTGTGGGATCGCGCTGTTCGATGGCGGTCACCGCGGCTTGCACAAAGCCTTCGAACAGCGCTTCGATGTCTTGATACAGGCGGCTATTTTCATATGCGACGGCGGCCTGCGACGCCAGCGAAAGCGCCAGGCGCACCGCGCGGCGGGAAAATGGCTTCACCTCGCGGGCCACAATCTCGGGACTGGTCAAGCGCGCGTTCGGATGGACCTTGCAATTGATCAACTGCAGCACGCCGATGACTTCGCCCCGGCCATTCTTCATGGGGAGCGTCAGCAGGGACCTGGTCCGATATCCGGTTTCCGCGTCGTACCGCCGATTGAACCGGTATGGCCTGCCGGGGGGTATCCGGTGAGCGTCAGCAAGATTGATGACTTCTCCGCGGGTTGCCGCATAGCCGGCCAGAGAATCCTCCCTCATGGGAATTTCAAATTCTTTGAACGGAAACTGCAAGCTGTCGTTTTGGGTAAGCTTGAATCGGAGGTGGCTTTTGCCCGGACTTCCGGAAACTACATCGGGGCGGGTTTCTTCCACCAGGTAAAGAGAACCGGCATCGGCGCGTGTGATCTGGCGAGCTTTCGCCAGAATCATGTCGAGCAGCACCCCGACTTCGTGTGTTCCCGACAGGGCGATCCCGATACGATTCAGTTCTTCCATTTCGCGCTCGGCCCGCTTGAGGTCGGTGCGGGCGGCGCGCTCTCGCTGAGCAAGTTCGATGTTGGCAAAGGCCGCGTCCACCGTTCTGCGCACCATTGCCGGGTTGGCCTTGCGCGGAAGCGTCGCGAAGCATCCCTGTTCCTGCTCTCCCGTGGAGCCATTGCGCGATATGCCGATGAGACGGACGGTCGCGCTACGGCCCGTCAGATGGCGTAGAACTTTCAGATCGTCGGCGCCAAGATCCGCCAGGCAGACAACCGGTGAATTGCTCAACTTAGGGGCGGCGATGCGCCGTCCATGGGTGGGACGCGGCAGCGCCCGAAGCGCATATTGCCCGCTCAGCGGGTGCGCCAACGGGGCGGCCAGAGACCGCTCGAAATACCAGATTTCGGCATGTTGTGGCATGTGAAAGGGTGCGGGACATCGCAGTGGCGGGATTTCTGCGAGCTATCCACATAATCCAGTATACCGGAACAGCGCACCACCTCCTAGCTGGAGTAATCCTATAGTGTCGTGAAAGGACGTAACTACTTGCATGACAGGCTATTGCGCCCTAAAAACCGGTTTGCTAGTCTGAAATTCAGCCGCAGGAAAATGTGTCCGGCAGTGGCATTGCTGTGTAGATCAGGCCCGGAGAATTTTGAGACCAATGCAACCGTGCAATCGAACCAGTGAGGGCTGTTTTGCGCATTGAAGCCGGCGCGCGTACCGATCTTGGGCGCGTCCGAAAAAACAACGAAGATTGTTTTCAAATCGAGCCTTCGCTGCAATTGTATGTGCTGTCGGACGGGATGGGTGGACAAGCGCATGGCGAAGTGGCAAGCAATCTCGCCGTCCAAACCATCGTGGCCTACTGCCAGCAGGCGGAACTCAGCCGCGCAACCCCGACTTTTGGAGAACTGCAGCCTGACGTTTCCGACCGGACAAACCGGCTGGCCAGCGCGATCCATCTGGCGAACCGCAAGGTGTATGAAATGGCTGCCGCGAATTCCGAACAGAGGGGCATGGGGGCAACCATCGTGGCCGCGTGGCTCGATGGGCAGAAGCTTTCCTTGGCGCACGTGGGCGATAGCCGGGCCTACCTGTTGCGTGCCGGTTCGCTCGACCAGCTTACGGGGGATCATTCACTGGTCGCCGAGAAGGTGCGCATTGGCATCCTGACTCCACAGGAAGCCGATGCGAGCGATCTGCAAAGCGTACTGACGCGCGCCGTGGGAGCCAGCGCCACCGTGGAGGTTGACACCAACGAGCAGATCCTGCTGGAGGGCGATTCCCTGCTGCTGTGTTCGGATGGACTGACGCGGATGGTGACCGATCCCGAAATCGCGAGCACGCTGCTGACCAGCACGTCCGCGCAAGAAGCCGCGGATCGCCTGGTGGAGTTGGCCAATGAATATGGCGGAGTGGATAACGTCAGCGTGGTTGTGCTGCGCGTCACTCAGAAATCGGAAGGCGTGCTGGAGCGCCTGAAAATCTGGAAACGAAATTCCGGGTAAGGTTCTGCGGGTTCCGCCCCGAGAGGTTCCGTGATGCCCAAGCTTGTGCTGAAATTTGAAAGCGCCACGATGAAAGAGGTTCCGCTGGGCACCCGGCCAGTGACGATTGGGCGTGCCCCCGACAACGACATTCCCATCGACAATCTGGCTGTTTCCAATTATCACTCGCGCGTGTACGTCGAAGCAGGCTCCCTGGTGCTTGAAGATCTCAATAGCCTCAACGGCACGTTTCTGAACGATATTCGCATTGAACGGGCGATGATCAGGCATGGCGATACGATCCTGATCGGCAAACATCAGGTCGTGGTGGACCAGGAGCACGATGCGGCTCTGCCCCTGGACGGCTGGCGCAAGGCTCCGGTCCCGCGCGTGAATGAAACGATGGTCCTCGATACGCAGGAACGCCGGAAAATGCTCGAACAGGCGGCCGCGGCCGGGGAGCGATCTCAGCTATCCCCGGACCGTCTGCGCGTGCCGACGCTCACCGTCCTGCGCGGACGCACAAATCAAAAAGAGTATAGAATCTCGGGAAAATTGACCGTCATCGGCCATTCGAAAATGGCCACGATTCGCCTGCGCGGATGGTTCACGCCGCAAATCGCCGCGCAAATCAACAAGCACGAAGACGGCTACTACCTGGGCCGAGGGGACCAGTTGCCGAAAATCAACGGCGCTCGAATCGAGGGCCTGACCAAACTCAACGATGGGGACCTGATTGAAGTGGGTCGCGTGCAGCTCAATTTCGTGTTTCGCGATTGATATTTCGACGCGCGCGCAGAAGCAACTTTTACAATCGCGGCAAGAATTTCCGCCGGCGGAGGATCTTGGCTTAATCTGCTTAACTTATCTTGACCTGCTTAACCCGGCGGCCATCGAAAATCCCTGCCGCCGAGCAAATGCAAGTGCAGATGAAACACGGACTGCCCGGCTCCACGCCCGTTATTGACCACCGTGCGATAGCCTTCGGTGAGATGGCGATCCACCGCGAGTTTCGCGGCGACCAGTTGCAGCTTGCCCAGCATGGCTGCGTCTTCCCCGGTGGCCTCGGTCAAGGAAACGATATGTTTTCTGGGGCAGAGCAGGATGTGCGCGGGCGCCTGGGGCTGGATATCCTCAAACGCAAACAGGTCCGCGTCCTCGTATACGAGTTTTGAGGGAATTTCCTTGCGTCCAATCTTGCAGAACAGGCAATCGTTCATGGTGAGTCCCCGGAGTGCAGAGTTTTCAGTTCAAAGCCAAAAAAATCTTTCTCCCGCTTACTTGCCGCCAAAATCATTCGGCTGGTCCAGGCGCATCACGAAGGTCTGGAATCCGCCGCTGCTCTTCAGTTGCGTGGCCAACTGCTGCGCAGCTTCCGGTGTGGAAACTCGGCCGACGCGCACGCGGTAGAAATGGCCGGTGGGCGCGTCATAATCCTGAATGAAGATCGGCTGGTATTGGGCCAGCAAACTATCGCGAAGCCTTTCCGCATTCGAGCGATTGGTGAACGCGCCGATCTGCACGGTGAAATTACCCGTGGCCGTGCTGGGCCCGGAAAGCAGTACGATGCGCACCGGCGCCGTGCCCGTCCCGATCATGTCCAGGGAAACGGCTGCGGCGTGCGCAAGATCGATAACGCGATTTCCCACAAAAGGTCCCCGGTCGATGATGCGCACTTCCACGCTGCGCCCGTTATTCAGATTGGTGACCCGCACGATGCTGCCGAACGGAAGCGTTCGGTGCGCGGCCACGAAAGCATTCATGTCGAAAATTTCGCCGTCCGCGGCGCGGCGCCCGTTGAACGGCTCGCCATACCAGGACGCGATGCCCTCCTCCACGTAAACGCCCGGAATGAACGGGGCGCTCCTTGTCGGCGGCTGCGTCGTAGATGCCGCTGGCACGCGGGGGCTCGGAGACGGCGTGGGCGCGGGTTGCGGAGCCGAAGCGGGAGGAACCGGGGCTGCCACCGGGCGGCGTCCCGCACAACCTGTCACCGCAAGGATTGCGGCCAGCAAAACAATTTGCGGGCCCCAGCGCGAGTGCAGCGGGAAGTGTGCGGGACTGCGCTCAATCACGGCATGCACCAAGCTCCCTGGACATTTTCAAAGCGCTTCCCTTCTCCGGCCCGCGCGCCACGATGTCACAAACGATACGAGTTTCGCGTCCGCGCGGAATTCCAGCTATTATAGGCATGCGATAATTTCCCGGCAAGGAGACGACGTGCCACTTCCAGTACGTTGGCGCTACAAAATCGATCGCTGGCGCAGCCAGGCGGCTCAAATGTTCCATTCCGAGCCGAAACAATCGCGCCCCAGGCTGTGTCCCGCGTGCGGCACGCTGGTGGGCTCGACCGCGACCAAGTGCCACCAGTGCGGCGCGAGCATGACGTTTTCCCTCTCCGCGGCGAGCCGCTCTCTCAGCCGTTGGATGCCGCAAACCTCACCGGTGACGTACGCCATGCTGGCGATTTGCTGCGTGATGTATGCGCTGTCGTTCATCATCACGTTGCGGTTTACCGGAGGCAACGGCCTGAGCGGCGGCTTGATGGGAATCGGGGGAATTTCCACGCGCATCAACATCCGGCTGGGTGCATCCTTGCCGTTCCAATATAACGTCCAGCAACCCTGGCGGTTCATCACCGCGATATTTCTGCACGGCGGATTGCTGCATATCGGTTTTAACATGTGGGTCCTGATGGATATTGGCCCCATGGTCGAGGAACTGTACGGTTCGGCGCGCTATTTTTTCCTGTTCATTCTGACCGGCGCGGTGGGGTATGTGGTGAGCTCGCTGATGGGACATTTGAGCGTGGGGGCCTCCGGCTCGCTGCTTGGTTTGATCGGCGTCCTTCTCGCGGCAACAACGGGAAGGAAAAACCCGGCCGCGCAAGCGCTCCGCAGCGCGCTGATTCGCTGGCTGGTTTACATCGCCGTTCTCGGATTCATGTTTAGCGGCACCGATAATGCGGCGCATTTGGGCGGACTGGCTTCGGGATACCTGCTCGGCCGCGTGATGATTGACCGCGTTCCGGCAGACGTAATCGAACGGCGTCGCGCGGATATGCTGGGCTGGATTGCGGGAATCGCCGTGATCGCGAGTTTCGCATTCATGATTATGAGCTTCCTGCAGAATTCGTAGGGTACAGGCAGGACAGGCTTCAGCCTGTCTTCTTTTGACTTCTGAGAACTTCACGAAAACCAAAGGCAAACAGGCTGAAGCCTGTTCTGCTCTTCGCTCCCGCAAGATTCGCAAAATTTAACAATTTAAAAAACGGCGGGTCAGGTATGAGGCTCGCTGAGGCGGCGGGCGACCGTAAAACAATAGTGAAAACCGGAGAATACCGTCAGCGCGGCCGTCAAATAACCGATGACGTTTCGGATGTGCGACAGCCACGGCCATTCCGTAATGGCCAGCAGCACCACCATGAAAACCAGCAGAATTTGCAGTGCCGTGGTGAGCTTGCCATAAATGCTCGGCGGAAACGGTCGGTAACCCACCACCACCAGGATCACCGCCGCGGACATGAGCAATATGACGTCGCGGCTCAGCACCAGCGTGGCGAGCCACCAGCTGATCCTTCCGTTCATCGCCAGCACCACAAAGGAAGAGGAAAGCAGCAGTTTATCGGCGATGGGATCCATGTAAGCGCCCAGCGCCGTTTTCTGGTTCATCGAGCGCGCCAGCAGGCCGTCCAGCCCGTCAGTCAGCGCGGCAACAATCAGAACGACGAGCGCCAGTCCGTACCGGCGATAGTGGATCAAAATAATAAAAAACGGCAGGAATCCGAGGCGAAGGAAAGTGAGCTGGTTCGGAACCGTGAAGATGCGGGATGCCATTTTATTGGACTCGACTGCGCCTTACGCGAACAGCGCAAGATAATCCCTGATCGAGCGGCCCGCGCGCTGCTCGAATCTCCCGGAAAGAGACGGGATGGAGCCGTGCGGTTCGTCCAGCGCAATGCGCTCCACGCGCTGCATCGGAAAAAACAGCGTGGGCAAGCCGATGCGCTCGCCCTCCGGGTCCATCACCTGCCGGATGAAATCGTCAAAGGAATTCAGATCGATTCCTCGAATGGTCACGCCCGAAGAATTCATGGACACAAGCGAGCCCCACAATTTTTCCTTGGGCGTGTGCAGGCTCAGAATCACGATGGAGTTCGGTTCCAACGCTACGCTCGTTTCCCGCGTCCGGGTGCCGCGTGGATGCAACTTTACTATGAAGCCGTTTTCAGGTCTTTCGCAACGCGCAATTTCGGCTCAGTGACTTTTTGAACGTCCTCAGGCGTAACCCCGGCAGCCACCTCGCGCAGCACCAGCCCATCCGGCGTGACGGCAATCACGGCCATCTCGGTAATGATCATATCCACCACTTCGACGCCGGTGAGCGGCAAAGTGCACTTATTGAGAATTTTCGGCTTTCCTTCTTTTGTAGCGTGCTCCATGGCAATGATGACGTGCGGCGAACTGGCGACCAGGTCCATCGCGCCGCCCATGCCCTTCAGCATCTTGCCGGGTATCGCCCAATTGGCCAGATTCCCCTTTTCATCCACCTGCAAAGCGCCGAGCACCGTCATATTCACGTGGCCGCCGCGAATCATGGCAAACGAATCCGCGCTCGAAAAATAGCACGTTCCGGGAATCTCTGTGACTGTTTCCTTGCCCGCGTTGATCAGATCGGGATCCTCGTCGCCTTCGAAAGGAAACGGCCCGACACCGAGCATTCCGTTTTCCGATTGCAGCACCACTTCCATACCCGCGGGAATGTAATTGGCGACCAGCGTGGGCGTGCCGATGCCGAGATTCACGTAATAGCCGTCGCGCAATTCCTGCGCAACGCGCCGGGCAATCCGTTCCCGCTTGCTCAGTTCCGACAGTGCCATGCTCTCCCCTTCCAGGCGTGCGGCAGCCGTTTTTCCTTACGCGCGCTTGCGCACGGTTCTCTTTTCAATCTTCTTGTCGTAATGCGCTCCCTGAAAAATCGCATCTACGAAAATTCCGGGCGTGTGCACGGATTCCGGGGCCAGGGTTCCCAGATCGACGAGCTCCTCGACTTCGGCAATGACGTAATCCGCCGCGGTAGCCATCACGGGATTGAAATTCCGCGCGGTTTTGCGATAGACAAGGTTTCCCCAGCGATCGCCCCTCCACGCCTTGATGAAGGCGAAATCGCCGCGCAGCCCGCGCTCGAGAATATATTTGCGCCCGTCGAACTCGCGCGTCTCTTTCCCTTCCGCGATCAGCGTCCCCACGCCGGTGGGCGTGTAAAACGCGGGAATGCCCGCGCCGGCCGCGCGCATGCGTTCGGCCAGCGTGCCCTGCGGATTCAATTCGACTTCGACTTCGCCTTTCAATACCTGCTGTTCAAATATTTTGTTCTCGCCCACGTAGCTGGCGATCATTTTCCTGATCTGATGCGATTCCAGCAGGATTCCCAGGCCCACGCCGATCGCTCCCGCGTTGTTTGACGCGCAGGTCAGGTTCTTCGTGCCTTTTTTGCGCACGGCGGCGATGAGATTTTCAGGGATGCCGCAAACTCCAAATCCGCCCACCAGGATGGTGGCTCCGTCAAAAAGTTTCGCGATTGCAACGTCGGCGTTGGCTACGCGCTTGTCCATCGAATCCGGCTCCCCCCGATATCCTTGATTCTATGATCCTCGATCGAAACCTGAAGGTTCATCGTCACTGCAGATCGCGCAGAATCTTGTACAGTTCCCCGGCGGCTGCAAATTCCTCTTCGAGCGCGCGCGTTCGCAGGTCGCCTCGAAGCTGCTCGAGCGCCTGGATCATCAGGTCCAATACGCGGTCCAGATTATCGCTGTTCGTCAGAATAATATCACGCCACACCGAATACGGGCTCCCTGCCAGGCGCAAGGCGTCGCGCAGGCCGCGCCCGGCGAGCGTCACCGGCAAACCCGTTTCATCGGTTTGATCGCGCACCACCCCGGCCAGCGCGACCGAGAGAAGCTGCGGAAGGTGGGAGACAATCGCCGCGGCCCGGTCATGCGCTTCCGCGCTCAGCCACACCGGCTCCGCGCCCATTTTTTCGATGCATGCGGCAAACTTTGCAACCCGCAGATCTTCCGCGCCTCGCGCGGCGTTCTCATCGGACGGACGTATCAACGCGTATTTCGAGCCGCGAAATAATTCCGCGTCGGCCGCCGCGATTCCGGAGATTTCCTTCCCGGCCATGGGGTGCCCGCCCAGAAACCGCGCGCTCCAGCCGCGAAATGATTCCGCCGCCACGGCGCACACCGACCGCTTCGTGCTCGATGCGTCGGTCACCAGCGCTTCGGGCAACGCCAGCCGCGCGATTTCCGGCAGCAATTCGATGGTGTGCCCCACCGGCAGCGCCACGTAAATCAAATCCGCTCCGGCAATGGCGATGGATAGCTCCGCGATACCCTCGTGAATCGCGCCGCGTTCCAGCGCCTGGCGCAGCACCTGCCCGCGGTCCCATCCGACGACAATCGAATCCGGCGAGGATTTGCGCAGCGCAAGGGCAAACGAGCCGCCCATCAACCCTGTGCCGAGAATCGCGACGCGCCGGAAGTGTTCGGCCATGGCTTAAGCGATCGTCCGGCCAACCGCGGGGGCAATAATGCGGAGTTCGGCCATAAGTTTTTCAAACTGTTCAAAGAAGAGCGACTGCGCGCCGTCGGAAAGGGCGTGCTCGGGATCGTTGTGCACTTCCAGCAGCAGGCCATCGGCGCCCGCGGCAACCGAGGCGCGCGCCATCGGAGGAACCTTGTCCCGGATTCCGGTGCCGTGCGACGGGTCGGCAACGATGGGAAGGTGCGAAAGCTTCTTGATGACAGGGATCGCGGCAATGTCGAGCGTGTTGCGCGTGGCCGTCTCAAACGTGCGGATGCCGCGCTCGCACAGGATCACGTTGTGGTTGCCGCCGGCCATGATGTATTCGGCACTCAACAAAAGTTCCTCGATCGTCGCGGACATGCCGCGCTTCAGAAGCACCGGCTTTTTAATTGTTCCCAGGGCGCGCAGCAAAAAATAATTCTGCATGTTGCGCGCGCCCACCTGGAAAATATCCACGTAGGGCGTCATCAGCTGGATTTGCGACGCGTCCATCACTTCGCTGCAGACGAGCAATCCGCTGTTGTCCGCCGCGGTGCGCATCATCTTCAGCCCTTTTTCACCATGTCCCTGAAAGCTGTAGGGCGAGCTGCGCGGCTTGAATGCGCCGCCGCGAAGAATTTTTGCCCCGGCTTTCGCGACTCGATCGGCGATCAAGCCAATTTGCTCGGGCGTCTCCACCGAACAGGGTCCGGCGGCAACAATAATTTCGACGCCGCCGATGCGCACGCCGCCAGGTAGCTCCACGATCGTTCCCTCGGGGCGAAAGGCGCGGCTGGCCAGCTTGTAGGGGTGCGTGATGCGGACCACTTCGCGCACACCGTCGAGCACTTCCACGTCGCGTGGGTCGAAATCCGCGGGGACGCCCACCGCGCCCAACACCGTCTGCGAAGCGCCCGTCGAACGATGAATGTCGAATCCCATCGATACGAGACGATCGATCACGTGCTGGATCTGCTCTTCCTTCGCGCCCTCTTGCATGATTACAACCATTTCAAGTCCTCTTTCCCTGTCATGCGTGCTGCGCCGGCGGACCCGGTGGTGCAGGCTCCACAGGCTGCGCAAAAAGCGCCTGTGACATCTTCAGGGGTTAAAACCCCTTAAGAAACGCAAATGTTATGTCGTGCCTGAAGGCACGACCCACAAAATTTCGAAGCTTTAAATCACGCGGTCGCGCTGAACGCGCTTTAAATATCTTTTTTTTCATCGCCGTCGTGCATCACCGTGCGCTCCACCGAACGCGCTTCGTCCAGGATGCGTTCGAACAGGCGGCGAATGGCGGCGTCGGGAAGCGGACCGGGGTTCACGCGCACGGCCGCGTCGAGAACTTTCTTCTCGCGGTCCGGCTGGTAAAGCGCTTCGCCGCTGACTTGCTTGATGCGCCCGATCTCGACAACGCAGTGCGAGCGCTCGTTCAGCAACTCGACTAGTTTCCTATCGATCTCGTCAATCTTGCGGCGCCAATCGTCAATTTGACTCATGCGTGTTGTCCCCACGTCTCAGGATCGCTCATGCGTTCGGCTCCCGCCGGCTCATTCCGGCCACTGCGGCGCCTTTCAACAATTTCACGCGCGCTGCCAGCGCCTGGGCCGCCGCTTCCACGGTCCCGGCGCGCTCAATCTCTTCCACCAGCGCCGAACCTACCACCGCGGCGTCAGCCAATCCGCCAAGCACGGAAACATGTCCCGGCTGCGAAATACCGAAGCCGATGGCAATCGGAAGGTCGGTAACACGCCGCACGCGCCGCGCCAAGGCTGGCAATTCATCGGCCAGTTGATCCTTCGCGCCCGTGACCCCGGTGCGGGAAATCAGATACAGGAATCCGGTGGACACTTTCGCGATAATCGCCAGGCGCTCGTCGGTGGACGTGGGAGCGGCCAGAAAAATCGTGTCCAGGCCGCGCGAGGACATTATCGCGCGGTATTCGCCGCCCTCCTCAGGAGTAAGGTCCGTAATCAGCACGCCGTCGGCGCCGGCATCCTTAGCCGCATCGCCAAATTTTTCAAGGCCCATCTGCAGGACGGGATTGAAATAGCTGAACAAAACAAATGGTACGTCGGTCTTGGCGCGCAGCGACTTCACCAGGGAGAGCACGCCCGCCAGCGTTGTTCCGCTTTGCAGCGCGCGTTCGCTGGCCCGCTGAATCACCGGGCCATCGGCCACCGGATCGCTGAAGGGCACGCCGATCTCAATCACATCCGCGCCCGCGTTTGCCAACGCCAGCACGAACTGCTCGGTCGCTGCAAGGGAGGGGTCGCCGGCGGTGATGTAGGCGACCAGTCCCATGTCGCCGGTGCGGCGCAATTCGGCAAATCGCCGTGAAATGCGTGATGGATTCGTCGTGGTTGTGGCCGCTTCAGTCATAGTTGGGTCGTCGCTCAATCCTTGTTCAATCCTTGTTTGGCCATCGCCCGGATAGGGCCAACCGCTACACGTACCGGGAGAGAATTTCCATGTCCTTATCGCCCCGGCCCGAAAGATTCAGAATCACAAGGGAATCCCGTTTCATTTTGGGCGCGCGCGCAATCAATTCGGCCAGGCCATGCGCCGATTCGAGCGCGGGAATAATGCCCTCCATTCGCGACAGCGTGCGCGCGGCCGCGATGGCGGCATCGTCGCTCACGGCCGTGTATTCGGCACGATGGCGGTCGGCCAGCCAGGCATGCTCGGGACCGATGGCCGGATAGTCCAGGCCGGCCGAAACCGAATGCGTCGAGGCAATCTGGCCGTCCAAAGTTTGCAGAACGTAGGAATAGGTGCCCTGCAACACGCCGGGACGCGCGCCGGAATATCCGGCGGCGGCCGCCATGCGTGCGGCATGCTCGCCGAGCGCGTGGCCGCGGCCGCCCGCTTCGACGCCCAGCAATTTCACTCCGGCATGATCCAGAAACGCATGAAACAATCCAATGGCGTTTGAGCCGCCGCCTACGCAGGCCACCAGCAGGTCGGGCAGGCGCGCTTCGGCTTCCAGAATCTGCGCGCGTGCCTCCAGGCCGATTACGCGGTGAAAATCGCGCACCATCATAGGATAGGGATGAGCCCCCAGGACCGAGCCGAGCAGATAATGCGTGGTACGGACGTTGGTGACCCAGTCGCGCATGGCCTCGTTGATCGCGTCCTTGAGCGTGCGCGTGCCGGAATTTACTCCCACGACTTCCGCGCCGAGCAAGCGCATGCGAAAGACGTTGAGCCGCTGCCGCTCCATGTCCTCGGTGCCCATGTAAACAACGCATTCCAGGCCGAGCCGCGCCGCAACGGTCGCCGTGGCCACGCCGTGCTGCCCCGCGCCGGTTTCGGCAATGATTCTTTTCTTTCCCATGCGCACGGCCAGCAAGCCCTGGCCCAGGCAGTTATTAATTTTGTGCGACCCGGTGTGCAGCAGGTCTTCGCGCTAGATGTAGATGCGCGGCCCGCCAAGATGCTCGGTGAGCCGCGAAGCAAACTGCAGCGGCGTGGGACGGCCGGCAAAATTCTTGAGCAGGCTGTCGAGTTCCTTCTGGAATTTCGGGTCCTTGCGCGCTTCGTCGTAGGCTCGCTCGAGTTCTTCCAGCGGCGCAACCAGCGTTTCAGGAACGTAACGGCCGCCGTAAGGGCCGAAACGCCCCTTCGCATCCGGCCAGATTTGTGCTGCGATGGTCATGGACGCCCTTTTTCTATTGTTCGATCACGCGGCAATACTTCTCCTGCCGTCCGCGGACTCGACGGCGGCAAACAGCGCTCGCAACCGCGCCGGATCCTTGCGTCCGGGGCGCCGCTCGACGCCGCTGGCGACATCGACGGCGTACGGCCCGGCCACGCGAATGGCCTCGGCGATATTTTCCGGCGTCAGGCCGCCCGCCAGAATAATGCGCCCATACGCCCGCGCGGCGCGCGCCAATTTCCAGTCCAGCGTGCGGCCCGTGCCGCCATGCAGGCCGCGCGCGAATCCATCGAGCAGCAGCGCATCAGCGGCGCGATACCGGGCCAGCGAAGCGACGCGAAATCCGCTTCTCACACGGATCGCTTTGATCACACGATGGCTTTGCGCGAGTTCCGCCACTTCCCGCGGTGATTCCCCGCCGTGCAGCTGCACCGAACCGAGCCGCAGCGCGCGAGCCAGCGCATCCACCACCAGCGGCGGCCAGTCCACAAACACACCGGCGGCTTCGACGAATGGCGGCAGGCGGCGGATGATATTCCATGCATCCGCGGGACTGATGGCACGCGGGCTCGCCGGATAAAAATTGAATCCTAGAGCGGAAGCTCCCAAGTCAACCGATAATCGCGCGTCGGCCCAGGTGGTGATCCCGCAAATTTTAACACGAGTCAGCATGGGAATCAGGGGCCCAGCAACGTCCGCAGCGCCGCCGACGGGTCCGGCTGCGCCATCAGGTGTTCGCCGATCAAGAACGCGTCAAACCCCAGGGCGCGCAGGCGCACCAGATCCTCGTGCGTGCGCAGGCCGGATTCGCACACGGCAATGCACTCGTCGGGGATGGCCGCAATCAATTCCACCGACGTTTCGACGCGCACATCGAGCGTGCGCAAATCGCGATTGTTCACGCCGACGATGCGCGCGCCCGCCGCCAGAGCCCGCGCCAGTTCCTGCTGCGTGTGGACTTCCACCAGAGGCTCCATGCCGAGTTCGCGGCCCAGGGCCAGCAATTCGGCGAAAAGGGCGTCGCCGAGCGCCGCCACGATCAGCAGAAATGAATCCGCATTGGTCGCGCGCGCTTCCCAGACCTGCCACGGATCGACGATGAAATCCTTGCGCAGCACCGGCACGCCGACCGCCGCGCGCGCGTCCCTCATGTATTTCAATTCGCCCTGAAAAAACTCTTCTTCGGTCAATACGGAAAGCGCCGCCGCTCCTGCAGCCTCGAAACCCCTGGCCAGCGCCACCGGATCGAAATCCGCGCGGATCAATCCGCGCGATGGCGACGCCTTCTTCAGCTCGGCGATCACATTCAGGGAATCGCGCGTCAGCGCCGCGGCAAAATCACGCACCGGCTGGCCGTGTTTCACGCCAAAACGCAGCGCCGTCTCCGGAACGCTTTTCTTGCGGTGAGCAATCGCGGCGCGGCGCGCCTCGACGATGCGGTCCAGCACAGTCCCGGATTGGGTTTCTGCAGCCATGGGG
>DATLTA010000107.1:0-34648 GCA_035533775.1 Candidatus Dormiibacterota bacterium | reverse complement strand
CGTCCAGGTCTCCTCCGGTCAGCTCGATCAACGGTAGAGGCTTGTCGGACGACGCAACCCAAGCCTCGCTGCCATCATAGGTCGTGGTAGCGGGTCCGCCGGCCAGTTGATTGGTCACGGTCAGCTGATTCGGGGCTTTGGCATAAATTTCCGTCGCCACCTTGATAAAGCCGGTGTCGAACCCGGAGTAGGTTCCCTTGGCGGTAAAACTTTTGAGTCTGGACAGCCGCTGCGCTCCGCCGAGGGCCTGAATAAATTTGTCGAGGATCTGCTCGGCGGCGGCGGGTGATTGTGGCCTGCCCGGAATAACCTGCACCAGATCCGGATCCGTGGGCGGCGGCGGCCCGTACTCCTCGGCCAGACTCGGCGTGACGTCAGGAATCTGGTAACCGCGATGGCAGGTGTAACAGGTCACCTTCCGCATTGCGCCGAAATCGCCCCGATTGATGAGGGCTTCCATCAAAACCATCCTGCGCGCCGTCTGCTTCAGCGGAGTGTCGTCGGCATACCGAGCCCAATTGCCGGCGCTTTCCTTCACGTGGCAGTCAATGCAGTTCATGTTCAAGGAAGCAGAGAAGAAACCCATCGTCGCCATGAACTCGTTTACTGGAATTCCGCGAAGCACCTGGACGTTCTTGAAGGCGTCTTGCGACATGATTGGCTTGTGATGCGTGCCGGGCTTGACGGCCTGGCTGCGTGCGCAGGAAACTCCCAGAAGGCAGACGATCATGCTTCCCATGGCACAACGGACCGCTCGGCTGGATCCGAACTTCATAATGCCTCCTTACAATGCCGTGCACGAAATAATGAGGGCCGTCTTGCGATCGAAATGGATCGGAGCCTGCGCGCTTGCCCGGCCCTTGCTTCGGCCGCGCATATCCATAATTAAAAATCACTCCGGCTTGTTCGATTCGCCGACACTATACGCTAGCAGGAAGTCCGGCGCAATGCCAAGTCCGCCGGTTTTGCATTCGCCTCGCCCTCACGGAACCAGTTCTTCCGCCAGATGGCAGGCGACCATGCTTTTTCCCACCTGGCGCAACTCGGGAACTTCCACCGCGCAGCGCTCGACCGCATAGGGACACCGTGTGCGAAAGACGCAGCCCGATGGCGGCGAGATCGGAGAAGGCGGCTCCCCGCTGAGAGCCTTTGCCGGATGGGCGCGCGCGCGTTGCGGGTCGGCAACGGGGACGGCCTGAATCAGCGATTGCGTGTACGGATGGCGCGGCGCGCCGTAAATTTCGTCCGCCGGCGCCAGTTCCATGATTTTGCCCAAATAAAGGACCAGAACGCGATGGCTGATGTGACGCACCGACGCAAGGTCATGTGCGATGAACAGCAGCGAAAGGCCGAATTTCGACTGCAAGTCCCCGAGAAGATTCACAATCTGGGCCTTGATCGAGACATCGAGCGCCGAAACGGGTTCGTCGCAGACTACCACGTCGGGATGCAGAATCAAGGCGCGCGCGATGCCGATCCTCTGCGCCTGTCCTCCGGAAAATTCGTGCGGGTAACGGTTGATCTGCTCGGGCAGAAGCCCCACGTGTTGCATGATGGCCAGCACTTTGGATTGCCGCTCATCGGCGGACATCCGCGAAAAAAAGGCGCGCAGCGGCTCGCCGATAATCTGGCCCACGGTCATGCGCGGATCAAGCGAAGCCAGCGGATCCTGGAAGATGATCTGCAGATGGCGCCGCTGCTCGTGAAACTGTTCCGGATTCAGCGTCGCCAAATTTACGCCCGCATAACGCACCTCGCCGGAAGTCACCGGAACGAGTCCCAGAATCGCGCGCGCCAGCGTGGATTTGCCGCAGCCGGACTCTCCCACAACGCCGAGTGTCTCCCCGGGGTTCAGATCGAAGCTCACGCCGTCGACCGCGCGCAGCGTCTTGCTCTTGCTGAGCCATCCGTCATCGTGAAGCGTGAAATGCACGCGAAGATCGCGCACGGAAAGAATGGGCGAACTCATGCCGGGGTCTCCCCCTGGTATTTGAGTTTGCCTTCGTAGATGCACGCCTTCGCATGCGCGCCGCTAACCGGCTCCAGCGGCGGCACACTCTGATCGCAATTTTCAAGGCGGTAAAAACATCGCGGGGCGTAAGCGCAGCCGGGCGGAAGAGCGGACGGGTCGGGAGGATTCCCCTCGATCGCCACCAGGCGAACCAGCCGGTCCTGGGAGAGCTGGGGAACCGAGCGCTGCAGCGCCTCCGTGTAAGGGTGGCGGCAACGGTAGAAGATATCTTCCGCCGTGCCCTTTTCCACATTTCTCCCCGCGTACATCACGTTGACGCGGTCGGCCAACTCCGCGACGACACCCAGATCGTGCGTCACCAGAATCACCGCGGTCCCGAATCGTTCCCGAATCTCGCGCAGCAGGGAAAGCACCTGAGCCTGCACGGTGACGTCGAGAGCCGTGGTAGGTTCGTCCGCGATCAGAATTTTAGGGCTGCACATCAGCGCCATGGCAATGGCCACGCGCTGGCGCATTCCGCCGGAAAGCTGGTGGGGAAACTGATGCATGCGCTGCTCGGGTTCGCTCATGTGCACGGCCTTCAGCATTTCCACGGCTTGCGCGGTTGCCGCCGCTTTGCCCATGTTCTTGTGCACCCGCAGAGGCTCGGTCAATTGCAGACCGATGGAAAGATAGGGGTTCAGCGAAGTCATCGGATCCTGAAAAACGAAGCCGATGCGGTTGCCGCGAACCTGGTTGAGTAGACTTTCTGGGGCGCCCACCAATTCCTTTCCTTCAAACCGCACGCTCCCGGTCACGCGAGCGTTCTGCGCCGTCAGTCCCAGCATGGCCAGCAGCATCTGGCTTTTGCCCGAGCCGGATTCCCCGACAATGGCCAGCACTTCGCCGGGAGCCAGGTCCATGTCCACGTCGGAAACGGCGTGCACCACGCGCCCTCGCGTGGTGAATTCGACTCTCAGTTTTCGCGCCTCGAGCAGAGGGGTCTCGGCCATGTCAGCGTTCTTTCGGGTCGAGCGCGTCACTGAGCCCGTCCCCCAGAAAATTCAGACAGTAAACGATCAAGGCCAGAAAAACGGCCGGAATCAGCAGCAGGAAAGGATAGGACTGCAGTTCGCTGGCGCCGTCGGAAACCAGCACGCCCAGCGAAGTCATGGGGGCCTGCACGCCCAAGCCGAGGAAACTCAAAAACGCCTCGAACAATATCACCGAGGGAACGGTAAGTGTCGCGTAGATGACCACAATCCCCAGCAGGTTGGGGATCAGATGGCGCACCACGATGCCTGTCCCGCGCACCCCCGAAGCTCGCGCCGCTTCGATAAACTCCCTGCTGCGCAGCGAAAGCGTCTGGCCGCGCACAATCCGGGCAATGTCGAGCCAGGACACCGCGCCAATGGCCACGAAAATGAGAAAGAGATTTCTTCCGAAAATCACCACCAGCACGATCACGAAGGGAATAAACGGTACCGAATATAAAATGTCCACCACGCGCATCATGATGGAATCGACCGTGCCTCCCAGGTATCCCGCCGTGGCGCCCCAGAACACGCCGATGACGACGCTGACAATGCTGGCCACGATCCCGATCATCAGCGAGACGCGGCATCCCCACATCACGCGCACCAGCAAGTCCCGGCCCAGGTCGTCGGTGCCGAAAATGTGCCCGCTGTGAAGGTTGGGCGGCATGTCCAGTTGGGCCCACTGCGGCGTGTAATAGTTGTAAGGAGAAATCCACGGAACGATGATCGCGGCCAGAACGATCAGCGCCAGGATCGCCGCGCTGGCCACCGCCGCGCGGTTGTGCGCCAGGCGCGAAAAAGCGTCGCGCCAGAGGCTGCGGCCGGGCGGCGGTGTAAACGACGCCGTGGCGCTGGCGTTTTGCTCCGCACTCGCGGGGATCAGGCTCACTGGTAGCGCACCTTGGGATCCAGCACGGAATAGGTCAAATCCGCCATGAAATTGAACACCACGATCAGCACGCCGTACAGCACCGTCACTCCCAGCACCAGCGTGTAGTCTCGGTTCAGCGCGCCATCGACAAACGCCCGGCCGATTCCCGGAAGTCCGAAAATCGTTTCAATCACGATGGACCCGGTAATCAGGCCCACCACCGCCGGCCCCAGAAAGGAAACCAGCGGAATCAGCGCGGGTTTCATGGCGTGGCGCAGAACCACGATGTATTCCGGCAAACCCTTGGCCCGGGCCATCAGGATGTACGGGCTGTTCAATGTTTCCGCCATGCTGCCGCGCATCAGCCGCGCGACGTAGGCGATGTACGGCGCGGCTAGCGCCGCCGCCGGTAGAATAATGTGCGACGGCGTCCCGTTTCCCCATTCCCCGGCCGGCAGCCAGTGCAGCGAGACGGCGAACACCAGTATCAATATCGGCGCGACCACGAACACGGGTATGGATATGCCGATCATGGCCAGCCCCATCAGCGAATGGTCCCAGAACGTGCTCCGGCGGACCGCGGCGATAATGCCGATGGGCAGCCCGATCAGCAGAGCGCCGAGCAGCGCAACGCCTCCGATCGCCGCGTCAATCGGAAAACCCTGTCGGATGATTTCGTTCACCGTGGTGTCCCGGTACTGGTAAGAAGGCCCGAAATTTCCTTGCAGGATGCTTCCCAGGTAGCGGAAATACTGCTCGTAGAGCGGCTCGTCCAGGTGATACATGCGTTCGATATTCTGTTTGATCGCCGGGGGCAGTTGCTTTTGCGCGTCGAAGGGCCCGCCCGGCGCGGCGTGCAGCAGCAGGAAGGCCAGCGTGATGATGACCAGCAGCGTCGGGATAGCGCCCAGCAAGCGGCGCAACGTGTACTTCAGCAAATCAGCCCTCCTGGTGCGCCAGAACGTACATGTAGCGGGAAAGGTTCCTGTCCATGACGTTTGATTGCCAACCCTTCACGTAGGGTTTGATCAGGTGCCCGCTTTCATAAAAGTATGCCGGAAGAAAAGGGGCGTCTTGGTTCAGAATTTCCCCGGCCTGGTGAAACAATTTGTAGCGCTGCGCGGCGTCCACGGTATTGCTGGCCTGATTCACCAGCGCGTCAAATTTGGGATTGTCGTAGCCGCCGTGATTCATTCCGAAATCGCTCTGAAACAGCTGCATGAAGGTAAACGGATCGGGAAAATCGCCGATCCATGCAAACCAGTAGAAGGTCGGCTGCTTCATCTGGACGTTCTGCAGGAACACTTTCCACTCGACGTTGTAGATTTCCACTTTCGCGCCAAGATTGATCTGCCACATGGCCGCCAGGGCCTCCATGAACCGGCGCACGGACGGCCCGCCGCTCGGATACGTCAGAACCACTTCCAGCGGGTGGCTTTGCGAGTAGCCCGCTTCCTGGTACAGCTTGCGTGCCAGTGCATGGCGCTGGTCGTCCGGCAGACGGGCCCAATCGGGGATCGGCGGATCGTATCCGGGCAATGGCGGCACCAGATTGTATGCCGGTACTCCGACCCCGCGCTGAACGTATTTCACAAGGGTTTTGCGATCCAAAGCCATATTCAAAGCCAGGCGCAATTTGGGATTTCCCTTGAAGGGAGGCTTTGCGAGGTTGTAACCGAACATCGCCGTGCCGAAATACGGCGCGAAGACAACCTGATCCCCCAGCGTGCGCTGCAAATAGTCCTTTTGCGACAGGTTGACCGAGTCGCTGAAATCGAGGCTTCCGGCCAGGTATTGCTCCACGGCGGAATTGGAGTCGGAAATGATGTTGTAAGTCACCTTGGACAGCCGTACGTGGCCGGCGTCCCAATAGTACGGGTTCTTCTGGATGGTGATGTGTCCGTTGATCACACGGTCGGAGAGTTGAAAGGGCCCGTTGGAAACCATGTGCGCGGGTTGTGTCCACGCGTCGCCCCACTGCTTCACCACCGGCTCATACAGAGGATAGAGATACGGGTTGGTAAGCAGCGCCAGCAAGTACGAAGTCGGCGCGTGCAGGTGAACGACCAGGGTTTGCGGCCCCGTGGCCTCCACGCCCAGGCGCTGCGGATCCATTTTCCCCGTAATAATGTCCGCGGCGTTTTCAATGGGCGCAAGCGCCTGGGCATATTCCGACCCGGTATTGGGATCCACTTCCCGCCGCCACGCGTATACGAAATCGTTTGCCGTCACGGGCTGTCCGTTGGACCACTTCGCATTTTGCCGCAAGTGAAACGTCCAGGTCTTTCCGTCGGCGCTCGTTTCCCAGGAAGTGGCCACGCCGGGAATCAGGTTTCCGTCTTCGCTCAGCGAAACCAGCCCCTCAAACAGATCTTCCAGGACGTCCATGCCCACCACATCGGTCGCCAAGGACGGGTCGAGAGTTCGCGGGTCGGCGCCGAGCTGGCGCGTCAGAACCTGTTCGGACGCCAGCTCCGTTCCGACGCGAATCTTCTGTCCTGTCGGAAGCAGTTGTTGCTTACCGCCGCAGGAAATCAGCAAGGGAGCAAGCAGAAGCGCGGCCACGGCGAAGCGCCACGGCCCGAACAGGTCGTCGATGCGGACAGCGCGAAGCCAGCGCGCTGTCATCGGCGGCAACACGCCGTCTGACCACCGAGCGTCTTTGGAAGCTTTGGAAAATTTGCCGGTTTCGGCGTCACAAGCACCTCAAGAACCTAATGGTAATTGGCTCCCGGGCCAAGGGCAAACCTTAAACTGCAGCGGAAAATTGAGGCGGCTGCGTTGTGGCACCGGTGGGGCACCGGCGATTGTGTCATGACCGTACCGTTCGGATCGCGGCCGCAAGGAAGCGCGACCAAACGGAGAACCGGTATAGCAGGATTAAATTTTCAAAATTTTTGCAGCCGTTCCGCCCAGGATCATTTTGTGCTGCTCGGAACTCAGGCGAAGTTCCTCGATCACCTGCACGGGCCAGTCGTAGCCCACTCCGTAGCAGTAGTCGCTGCCCAGCATGATGCGCTCGGCGCCCACCTGCGAGATGATGTATTCCATGAGCGGCCTGGAATGAGAAATGATGTCGTAGGTGAAGCGTTGCAGATAGGCGCTGGGCGTTTGAGCGCACGTTTTGGCCGCCGGAACCACTTTCCAGCCGTGGTCGAGACGCCCGATCAGGTTCGGCAGCACGCCGCCCGCGTGCGGCAGCGTGACCTGCAGCTTCGGATGGCGGTCCAATACGCCGCCAAAAATCAGGTGGCATGCGGCAATCGTACTGTCCATGGGAAAAGCCACCAGATTCGTCAGGGAATAGGGCTGCAGGCGCTTGCCGCCGGCGGCGGGCATCAACGGATGCAGGAACAGCGGAAGGTCGAGCGCTTCAATTTTCGCAAAAATGGGTTCGAACATCGGATCGTCCAGATCATGCCCGCCGATATAGGTGCCCATATAAACGCCGCGCACGCCGGGAAGCTTGCTGACGCGGGTGAGTTCGTCGATGGCCATATCCGGGTCGCGCATGGGAAGGGTAGCCAGAACGACGAAGCGGTCCGGATAGGCCTGATGCGCCGCGACGGCTGCGTTGTTCCACGCCTGGCACAGATCCAGAGCGAATTTGCCGTGCACCCAGTAAGACATCGGCCCGGTGAGCGAAAGCGCATGGACCGCCACGCCTTGCGCGTCCATGTCCGCAAGGCGCTGCTGGAGATCGATAAATTTGGTGGGCAAGGGCCCGTAGTTTTGATTGGGAGTCTTGAAGTAGAAGCCCTGCTCGGTCATGCGAAATTCCGCGTCGAAGCCCTGCGCGTTGAACAGGTCGAAATAAGGCTGCGGGAAATAGTGCGCGTGGATGTCAATCGCGCGCCTGCCGGGCGTCTTCTCCACTTGGGGCGCGGCGGATTGTGCGAGCGCCTCTTTCACCCCGCCCGCCGCGCCGACGGCCACAACCAGGCTGCCCTGCAGAATTTCCCGGCGCGATAATTCGTGTCCGCGGACGTTTCCGATATTCAGCTTCACGAAGTGCCTCCCCTGCCGGTGGTTTCCAAACATCACGTGCGGGTATGAATGTGCCGCAGAAGTTAGTGCCGGCTTTGCGCCATGTCAAGCGCAACGCATGAGGATTGGCGGAAGGCGGGAAAAAAGTTGCCGAAGCCATCTCACAAATAGACGGCAAAACAAGCCGGAGTGAACTTCGGGAGCTAAAGAGAGGAGCTAAAAGAGTCTGTGTGAGCGCTCGGAGATGTTTGTGGGTCGTGGCTTCAGCCACGACATTAGACCTGCAAAACCTATCCGGCTTTAGCCGCTGAGGTTCTAATTTGGGCAATAATATAGTTGATGAATGAAAGTAAAAGCGTCAGCATGTTAGTTGCCGAAGAAAGTAAGGTGATTTCTTCGTGCAAAATCCCATTAAGGACAGAGCAGCCGCTCTCATGATTTTGGTTTATGGGGATGATAGTTCCGACGAAAGAAGCGAGCGTGTGTGCGCTGTGGCTGGAGTTGTAGGCACGATTATGGGCTGGAGGTCTGTAGAACGCCAATGGCTTGCCATCACAAACGGAATTCCCTTTCACGCGAAAGACTGCGACAGCGACCAGGGGGACTATAAGAATAGGCCTCACGATGAGAATAAAACCTTATATCGTGATCTAACTGTTCTTGTGGCAGAAAGCCATCTCCACGGATTTGGAATAGCAATCAACTTAATTGCTTTGCATCGAGTTTTTCCAGATGCGGAAGACCTTGCCTATTACAGAGCTTTCCTAAGAGTTATGGAAGTAATGAAAGATACTGCTAAAAAGAACGCAGAGATCGCGGAATTTACTTTTGATATGAGAATGGATAATGAGCATAACGCTGGTTTGCTCTACGGTAGCACACGAGAAAATGAACCAGAGTGGGCACCGCATTTGGCAGATAAGATCAGCTTTGAATTTGCTCGAAAAAACCCCCGTATTCAAGTTGCTGACTTGCTGGCACGTGAAGCAATGAAAGCTCTGGACAACCAAGTCGGACCTGTAAAACGTGACGTGCGCAAGTCATGGAAGGCATTGCGCGAAACCGGAAGATTTGAAGTAGAAGCATATAGCGACGATTGGTTTAATGACCTAAAACGCCAGTATGCGGACTTAGAGCGAAAAGTTGGATTTTGTAAGCAGGACTATGTGAACTGGCTCGCTGAGCGCAATCGCCATCACAATGTAACTAATATGTTTTTATTTGTGGACTGGTTTTCCAAAAGGAACACAAATGGCTAATGAATTCAAAAAATTTGACGAGAAAATGAAGAAGCTGATGAAGGTTCCACATAGTGAGATTAAGGCCAAGTTAGATGCGGAAAAGAAAGCCAAAAGGAGGAAGAAATCTAAGACTTCTTCCGCTTCGGGTCGCGTCTAAGACGTAATGGAGTTGGAATCCGTCGTACCAGTTTTACCAGTGACATCAGCATAGGTGAGACGCTTGCCAGAAACATGAGAGAGAACACTCTCAAACCGCTCGCCGTCATGGACCGTCGCACCCTTAATTTCCGCGTTTCATCAAGGAACCGCTCTGCATAGCAATTGGCGTTACACGCTCAAATGCGCGCACACCACATCATCGGTGAGCTCGCCGATCGCTCCCGCGGCGACGCGCCGCCCGTTGGAGAGGATGCAGAACTCGCTGGCCACGCGGCGCGCGAACGGCAGTTTCTGTTCGACCAGGAGCACGGTCAGCCCCTCTTCCTGGTTCAGCCGCAGGACAATGTCTCCGATTTCGTGGACGATATTGGGTTGAATGCCTTCGGTTGGCTCGTCAAGAATCAGCAGCTTCGGTTCGAGAACCAGCGCGCGGCCGATCGCGAGTTGCTGCTGTTGCCCGCCGGAAAGATCGCCGCCGCGCCGGTGCATCATCTGCTTCAGCACGGGAAACAAGTCGAAGATCCGCTGCGGGATCGTTCGCGCGCCATGCTTGCGCACGCCCAGGCCCACGCTCAGGTTTTCCTCCACGGTCAGATGCGAAAAAATTTCACGCCCCTGCGGCACGTATCCGATTCCGACCCTGGCCCGCTGCTCGGCAGGACACCGCAGCAGATCGACGCCGTCGAACACGATGCTGCCCGAGGTTGCCGGCAGCAGCCCCATGATGCATTTCAGCAGAGTCGTCTTGCCCATGCCGTTGCGGCCCATCACGCACATGCGCGAGCCCGCCGGAACGTGTAGATCGACATCCCACAAAGTGTGGCTGCCTCCATAGAATTGATTGAAGGATTGGACCGTCAGCACGCTTACCCTCCCAGATAGACTTCGATGACGCGCGGATCCTTCTGCACCTGATCCATGTCGCCTTCGGCGATCACGCGCCCTTCGTGCAGCACGGTGACGCGCTTGGCGATGGAACGCACGAAATCCATATCGTGCTCAACCACCACCACCGAGTGTTTGCCGGCGAGCGACTTTAAAAGCGCCGCCGTGCGCTCGATCTCCTGCGGCGTCATGCCGGCGACCGGCTCGTCGACCAGAAGCAGTTGGGGCTCCTGCATCAGGAGCATGCCGATCTCCAGCCATTGCTTCTGGCCGTGGGCGAGCGTTCCTCCCAGGGCCTGCGGTTGCTGCGCGAGGCCGATAATGTCGAGCACCTCGTAGATTCTCTTTTTCTGCGCCGGAGTGATACGTGCTAGCAGCGTGTTCCAGAACGTTTTGCTCCCGGCCAGCGCCAGTTCCAGGTTTTCGAACACCGTCAACTGTTCGAAGACCGTCGGCTTCTGGAATTTCCGCCCGATCCCGGCCTGCGCGATTTCCGGTTCGGACAGCGCGAGCAGGTTCAAATTGTCGCCAAACCACACCGTTCCGGAGTCGGGGCGGGTTTTGCCGGTGATGACGTCCATCATGGTGGTTTTACCGGCGCCATTGGGTCCGATGATGCAGCGCAACTCTCCCGGATCGACGTACAGGGTGAGCTCGTTCAGCGCCTTGAAACCATCAAAGCTGACCGTCAAATTCTCGATATAGAGGATTTTGCCGGGGCGAATGCTCATTCGATTGGCCTCTCCCCTTTATCGCTTTGCATTCGCAGCCCTTTTTGCTTGTTTGTCCTGCTTCGGACCAGGCCGATGATTCCGCTCGGCAGAAACAGCGTCACCAGCACGAACAGGGCTCCCAGCGCGTAGTACCACGCTTCCGGAATCGCGGTGGTAAAGTACGTTTTTGCATAGTTCACCAGCACCGCGCCCGCGGCCGCCCCGTACAACGTTCCCCGCCCTCCCACCGCCACCCAGACGACGGCTTCAATCGAGTTGATGGGCGAAAATTCACTGGGATTGATGATGCCGATTTGGGGAACATAAAGCGCGCCGGCAATCCCGGCGAGTATGGCTGAAAATACGAAAACCCACAGTTTGTACGATTCCACCCGATACCCGAGAAAACGAGTGCGGCTCTCTGCGTCGCGAATCGCTCGCAGCACGCGCCCCGCCCGCGACTCGACAATCGCGCGGCACATCAGGTAGCTCACCGCGAGCACGATTGCCGTAATCATCAGCAGGGCGACGTGCACCCGGTCGGAATGCAGATCGAAACCCAGAATATCCTTAAAATCGGTGAATCCATTGTTGCCGCCAAAGCCCATGTCGTTGCGGAAGAATGCGAGCATCAGGGCGTAGGTCAGCGCCTGGGTGATGATCGAAAGATACACGCCGGTAACGCGTGACCGGAAGGCCAGCCACCCAAACACGAACGCCAGCGCCGCCGGCACCAGCATGATCATGATCACCGCGAACCAGAAATGATTGAAGCCATGCCAGAACCACGGCAGGGACTTCCAGTTCAGGAAGACCATGAAGTCGGGCAGGATGGGATTGCCGTACACGCCCCTCGGGCCGATCTCCCGCATCAGGTACATGCCCATCGCGTAGCCCCCCAGCGCAAAGAAGGCCGCGTGGCCCAGGCTCAGAATCCCGCAATATCCCCAGATTAAATCGATGGTCAACGCCAACAGCGCATAGCAAAGGTATTTTCCGATCAGCGTGAGTCCGTAGGTCGATAGGTGAAACGCCGATGACGCGGGCACAAGCTGATTGAGAATGGGCGCCGCAATAAACAACAGGGCCAGCGCGCCAAGAAACCACCGGCTCCCCTTATCTTTCCATGCGCTGATCCACAACATGTTTTTGCCCATGACTATTGGTTATCCGACGCGCGCCCGGTTGGCGGGAACAAACCTCGCGGCCGGCTCTGAATGAACAGAATCAGCGCCACGAGGTCGAAAATTTTTGCCAGGACAGCTCCCGAATAGGGCTCCAGAAGTTCGTTGACGACTCCCATCGACATGCCGCCCACCATGGCGCCCCAGAGATTTCCGACGCCTCCGAAAACCACCACCATGAAAGAATCGATGATGTACGACTGCCCCAGGTTGGGGTTGACGTTGGTCAGCTGGCTGAGCGCCACACCGGCCACGCCGGCAATTCCCGAGCCCAGCCCAAAGGTCAAAGCGTCGACCCACTCGCTGCGAATGCCCATCGCCTTGGCCATGGACCGGTTCTGGGAGACCGCCCTGATTTCAAGGCCCAGGCGCGTGCGCTTCAGCACCACCAGAAGAGCGCCGAAAACAAGCAGCGTGAAAATCACGATATAGAGGCGGTTGTAAGTGATGGAAAGCGCGTCGTTCAACTGGAGCGTGCCGCTCATCCAGTCGGGCGTCGCCACCGACCGGTTGAGCGCGGTAAAAATCGAGCGCACCAGCTGCTGCAGAATGAGGCTGACGCCAAAAGTGGCCAGCAACGTTTCCAGGGGACGCCCGTAGAGGAAACGAATGACGGTGCGTTCGATCAGGATGCCGGCCAGCGCCGCGACCAGGAATGCCGCCGGAATAGCCACCAGAATGGAAGTTTCAGGATGTCCGGGCATGGCAACCTGGACCACGTAGGTCGTGTACGCGCCGAGCATCATCAACTCGCCGTGAGCCATGTTGATGACTCCCATGACTCCAAACGTAATCGCCAGTCCGATGGCGATCAGCACCAGCACGGACCCCAGGCTCAATCCAAAAAAAAGGGTTTGAATGCCCGAATAGAAGGTGCGCCACCTGCCGATGGAAATCACCGCGTCCGCGGCGGCCTGCCGGACACCGGCATCGCTTTCGGCGAAGCTGCCGTCGGGAGATTTCTGAACCAGATCATCGAGTCTGTTCAGTACGTTCTGGCGAAGGCTGTGGCGAAGCGTGGATACCGCGGAGAGGCGCGCCTGCGCATCCGGGCTGTTCAGCGCCGCCAGCGCCAGTGCGATGCCAATCTCCTTTTTAACTTCGGGATTAGTTTCCACGCCGCTTCTCTCTTGCAAGAGCTGGGCGTTGGCGTCGCTCAGGTTCCGTTCCATGTCCCGCACCGCTTTCATGCGGACCGCTGCATCCGTGCTGGACAACCGAAAGCGCGCCAGCGTTTCCTGCAGGACGCGGCGCAAATGATTGTTTGTGATGATTTTGGTGAAACCGTCGGAAGAGGCGGAACCCGCGCTTTGCAGGGTGATCGGGTCAATCAGGTCATACGTCGAGGCATCCTCGTCTTCGCCCGGCTTCAATAGAAAAATTTTCTGATCCTGGTTGCGGAAGTAGAGGCGATCCTGCAGGAACGCCGTGAGGACCGCTTCGACATTCGGATGGCCGCTCCGGGCAATCTGCTCAACGATATTGTCTTTGTCGGGAAACGAGGCGTCGCGCAGTTGTCCGAGCGTCGCCAGGAAGGCGGCGTCGCGCGGCGATGGGACCTGGGCGTACAAGGGGCCGGCACTTCGGCTGGCGAGCAGCAGCAATACAAGTAGCCACTGCACGCCAGGCCGAAGGAGAAACTTGCTCATTTGTAATTTTGTCCAGAGCACTTCTTGGTTAGTGTGTTGTAGTTGCCGCACTTCAGCTTGACCCAATCGGCCACGATGTACTTATCCGAAGGAAGATAGCGGGACCATGCTTCTCCCGGCACCAGGCCTTTGGTTTTCCAGACCACGTCGAACTGGCCATCGGCGCGAATCTCGCCGACGTATACGGGTTTGGTGATGTGGTGGTCCGGCAGCACCTTGGCCATGCCTCCGGTGAGGTTCGGCGTTTCAATGCCCGGCAGCGCGGCAATCACCTTGTCCACGTCCGTCGTTCCAGCTTTCTGCACCGCCTTCACCCAGAGATTGAATCCGATGTAGCTGGCTTCCATAGGATCGTTGACGGTCCGCTTGTTGTTTTTGATGTACTGGTGCCACTTGGCGATGAACGCCTTGTTCTCCGGCGTGTTGATGCTTTCGAAATAATTCCACGCCGCCAGATGGCCCACCAGCGGCCGTGCATCCAAGCCGGAAAGTTCTTCCTCGCCAACCGAGAATGCCATAACCGGAATGTCCTCCGCGGAGATTTTCTGGTTGCCCAGTTCCTTATAGAAGGGAACGTTGGCATCACCGTTGATCGTCGAGATGACCGCGGTCTTCTTTCCAGCCGAGCCGAACTTCTTGATGGCCGCGACGCGCGCTTGCCAGTCGGAATATCCGAAGGGAGTGTAGTTGACCGAAATATCTTCCGGCTTCACACCCTTGGAACGCAGATAGGCTTCGAGAATCTTGTTGGTCGTCCGAGGGTAAACGTAATCGGTACCCTCGAGCACCCAGCGTTTCACGCCCACTTCGTTCATCAGGTAGTCCACCGCGGGAATGGCCTGCTGGTTCGGCGCGGCGCCGGTATAGATGACGTTCCGGGAGGATTCTTCCCCTTCGTATTGCACGGGGTAAAAGAGCAATCCATCATCCTTCTCGAAAACAGGCAGGACGGATTTTCTGGAGACCGAAGTCCAGCAACCGAAGACCACCGCGACTTTGTCCTTTTCCAGCAGCTCCTGAGCCTTCTCGGCAAACAGAGGCCAGTTGGATGCCGGATCGACGACCACCGGCACCAGTTTCTTGCCAAGCAATCCGCCCTTCTTGTTTTGTTCGTCAATCAGCATCAGGTCCGTGTCTTTCAGCGTGGTTTCACTGATCGCCATGGTGCCCGAAAGAGAATGCAGAATGCCCACCTTGATGGTGCCCTGGGCCTTGGCCGGCCGGGCAAAGGCCAAACAGGAGACCGCCATCCCGCCAGCGAGCACCCAGCCAGCCATACGCGTCCATCTGAATTTCATACTTCCTCCTTCACCTTGTAAGTTTTTGGCCATCTGTATCTTCAAATCGTTAATTCAATGCCTGGGTTTCCAGCCCGAGCCTGATTAGTGGATCTGCTTGGAGAGCTGGAGTTGCAGGCCGAGGCCGGCATCCCAATAATTCGGCTGCACGCCGTTGAAGCTCGTATATTTGCCGAAGGCAATCACGCGAGCGTCGAACTGCTTCATGACGTAGCCGAGATCGGCTTCCGTGGTTTTCTGGCGATAGCTGGGGTTGGAGGAGGGCGCCCCGATCCCGCCGGTATACTCGGCCAGGGCGAATTTGCCGAGGGCTTCGACCTTGCCGATGCCGATCGGCTTGGGGAACAGGAAGGATGCCAGACCGTATCCCCCTTCGCTCTTGGCATAGCTCGCGTCATAACCACCGAGCCGGTTGTAGCGGGAAAATTCGCTTTCGATCGTGAAGGCCCCTCCGTGCAACACCTTCCTCTCCATCAGGAAGTCGGCGGTTGTGGCCGTTTTTCCGGCCTGCACTTCGGTCGCTCCCGCGATGGCCAGCAGGTTTTTGTCCCCGTAGTAGGTGCCGTTGAGGTAGTAGCCGTTTTCCGCATCCCAGAAATCAAGCTGCACGCGGCTGGCCCAGATGACGCTGGAATCTCCGGTGGCGGAAGCGCCGTCGAACGCGCCCACGGAAACTTTTATTTTGGTCACGCCGGCTTTGAAGTCGCCCCAATAGGCGATGCCGTTGTCGCGACCCTGGAAGACGAAGGGATAGCCGTCCTGCACGCCATCTGTATATACGGCCCACTCGTTGGAGTAGAAGGGACCATACAGGTTGGCGCGATCGCTCGGCGGAAGAAAGCGGCCGAACCAGACGTTGAACATGGGCGATGTGTGGAATTGCCCTACGGCGTCCAGCACTCCAATTTTGTTGGAAGAACTGTCATAATCCGTGTTCACCATCGCGCTGAAATTTTTCGTGATGTCCCCGCTGAAATAGAGGCGAAGGTGATTGAGCGGGAATTGATCCACGGCGGTGCCACCGTCGGGCGCGTTATGGACGTAGCTGCCCTGTATTCCAACCACGACGGTCAGCGTGGGTTGAAATGTCTGCGCCCACGCCGGTGAAGCTGCCAACAACAGGACGCCTGCGAGCCAGGATAATCGGCTCTTTCGGCAGACAAAAATCCGTACACTTCTGGAACTAAGCGTGAGCATTAGTCGGTTTCTCCGTATGTGCGGCGAGTAGGAACGCCGGGTTTTTTTGAATGCAAAAATGCAATGCTTCCGGCGTCGGGGCCTTGGCAAATGTTCTGGGGCAGTCTGAATGAGGTCAGCGTCGTGGCTGGCACATTTTTTTGACCGCGTGAATATGGCGAATCCGGTGCGGGAAGTCCAATTTGATTTTTAGATTTAGAGAATGCGAATAATGATTTGAAGATTTCGGCAGCCGAAAAACGCAGTGCTCCCGATTGGCGGAAAACTTCATGCGTCCGATCAGGCGCATGATCGGGCATGCGACCGGCTGCCAGGAAAATTCCCCGCGCGAAGTAGTTCAGTTGACGAAAAGAAGGGGAAGGATAAAATTCTGGATGCGCGCCGCGGCGGGGGCTACAGGGGAGCCGTGCGTGTGCATTGCAGAAGATTCCTGCGCGTGCATTGAAATTCCGGCCGCGGTGGTGCGTATATACAGTCAGCCGAACGCAGAGTGTAACAGGCGAGGTTTTGTCCTATTTGTTTAATTTACTGGAGGTGAGTGGATGCGAGCAGCATGGCGGTTTGTTTTGGCAGGATTAGTACCATCTGTTTTGCTGATTTGCGGCGCCGTTTTTGTGCCTGGGGCCGCCGCCGGGCAGAAAAGCCCCGGCTATCATCAGGTCGAGAGGGTCACATTGGGCGGACCGGGCCGCTGGGACTATTTCGAGGTGCAGCAATCTACACATCGCATCTTTATTCCACGCGGTACGCACATGATGATCCTGAACCCGGAAGGCAAATTATTGGAGGACATTAAGGGTCTGGAAGGCACCCACGGTATCGTCTTTGCTCCGAAGCTGAAGCGCGCGTTCACGACGAACGGAGATGCGAAGTCGGTGACGATCTTCAATACCGATACCCTCAAACCCATTCAAACTGTCAACCTGGTGGATCGCGCTCCCGACGGCATTCTGTATGACCCCGCTTCGCAGCGCGTTTTTACGTTCAACGACGATCCGGCCACCGATTCGACGGCCATCGACGCCAGGACGGGCAAGGTCCTCGGTAAAATCCAGCTGCCCGACAAAGCGGAAACCGCCCAGGCCGACGGCATGGGCCACGTCTTCGTCAACATCGAAGACAAGGCCGAGCTGACCGAGTTCAATTCCAGAACGCTCAAGGTTATGCACACCTGGTCGCTGGCTCCCTGCAAGATTCCCACCGGACAATCCATCGACCTCGTCCACAAGAGGCTCTTTGTCGGCTGCCGCAGCGGCATATTAGCGGTGGTGAACTATACCAACGGCAAGGTCGTCGCGACTTGGCCCATCGGCAAGGGCGTGGATGCCACGCGCTACGACCCGGAAACCAAGCTGGTGTTCGCTTCCTGCGGCGATGGCACGATCACCGTCGCTCACCAGGACTCTGCGGACAAGTACACCACAGTCCAGACGATTACCACCGAAGTAGGAGCGCGCACCATGGCTCTGGACGAAGGAAACCACAACATCTACACGGTGACCTCGAACTTCGGGCCGCCACCGCCAGCCACCAAGGATGAACCGCATCCGCGTCCGACGGTGATCTCAAGCACGTTCCGCTTCCTGGCCTACAGCAGGTAGCGCACAACGCTTGCGGGAGAGGCGGCCGGGAATTGGAGATGCACGAATCGTTTCCAGTTCTGGCCATTCGATGAGCAGCATTCAATATCGATGAATGCCGGCCGCCTCTCCACTCAAGTTATGCAAAATTCAGGCCGCCCTATCGCGCGCATCACCGGCGCGCTTCGCGTGAAACGCTGCGGCGCGTTCCGATGGCAATCGCTTTCCGGACAGTCGCGTGTTTTTTCGTGTTTTTTCCGTGCGGCCGGCCTTCTTCAGGAGGATCGTATGAAAGCCTTTTTATCGTCTGTTTTCACAGTGCTTGCAGGCATTCTCATTGTCTGCAGCCCCGTCTGGGCGCATCACGGCGCGTCCATGTTTGACATGAACCATTTAATCAGCGTAAAGGGCACCGTCACCGCTTTCGACTGGGAAAATCCCCACGTCATGATCTACGCGGACGCGGCCAGCGCCCAGGGCAACACGCAGAAATGGAGCATCGAACTCCGGGGAGGCCCGCACGTGCTCGCAAAAGCCGGCTGGAGCAAAGACACTATAAGAGTGGGAGACCAGATTACGTTTGTCGGACACCCGAACAAAAAAGGGTTGTTTAACATGCGCCTCCAGAAAGTCGTGTTCTCGAACGGCATGCAGCTTTTTCCAAAAAATCCTTAAGCACGCTCTCCATTGCCGGCCCGGTATGGCCGGTGAAGGGTCGCCCCGCCGCCACACGCCAATCACACGCCCCCTACGAGCTGGGTGACGGCCGGCGATCGAAAAACCGCCCGCAACGCGCCGCAAATCGAAAAACAACCGCCGCCGGCCCTCGCGAAGAAGCCCTCGCGCCCAAAAAAAATCTGAAAATGTCATAATGTATAGTGGCATGCGAATGAATTCCAGTTGGGCGTGGATTGGTTCAGAAACCATCGGCGCGGGAACCGGTTGTGAAACGATTGCCGGGCAGCACCTGTGGGCAAGGCCTTATCCGCTCTGGATGTGGTGGAATCTTCTGAGCCTGGATGCGCCGACGGTGGTTTGCCTGTGGGCGCTGTGTTTTGCGCAGGCGCTTCATATTTCATTTCCCTTCCTGGAAATATCGGTGTTGACGGTCACGGTATGGATTATCTACGTGAGTGACCGAATGCTGGACGTGTTGCGCACGCCCCCCGGGTCGGCTCTTTCCGACCGCCACAATTTTTACGCGCGTCACCATTACGCCGTACTCGGCTCATTGCTGCCCATCACTTTGGCCACCGCCTGGGTCAGCTTTACGAAATTGAGCAGCCAAACCAGGATTGTGGGGCTGGTGCTCTGCGGAGCCGTTCTTTTCTATTTTCAAGTCATCCACGTATTTCCCGAGCTTGCGGGCCGATGGGTTCCGAAAGAGATCATAGTCGGAGCGATTTTTGCGGCGGGCGCCGCGATTCCCGCCTGGACGCACGCGGCGGGATCCGAAAAGCAGCTCATTCCGCCGGTGCTGATTTTTGCAGCATTGTGCGGGCTGAACTGCATCGCCATCGAATGCTGGGAACATCATCGCGGAGACCGGCAATGGAAAAAGAAGCCCTACTGGCTGATTCGGCTGGCGGACGCTCGCATCGTGCAGATCGCCGCATTTCTCCTGGTATGCGTGGGATTGACCGGCCTGTTCGGAGTGCATGCCACGGGGCAGGCGGATCTGCTGTGGGCGTCGGCGTTTTCGCTGTCGCTGATTGCGGTGCTGGACTGGCAGAGCAACGCCCTGTCGCCGCAGGTTTTGCGCGTGCTCGCCGACGCCGCGCTGCTGACCCCGGCATTGTTCCTGTTGAAAGCGGTGCTCTGAACGCACATGAATAGCGCTACAGCCATGATGAACTGCGACCGGATCGCGCGATGGTACGAGCCTGCCGAGCATTTGAGTTTCCAAAGGGCTCTGGAACACCGGCGCTTCGCCTATGTGAACCGGCTCGGCGAGAGCCGACGAGCCCTGTCGTGCGGCGGAGGCGACGGAAGATTTTTAGCCGGTTTGCTGCAGGCCAACCCATCGGTTCAGGTCACCTATATCGACCTGAGCAGGGAAATGATGCGGATTGCGGAACGCCGCATCGCGCGCCTGGGCGACAGCTACAGAAGCCGCGTGGAGTTTTTTTGCGCGGACGTAATGACGTTTGTTCCCCCGCATAGCGACTATGACCTGTTCGCAACGCATTTCTTCCTGGATTGCTTCACGCGCGAGGATGCTCACATACTCATCGAGCGAATGATGGAATGGGCGCATCCGGATGCAAACTGGGTCCTGTCTGAATTCCGGTACTCACCATCCGCATTCGGGAAGCTCTGGACGGGCGCCATTATCCGCGCTTTGTATGCGGCATTCCGCGTGACCACCGGGTTGCGCGTCAATCGCATTCCTCAACACCCACCCCTTCTTGTTTCCGCCGGTTTCCAGCTGCAGGAGAGCCAGATCGCCATGGGTGGCCTGCTGATTTCGGAGTTGTGGAAATATCAAATGGGAACGCATGACAGATCCAGCTTCGGACAAGAGCTTCAATCGGCTGCGATCGAAACCTCCATTTGACCGGCCAAGCCATAAAAAAGCAAAGAGCCGCCGGGCGCCGCTATCGGAAGAACAGGCGTCGGCAGGGCTAGATACTCTTAAGCAGTTACGTTTTTGTTTATATCTTGTATTGAAAATATTTAAGACCCAAGATAATAAGGTAAATTCGGCCAACCACGCCAAATTCCAGCTGCCAGAACCTCCGGGGGAAAACGGCCATGATGCCAGCGGGTTCAGCCCTTGTAGACACCTACGATTTTCGCCTGGTCGTGCTTTCTGTGGTCATCGCCATCTGTGCATCCTATGCGGCGCTCGATCTTGCCGGCCGTGTGATGGCGGCGCGCGGCCGCGCCCGCTATGCCTGGCTGGGCGGCGGCGCCGTGGCTTTCGGGCTGGGCATCTGGTCGATGCACTACATTGGCATGCTGGCCTTTCACCTGCCCGTCCCCGTTCGATATAACTGGCCCACCGTCGTGGTATCGCTGTTGGCCGCGATTTTTGCGTCCGCAGCGGCTTTATACGTCGTGACCCGGCCGCGGATGGGTCCATGGAGCGCCGTCGCCGGAAGCATGGTCATGGGCGCCGGGATCGCCGCCATGCACTACATCGGCATGGATGCGATGCGCCTTGCGGCGATGTGCCACTATGACCCCTGGCTGGTCAGCCTGTCGATCATTCTCGCCGTCGCCATTTCCTTTGCGGCGCTGTGGCTGGTTTTTTACGCGCGGGACGATAAAAAGATAAATTTTAAAAAGAAACTGGCCAGCGCTGTGGTGATGGGAGCCGCGATCCCCATCATGCACTATACGGGGATGGCGGCGGCTTCGTTCACCGCTTCCAACGTGCCCCCCGACTGGTCCGCTTCGGTGAGGATTTCCACGCTGGGGATTACCAGCATCATCGTCACCACGTTCGTCGTGCTCTTGACGGCGATTTTCAGCGCCCTGTTAGGCCGCAGCTACTCTGCGCAAGCCAGCACACTACAGGCGACCGAGGAACGCTACCGGTTATTGTTTGAACGCAGCCTGGCCGGGGTGCTTCGCACCGATCTGGACGGGCGGATTCTCGATTGCAATGAAGCGTGCGCCCAGATCTTTGGTTTCCAGTCGCGGGAAGAAATGATGGGCACCTTCATGAGCGAGCGGTATGAAGACCCCGAGGAGCGCAAGATTTTTCTCGCCAATCTGATTGCGAAAAGAAGCATCACCAACTACGAACATTGCCTGCGGCGAGTAGACGGAAGCCCCGTGTGGCTGCTGGCTTCCACCAGCATCCTGGAGGGCAAACACGGCGAACCGGCAGTGACCGAAGGGACCCTGATCGACATTACCGAGCGCAAGCGCGCGGAAGAAAACTTGAATAACGCAAAGGAAGCCGCGGAAGCCGCGAGCCGCGCCAAAAGCGAGTTCCTGGCCAACATGAGCCATGAAATCCGCACCCCGCTCAATGGCGTCATCGGGATGACCGGCCTGGCGCTGGAGACCGACCTCACGCCGGAACAGCGGGAATATCTGGACACGGTAAAACTCTCGGCCGAGTCTCTGTTCACCGTCGTCAACGACATTCTCGATTTTTCCAAGATCGAGGCGGGGAAAATAGACTTGGAGTCCGCGGATTTCAATCTGCGCGACAGCCTGGAAACGACGTTGAAAACCCTGGCGTTCCGCGCCGACGAAAAAGGGCTGGAGCTTTTGTGCGAGATCGATCCATCGGTTCCCGAAGTCGTCCGGGGAGATTCCAACCGGCTGCGGCAAGTCGTAACCAATCTCACGGGCAATGCCATCAAATTCACTCATCGCGGTGAGGTGGCGTTGAGCGTTCACGCTGTGGCGGAACAGGGTGACGACCGAATTTTACAATTCACCGTATTTGATTCTGGAATTGGAATTCCTCTGGAAAAGCAGAAATCAATCTTTCAGCCGTTTGCCCAGGCAGACTCCTCAACGACGCGGAAATATGGCGGAACCGGTCTGGGGTTGACGATCTCGGAGCGCATGGTAGGTCTGATGGGCGGAAAAATGTGGGTCGAAAGCGAACCGGGACGTGGCACCCGGTTTCACTTCACCGCGCAGTTTAAGAGTCCCGGGAAACTGGTGGAAGAAGAAACCGGTACCGTGGCCGGGACATTGAAGGACATCAAGGTTCTTATCGTCGACGATAATCGTACGAATCGGCGAATTCTGGAGGCCATGCTGAAGCGTTGGGACATGAAATCAACCTCCGTGGTGGGCGGAGAGGAAGCGCTGGTACAACTTTCCCTGGCGCAGGAAGAAGGAGAACCATTTGGCCTGGTGTTGACCGATATGCACATGCCAAATATGGATGGCTTCGATCTGGTGGAACAAATCCGTCAAAAACCGGCATTGTCCACGGCCACCATCATGATGCTCACTTCCGCGGGGCGTCGCGGGGATGGGGCTCGATGCCAGAATCTGGGAGTGGCGGCGTACCTGTTGAAGCCCATCCGGCAATCCGAATTGCGGCAGTCCATTGCGCGCGTGCTGGAAGCCCAGAGGCAAAAAGAGGCCAATCCACTGGTGGTTCGAGAAATGCTGCGAAATATTTCCGGCCTAAAGATTCCCTTGAAAATCCTGGTGGTGGAAGATAATTCAGTAAACCAGCGGCTCGCGGATCGATTGCTCGCCAAGAGAGGGCATCAGGTTGTGATGTCTGCAAACGGCCGCGAGGCCCTTGCGGCGCTGGAGAAAGACACTTACGACCTTGTGCTGATGGACCTGCAGATGCCCGAGATGGATGGATTTCAGGCTACCGCGGCGATTCGGGAAAACGAGAAAAAAAAGGCTGACGGGAGCCGCCTGCCAATCATCGCTCTCACCGCGCACGCCATGAAAGGCGATCAGGAGCGTTGCATGGCGGTGGACATGGACGGCTATATCACCAAACCAATCGAGCCGCGGCAACTCGACGATGTCCTGGAAAAGTACATGGCTTTGCGGGCAAGTTCGGAGAAAAGATCAGAAATCTGCAATGTGCCGCAATGAGCGGGGCCGCGTCCGCCGCAGGGCCGCGTTGCGGAATTACACAGGAGCATCGATGACACAACAACGCGACACCTCCGCGCAACCCTCCGTAAATCTGCCCGAACTGCTTGTGCGCGTGGACAACGACCGCGATTTGTTGCGGGAGCTGATCGAAATTTTTCAGGAAGATTTTCCACGGCGTCTGCAACAGTTGCAAACGTACGTCGGGCAGAGGGATATGAACTCGGTGGAAACCGCCAGCCACGGTTTAAAGGGCATGCTTTCCAGCCTTTCGGCGATGCGTGCAGCGGCCGCCGCCGCACGTCTGGAGCAGATGGGCCGCGAGGGAAAAATGGCCGGCCTGCCCGAAGCCCTGGCGCAGTTCGAGCAGGAAGTGGAAGGGCTATTGCCGGAGCTGGACGGATACATGATGGAAGCGAAACAATGAAAATTCTGATTGCGGACGACGACGCGGTGTCCCGCCGCTTGCTCGAGAAAACGCTCCAGCGCGAGGGATACGAGGTGATTGCGGTGGACAATGGCCTGCTGGCCTTGCAGCAATTGTCCTTGCCGGACGGCCCGCGTCTGGCCCTGCTCGACTGGATGATGCCGGGGCTGGCCGGGCCGGGAGTTTGCTCGGCGGCGCGCGAGCTGCGCGGCCGACCTTACGTTCATATCGTTCTGGTGACCTCACGAAATGCCAAACAGGACATCGTGGCCGGGCTGGAATCCGGGGCCGACGATTATCTGACCAAGCCGTGGAATACCGCCGAGTTGCTGGCGAGGTTGCGCGTGGGGCAGCGCATCCTGCATCTGGAAGACCGGCTTGTCGAAGCGGGCGAAACCCTGCTCTTCAAAGCCACGCATGATTCCCTGACCTCGCTTTTGAACCGCGGGGCCATCCTGGATCTTCTGGCCCGTGAGTTAGCGCGCACCCGCCGTGAAAAAGGTTGCACGGTGATGATGCTGTGCGACCTGGATCACTTCAAAAACGTGAACGACACGTACGGGCACGTTGTGGGCGACGAAGTCCTGCAGGAAGTCGCGCGGCGCCTCCTGTTCTCGGTGCGCTCGTATGATTTTGTGGGGCGCTATGGCGGAGAGGAGTTCCTCATCGTCCTGAACAATTGCGATTCTTCCCAGGCCGTCCTGCGCGCCGAAGAGGTCCGCAATGGCATCGCGAACCACCCCGTGCAGACCTCGCGCGGACCGCTCCCCATCACGATGAGTTTGGGGATTCTCGCCAGCCGGGATTGGGATTTCCATCTGGCCGAAGAGATTCTGGGCGAGGCGGATGCGGCACTGTATCGCGCCAAGGCCGACGGCCGCAATTGCGTCAGGCTGGCAGAGCCAAAAGCTTCCAGTGACCCCCATAGCCAGCTGGTGAAGTAACCCCGCGCGCGAAAAAAAGCCCTCCTATTGCCGGAACACCCGGATTCAATTCTGGATGACGTTTTTGCATCCGCAGTATTATTCTATTCGTGCGACAAAATAGAATTGGAATCGCTTCGGCGGAAATCCGGCGGCGAAGGGTGGCGCTCCGGGCATTCACGGGAGCATACTGCCGAGGGCCTGAAGGAGGAGATGGAAGTGAAAAATCCTAAAGTGAAGAAAGCCGCGAAGGTGCCGGAAGAAACCGCCGCTGGAAACGGTTTGCTGAACCGGCGCGCGCTGCTGCGGGGCGCTCTGTTCTCCGCCGGACTCGCGGCCGCGAACGCAAGCATCGCGAAAGCCGACGAAAGCATAGGTACACACGCTCCGATATGGATGAAGACGCCCGGCCGGTCATTTTCCGGCTACGGGATGCCGGCGAAATCGCAGGCGAACGTGAAGCGCATTTATACGATCGTTCCGGGAGACGCCGGAACGGGCTCTTCGCGAACGCCTCTGCACCTGCTGGAAGGAACCATTACCCCGAATGGATTGCACTATGAGCGCCATCATAACGGCATACCCGATATCGACCCGGCTAAACACGAACTTTATATTCATGGAATGGTGAAACGTCCCCTGGCATTTTCCGTCGATGCCCTGAAGCGCTATCCGATGGAAACACACATCCACTTCCTGGAGTGTTCCGGCAACAGCGCCGTGATGATCGCCAAGCAACCTGAGCAGTCGACCGCCGGCGCGTTGAATGGCCTCGTCTCCTGCTCGGAATGGACCGGAGTACGGCTGGCGACGCTGCTTGCGGAGGCCGGCGTCACCAAAGAAGCGAAATGGGTCATCGCGGAAGGCGCCGACGCCGCAGCCATGAGCCGCAGCATACCGCTGGAAAAGTGCCTCGACGATGCGGTGATCGCCCTGTTTCAAAACGGCGAAGCCATTCGCCCCGAGCAAGGCTTTCCCATGCGCCTGCTGGTCCCCGGCTTCGAAGGCAATATGAACGTGAAGTGGCTGCGCCGCTTGAACGTGATCGACCGGCCCGTGGATGCCCGGGATGAGACTTCGCACTACACCGAACTGCTGCCCAACGGCAAAGCATACCAATATATGTTTCCCATGGGCGTGAAATCCATGATCCTCAAGCCGTCCTTCGGAATCGATTTGAAAGGCCAAGGACTCTACGAAATTTCCGGACTGGCCTGGTCGGGCGCGGGCATCGTTTCAAAAGTTGAGGTGTCCGTCGATGGCGGAAAAAACTGGACGCAGGCGGCGCTTACCGGGCCGGTCCTTCCAAGAGCTTTGACGAGGTTTCGCCTGCCCTGGAAATGGAACGGGCAACCCAGCGTCATGATGAGCAGGGCCACCGATGAGACGGGGGCTGTGCAGCCCACGCGATCCGATTGGCTCGCCCAGTACGGGCCGGGCCAGATCTACCACTTCAACGCCATTCAAGGCTGGGGCGTCAATGCCAATGGGACGGTGAAAAATGTCTACGTCTAAATATAAATACATCCTTCTCATTCCCGTCTTTCTCCTTCCGGTGATTGCGTTTGCCTTTGTTCCCGCCCTGTTTGCCCAGCAAGGGCCCAACCTCGGGCGTCCCTTGACCCCCCAGGAAATTCGAAATATAGACATCACCGTAGAGCCCAATGGAAAGGGACTCCCCGCGGGCAGCGGCTCTGTTTCGCAGGGCGCGGCGGTGTACGCGAAAAACTGCCAGTATTGCCACGGGCCGAAAGGCGAGGGCAAACCCTTCAACCAACTCACTGGCGGCGTCGGCACATTGGCCACGGCCAAGCCAGTCAAGACTCCGGTGAGTTACTGGCCGGTCGCCACCACGCTGTTCGACTATATCCGGCGCGCGATGCCGCTTCCTGCGCCGGAGTCGCTCACCAATGATGAAGTCTACGCCGTGACGGCTTACCTGCTGTCCATCGACGGGGTCGTTCCCAAGGACGCGGTGCTCGATGCCAAATCCCTTCCAAAGGTCAAAATGCCGAACCGCAACGGTTTTGTGCACTGGCATCCAAAACCGGCGCGCTGAAACACCGGCACAGGGAAAATCACAGGAAAAGAGGAAGCGGCTTTTTGTGATCGGCTTCCTCTTTTCCGATTCCGAATAGCTCCTGGCGACCCGGTTTCCGTTCGCAGGCCACGGGCACTTCCAATTTCAATCCCACCTCGAAGAATGCGCCATGCTTTGCCATGCCCGCTGTCATGCCCGGTGTCAATTTCATGGCGCATGCGGCATGGTTTATCTCACAAAGTCCTGTGATTGGTGTCACATCGTGGGGCGTAAAGAGAACGCAGAATGGGGCCAAGGTAAAAAGGGCTGCTCGGTGCCCTCCTGGGAGGATATCCATCGTGAAATACTCACAAAAGTTCACTGTACTTTCGCGTGTTTGGCTTGTTGCAGCCGTTATCGCCTTGGCCGGTTGCGCCTCAACGCAACAACCCGCTCCTGCTTCTGCTCCGGCGAACACGCTTCTGCAGAATGAAACGGCTGTTCGAGAGACAGCACAGGAATGGGGTAAGGACATCGTCGGCAAAAATCTCGACGCAACGCTATCCTTTTATGCCGACGATGCCTGGGTGAATCCGCAGAATGCCCCGATTGCGAAGACCGCCGACGAGCGACGAAGCGTCTGGGCCGCATTCTTTGCGACGCCCGGCCTATCCGACATGCAGGGGGATATCACTCGAGTCGAAGTGGCGCGCTCGGGCGATCTGGCGGTCGAGTACGGCACCTTTTCCATGACCATCAATAATAAGAAGGGCAAACCGACACCGGTGACCGAGAAATACATGGTTGCCTGGAAGAAACAACCGGATGGCAAGTGGAAGGCCGTCGGCGATATCTGGAACACGGACCAATAGAGAAAATCCGGGCGGGCCCGGTGCTCCACCCTTCGATGAATCATGAACGGCGAATCGTTGAGGACGAATCATTGACGTTGAATCATTGACGATGAATGATTCACGATGAACGACCAGCGCTTGCGATTGTTCGAAAGGGTGGAGCACTAGGAACGGCGCGGTCCTAGTAAGCAGGCCACGAGTGGCACGTCTGGCAATCGGTAGGCGCATTGTGCAGCTTGTGGCAATTCAGGCAGACGACCATCGTCGTGACGCTGGTGACTTCCGACATTTTTGCCATCTGCGCAACCTGGCCGTGACACGTTTCGCATTGCAACCCGGCATCTAGATGCTTGCGGTGCGTCCAATTCACTCCCGGAAGAACTTTGTAGACGCGCACCCACGGGATGGGCTGCCGGGATTTTGAGAACGCGGCAAGTTTGCGGATTGCGGGCTTGTTTTTGGCGATGGAAAGATGGCAGGACATGCACGTGGCGGTCGCCGGGAACGTCATCAGTTTTCCAGGGGCCGGGTTCGTGTGGCAGGTCGAACACTGCAGACCGAGCGCCAGATGGATTTTATGGCTATACGGGATCGGCTGCACGGGCGGCGCGTGTTCGGACGGGTTATTGGGAACATCCGGCTTGGCCGCGGCGGGGGCAACCGGCTGCTGGGCATTCGCCTTGGGCGCCACGCAAAACGATGCCGTAAACGACATAGCGGCCAGCATCACGGCCACAATTCTGGCGTTCCCTCTCATCACACACCTCTCTGGCAGGCGGGTACCGGCAGCATGCGCATGTTTAGGATGATTTGCTTTCCTTTTTGCCGACGACTTCCTCGATGCTGGTGCCAAGATCCTTGAGCAAGACCGCGGCGGCGGCCCGACCGGGCCGGCCGGTGACGGAACCTCCAGGGTCGGTGGTCGCGCCGGTTTGATACAGCCCGGGAATGGGCATTCGATAATGCGACCAGCCGGGCATGGGGCGCATGGCTCCCGATTGTGACGGTCCGGAATCTCCGGCATGGCAACTGCCGTGCCAGTTGTGGGGGTTCATGCGTTCCAGGTCGAGCGGGCTATGGACGACGCGCTCGAGGATTTTATCGCTCGTCAGAGTCGGAGCGTAACGCTGGAGGTATTTCAGGTTCGCATCGGCGACATGTTCCTTAATGTTGTCCCAGTGCCGCGCGCCTTCCTTCAAATCGTAGGGCTGGTAGGCGACCACCTTGATGGTATGCATGCCCGCCGGCGCGCGCGTGGGGTCGGCGACCGTGGTGCAGATGATGTGTTGCGGCGGGTCGTCGAGATTCACCGCTCCGATGTTGTAATCGTAGGCAAAGCGCAAGGCGCGTTCCGGGCCCGAAATGATTTCGGAATGCACGGGCGAAATCGTGCCGCCCTCAATCGGATACTCGATGGGCACGGTGGTGGCGTAATTTGTGCTCATCAACTGGTATTCCGGCTGCCAGGTGGCAACGCCGTCGATGAACTCCGGCCCCCACAACTCGCGCGGCGCCATATCGATCAGCTGCTTGATATGAATGGTGGAGACTACGGCCTTGTCGGCATGGTAGGCGCTTCCATCCACGCATTCCACGCCGGTGCACTTGCCGCTTTCGATGATCAGCCGCACGACGGGCTTGTTGGTGAGGACCACGCCGTTGTGCGCTTCGATGAAACGCGCCAAGGCTTCGGTCAATTTTCCCGACCCGCCTTTGGGCAGCGGGCGGCTGGTCCGTTGCTGGTTGAAAGCGGAATAGGCAATGCGGCCCGTCATGGGATATTGCGCCGGATGTTGCGACCACGGACAGGCCAGCATGAAAGTGCGGCAATGATAGTCCTCGAAATTAGCGCGGACGATCTCCCAATGCGACATCGCCAGGCGCCGCTTCCAATAGTTCGTGGTGGGTTGAATGTTTCCGGATTCTTTCCACATGCGCCAGTAGGCGTCGCCGTCATTTTTGGAAAACTTGGCGAATTCCGCGCGGGTGCGTTCCGGGTCGCGCCACTGCGTGATGTACGTGCCGTCGAGAAACGGCATGTGGAAGACCGGATCGGGGAAAATATATTCGAGCCCGTAGTCGCCCAGGTTCAGCTCGTTGTCGCGGATCACCGGGTTATCCTGAATGCCGTTGTGCGCCGCCGAGCAGGTATCGTGGATGAAACCGCGCAGGGTCAATTCCGCCGATTTGACGTCGCCGCCCACTAGGGGCCGGCCCTCCAACACCACGCACCGAAAACCGGCTTTCGCCAGGTAGGCCGCGGTGATCAGGCTGTTGTGCCCCGCGCCGGCCACCACAATGTCGAAGCGGTCCGGCCGGGCCGTTTGCTGCCCCGCGGCGGCCAGTGGCGTCAGAGCCAGGGGGGCAAGGGCCGCGCCTTTCACAAATCCGCGCCTTGTGATTCCACTCATGCCAGGCCTCCTGACGCGATAGGTATTTCTGTTGGGATGGAATTGTCCGGCCCAGAGCTTCATTCGAATCTATTTTTTTGTCAATGCTAATTTGTTCGATATCTTTCGATATCGAATGATGGAACGGCCTTTGCCTTTGGCCGCGAAACTACCCTGGATGCTCGCAATTTCTTTGATCCTGTGGGCAGCGCCATACAGGAGTTTCCCGTCAAATCGGGCATGGCATTTAAATATAAATACCTTGCAATCAGTAGAATACAGCCAGGAATGTGCGCTAAATGGTTTTCCAGGCATTTCCACAGTCCGTCTTTTCATGCGACTTGACCCGGCCAAGCGATTTAATGGTAGGATCAGGTGTCCACGAAACCCAAATTCGTATCATTGCTGCGGTCTTTGCTGAGTTCTTTACGAGGTTCAAATATGCCCATTGAAACCGAACGCCCAACGTTTCGCGGAGTGGTATGTCTGCATTGCACAAATCCTATCCACGTTCCAGCCATCGTAGGAGGTCTGCGGTCACCCGCGGGCGAAAAACCGGAATTGTCCGATCGAAAGTCCAAGGTCTTCAACCTTCGGTGTCCCGTTTGCCTTAAAGAGAAGCCTTATCGGACCAGTGAGATCCTGGAATTTCAGGAAGCGCCGGAAGTGGCAGCGCCTGCAGCCCCCCCGGCGTCGGTGCGCTGGCGTCCTGAAAATGGAAAAAAGAAGGCGGAAAAGTCCTCCAACTGAATCGCTCCTCTTGGTTTTTGTTCGTACTCGCAACGGGCTAGAGTGCGCTTGTTCGATTTTCCCTGGGAAATATCCGCATAAACAATTCTTCAAGTTGCCGCCGATCGTTTCCACCCCCCCCCAGTTTCGCTCCAGGCTGACTTGCAGAATGGCTTTTAGTGGCGCAGGCGTGTCTGTCTGCGTCATGTTTTCTACGTCTTTGCATGGTGGGAATCAAGAATTAGAATCATCAAGAATTAGAATCGATGTAAAAGGTCTGCGTAACCGGCAGTGATGTAAACTCTGTTCCTCACCGGACCGGGAGTCGGCGCGCGCTCGCGTGCGGACTCTCCCCCGGCGCGGGTGGGGATGCGGAGGAGTTCGTGAAGCGATCTTTTGAGCTGATTTTTCCGGCATTCATCCTGTTGGTCTGCCTGGCCAGCCCGCTGCCGGCCCAGACCGGAGTCTCCACACCTGTTCCGCCCACGCCCATCCGCGTAAAAGTCGTGGTCGTGACCATGTTCGAACAGGGCGCGGATACCGGCGACGCTCCCGGCGAGTATCAGTTGTGGGTGGAGCGCGAACACCTGGACCGGATTTTTCCGTTGCCCGCGGGATATCATCACGTGCGGATGAACAAGGATGGGGTGTTGGGGTTGCTGACCGGCGTGGCGACGGCAAAGGCCGCGGCATCGGTGATGGCGCTGGGTCTGGACCCGCGCTTTGACCTCACGAAGGCCTACTGGCTGGTCGCCGGAATCGGCGGAGGCGATCCGGCGGACGTATCGCTGGGCTCGGCGGTCTGGGCGAACGACGTGCTCGACGGCGACCTGGCGTATGAGATCGATGCGCGTGAAATCCCTCCGGACTGGCCGACCGGTTATGTGCCGCTGCGCAAGACAAAGCCGTACGAGGAGCCGGTGAAATCGCCGCTGGAAGGCGAATTGTATACCTTGAACCAGGGCCTGGTTTCCTGGGCGTTTCAGCTCACTCGAAATATTCCGCTGGGCGATTCACAAGGGCTGCGCGAATCCCGGGCGCGCTTCATCGGCTTTCCGAATGCCATGAAGCCGCCGTTTGTGACGCGTGGCGATACGATGTCCAGCGGCACATTCTGGCACGGCACTCTGATGGACCGCTGGGCCAACGATTGGACGCGCTACTACACCGGCGGCCAGGGGAATTACATGATTTCGGCGATGGAAGACTCAGGCACCATGCAGGCGCTTACCTTCCTGAATCATGCCGGGCGCGTGGACCTGAAGCGCGTGCTCGTGCTGCGCACGGTGAGCAACTTCGACCGCCAAGCGCCGGGGACAACCGCCGCCGAAAGTCTCAAGAGCCTGTTTAACAGGAAATACTCGGGTATTATCCCCGCTCTGGATGCGGCCGAACGCGTGGGCGACGTGGTGGTTCGCAACATCGTGGAGCATTGGGCCGAACGCGAAGCCGCCATCCCGCAGGCGGGGCAATAAATAGGCAAAAATTAAAGGATTGAGAAAATGCTCAGCATGAAAATTTCTTCGATCGGCCGGCCAGCCCTGGTCGGCGCTGCGCTGTTTCTGTTTTCCCTGGGAGCCGCGCAGGCCCAGACGCCCGCGAGAAATAGCCCGGGAAAATCCGGGACGCCCGAACAGCGAACCGCCCGCGCCTATGACGCGGCGCGCGCGAATCCCCTCGAACTGCGCGCTTTTCTTGCGCGCATGCCCAAGGGAGCCGATCTGCACTACCACTTGACCGGCGGAATTTACGCGGAGACTTGGATTCGGGACGCCGCGGAAGATGGGATTTGCGTGGACCTCGCCAGTCTCTCATTCGTCCGGCAGGAATCCGCGGCACGTTCCGCAAGTTCCCAGCCGGATTGCGGCGCCCGGCAAGCGCCTGCCGCGAAGGCCTTCACGGACCAGAATTTTTACGACGCGCTGGTGGACGCATTTTCCATGCGCAGCTTCGTTGCCTCGGCGGGAGTGAGCGGGCACGACCATTTCTTCTCTACCTTCGCCAAATTTGGAGGCGCCAGCCAACGCCACGCCGGGGAATGGCTCGATGAAATCGCCGCGCGCGCCGCTTCGCAGAACGAGCAGTACCTGGAACTGATGGTGACGCCCGATTTCAGCCGCACCGCGCGGATCGCCAGGGAACTCGGGTGGCGCGATGATTTTGGCCAGCTCCGCGCGGAACTGTTGGCGCACGGATTGCGCGATGACATTGCCGTGGCCAGCGCCGCGCGGGATGCTGCTGAGGCTTCCCGCCGCAAAATTGAACACTGCGGCGAGCCGCAGGCGGCGCCGGCGTGCAATGTCACGATCCGGTACCTGTACCAGGTGCTGCGCGGTTTTCCGAAGGCGCAGGTATTCGCACAGACGCTGCTGGGGTTCGAAGTCGCTTCCGCCGATCCGCATTTCGTGGGGATCAACTACGTGATGCCCGAGGATGGCGCAACGTCGATGGCCGATTACGCCCTACACATGAAGATCGTGGGATATCTCCACGGACTCTACCCGAACGTGCACATCAGTCTGCATGCCGGCGAGCTGGCCGAAGGGCTTGTGCCGCCCGCAGGGCTGTGCTGCCACATTCGCCTGGCCGTGGAGGACGCGCACGCCGAACGCATCGGGCACGGCGTGGACGTGATGGACGAGGATCGCCCTTATGATCTACTGAAAGAGATGGCCGCGAAACACGTGATGGTGGAAATCAATCTGACCAGCAACGACGTGATTCTGGGCGTGAAGGGAAAAGATCATCCCTTCCCGATTTATCGCAAATATCACGTTCCCGTCGCGCTTTCCACCGACGACGAAGGCGTTTCGCGCATCGACTTGACCCATGAATACGTGCGCGCCTCCGATACCTACGCGCTTCGCTACGCGGACCTGAAACAAATGGTTCGCACCGGCCTGGAACACGATTTTCTGCCCGGCGCGAGCCTGTGGCGCCCGCAGGACGCGTTCACTCGACCGGCAGCGCCTTGCGCGCGAGATGTCCTGGGCGCGCAGAAACCTTCCGCGGCCTGCGCGGTGTTTCTGAAATCCAGCGAAAAGGCGCGGCAGCAATGGGAACTCGAACGCCGCTTCCGCGAATTTGAAGCCGGTTTTTGAGGCGCAGTCCGCGCGATCAGATTATTTAAATTCTGAGGGCGCCTGGCCGCTCCCGGCGCGATACCGGAAGGCCGCAACGCGGTCCGACGTTGCGCCGTAGGGATCGGCTTTCTGGTCGGCTCTATCCATCCGCAATTGCGCGTTCCACAATAATTTGAAACTCCCTTGCCGGGACAGCGTGTCCGCGCAGCCGGGATTGACGTAGAGCAGATCCACCAGTCCCGGGCCGGAGGCCGCCGCGGCCGCCAGATTGGCGGCCAGTTGCTCCACTAGATCGCAACCGAACGGATTGTTGAGGTACACCAGCAGCGGAGTTCGCGGCCAGCGAAATTCCGCCGCGTCCTGCGTGATCACGCGAATTTTCGCCCGTGCATGCGAAACGCGGGACCAGAGGGTTACGTTTTGCCGCGCGATTTGCGCCAGCCCTTCATGCAATTCCAGGCAAATGACTTTGCGGAAGGGCAATTCCGCGGCAAGCAGCAGCGCGCGGCCCTTGCCCGCTCCCACATCCACGAAGGTATACGCCTCCACGCGCGCCGCCAAAGCCGGCAACGTCTCGCGCCAGCGCCGGCAGGCTTCGCGAAATACCGACGGAGCGACGGCCGAGTAGCCGTTATTCGCCGCGTCGCCAGTCTTGCCGCCGCGAAGTTCGTCCGGGCTCAGGTAGCCTGCCGTGTCCGTCCCATACTTCAAATCAAATGGGTGCGCGGCTTGCCGGTTTGGAGCGATGTTCGATGCTCGAGCCAAGGCGGCTCCCTACAAGTGGACTTTATTCCGGCCTCTAGAGTAGCAAGAGAGCAGCAAGAGGGTAGCAAGGAAGAGAATCCATCAAGAGTGTGCAGAGGCTCGCTCACAAATGCTTGCAGAGGGTGCATGCTCCACGCTTCAGGCTAAAGCCCGGTTCTTGATGCGGT
>DATLTA010000106.1:0-40749 GCA_035533775.1 Candidatus Dormiibacterota bacterium | reverse complement strand
TGTTCAGATAGTCCGCCGTGCGGTCAAGATCGGGCTGGCTGAAAACGCGGTTGGGCCGAATGATTTTGTCGCGCGTATTGCCGCCGGTAGACACCAGCACCACCACCACACGGCCATCCGGCAGCAGCACGAAACGAATGTGTTCCAGTACGGTCTTCGCGATGGGAGGGGAAACCACGATGCCCAGTCCCCGCGAAACTTCCGCAAGAATATGCCCGGCGCGCTCGGCAATTTCTTCTCCCGTGGTGGCCGCGGCAAACTCGCCGCGTATCCAATCCTCATCTTCCGCGCTCAGCGTGGCCTGCGCCGCAACTTGCTGTGCGAAAAAGCGATACGCGGTTGCCGTGGGAACCCGTCCTGCCGACGTATGCGGCTGATAAAGAAACCCTTCTTCTTCCAGGTCCGCCATTACGTTCCGGACCGTCGCGGAACTCAGCAATTCCACATGCCGGCGGGAGATCGAGCGCGAGGAAACAGGCTCGCCCGTTTCAATGTACGCGCGGACAATCGCGGACAGGATTTGCCGGTTGCGCTCGTTATGTGGCGCGGGATGCGTCATAAGCTCTGCTAATCCCATAATCTTAGCACTTCTGAAAATATTTTATGCGTAGAAGTCGTACTCGTCAAACGAGATGGCTATCGCCGGCCCTTTGAGGAACATACGGCCATGACGAGCCCGCCGCGGTTCCCCAGAAGAGAATCATCTTAAATTTTTCGGGGGTATCTATACCTGATCTCCGGCATCGATCTGCGCGCGCTGCAGGCGATCGGAATAGTCTATATAGAGAGTTTTCCATTCCGAATAGAAGTCGATGGCCGCCGCACCGGCTTCGCGGTGTCCGTTGCCGGTCCCTTTGGTGCCGCCGAAGGGCAGCTGGATTTCCGCGCCGATCGTGGGAGCATTCACGTAGACGATGCCTGTTTCCAGGTCGCGCATCGCGCGGTAGGAGTCATTCACGTTGCGCGTATAAATGGACGCGGAAAGCCCGTATTTCACGTGGTTGGCGATCTCCAGGGCCTCGTCGAATGACGAAAATGGAATCACGGACACAACGGGGCCAAAAATTTCCTCCTGCGCGATGCGCATTTGCGGGGCAACTTCGCCGAAAATCGTCGGTTCGTGGTACCAGCCGGCCGACAAATCTTTTCCTTCCGCCCGATGCCCGCCCAGAATAAGCTTTGCGCCTTCGTCCTTTCCGATTTCCACGTATTTCATCACGGTTTGCAGCTGCGTTTCGTTGATCAGCGGACCCATGTCGGTTTCGGGGTCCAGGCCGTCGCCCATGCGCAGCTTTTTTACCCGGCCGGCAAAGCGATCGAGGAATTCCCTGTACACTTTCCGGTGCACGGCCACGCGGCTGGCGGCGGTGCATCGTTGACCGGTGGTTCCGAAGCCGCCCCAAACCGCGCCCTCCACGGCCAGATCCAGGTTGGCATCCTCCATTACGAGAATGATGTTTTTTCCGCCCATTTCCAGGTGGCAGGGCTTAAACGTGGGCGCGCACGCCTGGCTCACCAGGCGACCCGTTTCCGTCGACCCGGTGAAACTGATGGCCGAAACGTCCGGATGTGTGAGCAGCGGACCTCCCGCCTCAGGACCCATGCCATACAGCACATTTAAAACTCCCGGAGGCAAGCCCGCTTCGGTCAAAATTTGAACCAGGTTGTAGGTCGATAGCGGCGTGTCCTCGGCCGGTTTGATGACCACCGTATTGCCGCAGACCAGCGCCGGCATAATTTTCCAGGAAGGGATGGCCATCGGAAAATTCCACGGGGTAATCATGCCCACCACGCCGAGCGGGTCGCGCACGGACATGGCAAATTTGTTGGGCAGCTCAGACGGCACCGTCTGGCCGGATAGCCTGCGGCCTTCCCCGGCCATGTAATACGTCATATCGATGGCTTCCTGAACGTCGCCCCGGGTTTCGGTCAGGGGCTTGCCCATTTCGCGCGTCATGTCGCGCGCCAAATTTTCCTTCCGCTTCACCAGGGTTTCCGCGGCTCGATACAGTATTTCCGCGCGGCGCGGCGCCGGAGTTAATCGCCACTTCCGAAAGGCCGCCTTCGCCGCATCCACCGCGCCGTTCACGTCTTCCTGCGAGGAAGACGGAAAAATCCCAACCAGCTCGGAGGGATTGGCGGGATTGCGATTTTCGAATGTGCGGCCCTGACGGGCTTCCACCCATTCGCCATTGATGAAGTTTTTATGAGTTTTCGAAACAGCACTGGTGGCCATCTTGCCTCCTGGGGATTCGTGAGGCCTGAAACACGAAAGGCTGGTCGTTTCCGTAAAATCATTCGGTGCGCAAATATCCGCAACAAAATCCAATTTCGCAACGGCCCAAAGCGCGTCAGATCGCGCGCCGTGTCCGCTTCAGGGGGTTACCTGGGACGAACCCGCATCGCTAGAAGCAATGGGCGCTGGGGCCCCTTTTCCGGCCGTTGGCGCGCCCAAGCCAAGCTTATTCAGCGTTAGCGCGTCAATATTGCCCGTCGCCGGAAAGCCGTTCTTGTTCTGGAATTTTTTCATGGCATCGACCGTGGAACTATCCCACTTCCCGGTCGGCTCGCCCTGGTAGGCGCCCTCCCGCTGAAGCGCGAGTTGAATTTCTTTAATGCGATCCGAGGTCGGCGCCCTTTGCCCCATGTATCTGGCTCTCGCCCTTGCTCTCGATCTTGACCTGGCCCGCGTCCTGGCTCTGGTCCGCGTCCTTGTTCTGACCCTCGCTCTCGCCGTGGACTTCGGCCGGGCTTTCTTCGTAATCCTCGTCCTAACCCTCTTCGTGGTTCTCTTCCGGGTGTTCGACGGCGCGGCCCTTTTCTTCGCGTATTTCTTTACATTCCTCTTTGTTGTCGTCTTCTTCTTTGCCTTCGTCTTTACAGACGTCTGCCTGGACGCGGGCCGGCCAGCGGCGGGTGCGATGGGGGCTGCGGTCAGCAGGAGCACGGCCGCGAGCAAGCACAACCAGTTTCGATTTAGCATTGGTCTCTCTTATTGCTCCGGAGATGGAACGACACCGGCCAAATAGACGGTGTCAAATTGGTCGCTGCCCGACCGGCGCAGCACCTTGAACAGGACATCTTGTCCCGGCTTGAGGCCGGAAACCACGCGGCGATATTCCGCAACCGATCCCACGGCCGTATGATTCACTTCCGCAATGACGTCGCCGCGCGTGAACCCGATATCTTCGGCAAAGCTCGCGGGATCGACTTCCGTCACCAGAACGCCCTTCATATTCTCGTATCCGGCGCGGCGCGCGCGGTCGGTGCCCAGATCCTGCAGGCCCAGGCCGAACTCGGACGGCGTCGGGCCGTTGTCACTGCTCGCTTCGCTGTCTGTGCGGTCCGGGAAAAGCTTCGTGCGGTCCGCAACGGTTAACGTAGTCTCATGCTGTTTCTTGTCCCGCACGTAGGTGATGCGCACGGTGCTGCCGACCGGCGTGGCCGCAATCGGGTTCACCAAGTCATTGCCGGAATGAACGGGCTTGCCGTTCACGCTGGTGACGACATCGCCGGATTGCAAGCCTCCCTTCTCGGCCGGACTGCCCGCTTCCACGCGCTGCAGCACAATGCCGTAGGGCGCGCCCAATTCCTTGAGCACGATTGGATTGCTGCCCTCCGTTTCGGTGAAACTCACGCCTATGGAACCGCGCGTTACTTTGCCGTGGGCGACGATTTGATTGTAAACACCGATAGCCGTGTTGGACGGGAGCGAAAAGCCCACTCCTTCATTTCCCCGCCCTCCGGTAATGATTGCCGTATTGATGCCGATCACCTGCCCGGCCATGTTGACCAACGGCCCTCCGGAATTCCCCGGATTGATGGCCGCATCGGTCTGGATGAATCGTTGGAATTGCTGCCCCACGTTCGCGCGATCCTTGGCGCTGATGATGCCCGCGGTGACGCTGCCCTGCAGGAATCCAAATGGATTGCCGATGGCCAGCGCCCAGTCCCCGACCTGAACCGAATCGGAATTACCGAGTTTTGCGATGGGCAAATCATGACCCACGTCAATCTTCAGGACTGCCAGATCGGTCTCTTCATCCGTTCCGACGACCTTGGCGGTGTACTGGGTATCGTCCCCATTGAGCTTGACCTGTATTTTCGTGGCCTGTTCCACGACGTGATTGTTGGTCAGGATAAATCCCTTGCGGTCGACAATCACTCCGGAGCCAAGGCTGCGTTCGGCCGTGGGTCCCTGATCAGGGAAATCGAAGAAGCGATTGAAAAAGTCCTGAAATGGCTGCTGCTTGTCGTTCGGCCCCTGCTGTTCGCGGTCACCTTGAGGAGGGGCTTCGCGCCCCGGATTGGCGCGTTCGATCACTTGCGTGGTGGAGATATTCACCACCGCCGGCTGCACTCTTTTGACGATTGAGGCAAAAGCGTTGGACAACTGTACCGGATCGGGAATGGCCAGCGGCTCGCCACCGCTCACAGCGGCGGCAGGGTGCGAGGCGCCCACGCGCCCGGAAACCACCGTGCCAATCAGAATGCCCACGCCTAGTGTCACGGCGACCAGAATCGTCGCCAGGATCTTGCGGTTCCGCGCCCAGGCGGCAATCTCTCGCAACTGCATTCCCATTAGCTTCCACTCCTCTTTGCGGATCTTCCCACTGCCAATCCGCATGACGCCAAACCCATGCGGGACCGCTTCAATCCCGTCGGCGGACCATTTGTAATTATACCACCACGGCGGTCTGTCTAGATGCTTACGCACGCCTGCGATTCGTTTGAGCAAATGCTCGGGGGATACCCCGGCGGGCGCGGGATTTCGTGGACCGGTCTGCCGTCGGACGGAACGCCCCGGCGGCCATATAATTCATGGTTATAGTGCTCACAACTATTATAAATTTGATTTGCCGGGCCGTCCGGAGTCAAATCGACTTCGCGTGTGTTAGGATAAAAAATTATGACATCTCGTACGATGTATCGGAAGATCTGGGAATCCCATCTGGTCCGCGAGGCGGCAGGGGAACCCTCCTTAATTTATATCGATCGACATCTGGTTCATGAGGGCACTTCGCCACAAGCCTTTGCCGGGTTGAAAGCGGCAGGGCGAACCGTCCGGCGGCCCGACCTGGCATTCGCCGTCATGGACCATTCCGTCCCGACCAAGGGCCGGAACCTGCCCATTTTGGATGCGGACGCGAAGGGACAATTCGAAGCCCTCGAACGGAATTGCCGCGAGGCTGGCATCACGCTGTTCAACATGTTCAGCAAAAATCAGGGCATCGTGCATATCATCGGCCCGGAACTTGGCATTACCCAACCCGGCCAGACCATTGTCTGCGGTGACAGCCATACCTCGACGCACGGCGCGTTTGGCACACTGGCGTTCGGCATCGGCACCAGCGAAGTCGAACACGTGATGGCCACGCAATGTCTGGTTCAGTACGAATCCAAGACCATGCATATCGTGGTCAACGGAAAAAGGCCCAAAGGCGTCTCCGCAAAAGACATTATTCTCGCCATCATCGGAAAAATCGGCATTGCCGGCGGCACCGGCCACGTAATCGAGTACTCCGGCGAAGCCATTCGCGGACTTTCCATGGACGGCCGCATGACCGTGTGCAACATGTCCATCGAAGGCGGCGCGCGAGCCGGAATGATCGCGCCGGACGACACAACCTTCGCTTATATGGAGGGGCGCCCCTATGTTCCCCGCGGCAAGGCGTTTCAAGCGGCCGTGGAAAACTGGAAGTCCCTGCCGAGCGATCCCGGAGCGAAGTTCGACGCCACCGTCGAACTCGATGCAACTTCCCTGTCGCCGCAAATCACCTGGGGAACCAATCCGGGGATGGTTTCCGGCGTGGCCGACCGCGTCCCGGACCCATCATCCTTCCGCGATCCCGACGACCAGAAAGCCGTCGCGCGCGCCCTGGAATATATGGGCCTGAAGCCAGGCACCGCCATGGTGGACGTTCCCATCGACCGCGTATTCATCGGTTCGTGCACAAATTCCCGCCTGCACGATCTGCGCGCCGCCTCTCGCGTGGTTGCCGGAAAGCATATCTCCAAAAATCTGAAGCAGGCGCTGATCGTGCCCGGTTCCATGTCCATCAAGGCGAAAGCGGAAGCCGAAGGTCTCGATAAAATTTTTATCGATGCGGGATTTGAATGGCGCGACGCGGGATGCAGCATGTGCATCGCAATGAATCCGGACGTGCTGCCTCCGGGAGAACGCGCCGCCAGCACTTCGAACCGGAATTTCGAAGGGCGCCAGGGCAAAGACAGCCGCACGCACCTGGTAAGCCCCATCATGGCCGCGGCAGCCGCGATTGCCGGGCACTTCGTCGACATCCGCGATTGGAACGTGGAAGCACCGGATTAGCGCCGCCGGATCTTAGCCACCTGCTGCGCGACTTGCAGTTCTGCGTGATTCGTTTTACGTCAGGAGATGCGGGCCCACATCGCGGCCCGCCGGAGACAGATCAGAATGCAGCCATTTTCCAAGCACACCGGACTGGTTTTCCCTATGGACCGCGTCAACGTCGACACCGACCAGATGGTGCCGAAGCAATTTATAAAGCTCCAGACCAAGCAGGGCTTCGGACGCGTGCTGTTCTACGACTGGCGGTATTTGCCGGGCGAAAAGCCGAATCCCGAATTCATCTTGAATTGGCCGCGCTATAAGGGCGCCTCGGTCCTGCTGGCGCGCGCCAATTTCGGCTGCGGCTCAAGCCGCGAGCATGCTCCGTGGGCGGTTGCCGACTACGGCTTTCGAGTGCTGGTCGCTCCGAGCTACGCCGATATTTTCTATAACAACTGCTTCAAGAACGGCATTCTTCCTGTCACGCTCCCGGAAACCCAGGTTGACGAACTTTTCCGCCGGACGGAAACCCAGGAAGGCTACTCCCTGACGGCGGACCTTCCGAACCAGACCATTTCCGATTCCACCGGATTGAATTTCAAATTTGAGATCGACAAATTCAGGAAGCATGTCCTGCTCGAAGGCCTGGACGATATCGGGCTGACGCTCAAGCATGAAGATAAAATTACCGCCTACGAACAGGCCAGGCATCCCAGCGCCACGCTGTATGGCGCCGTGGACTCGAAATATTTTCCGAAAGACAACGGCTGATCGGGACAGGAAACGCTCAAACCGGCCAGCCATTTGCGGCACGTTCAGGCCGTCAGCGTATTGGCTCCCGTATTCGCCGTATGGCCTTTTAATTCGGCGATCAGAATTCCGGCCAGAATCAACCCGGCGCCCGCCAGAGGCCTTCCCCCCAGCCGTTCGTGGACCAGGAAGAAGGAAGTCACCGCGGCAAATACCGGTTCGCTGGCAAGAATCAGCGCCGTGCTGGTCGCGCTGGTATGGTGCTGTCCCCAGACCAGCAGCGGATAGGCCAGCGCGGTCGTGAAAATCGCCGTAACCACCACGCCAAACACCATTGTCGGCGTGAAATGAACCCGCACCGACTCCCATCCGGCTGCGTCCAGCATCGGCACCGCGAGCAGAGAAAGCACCGCCGTCACCGCGACCTGCAGAAAACTGAGGCCGCCGAGCGAATGCTTCATGCTGAGGCGGTCGATGAAGATAATCTGCATGGCGTACAGAACCGCGCAGCCCATCACCAGCAAGTCCCCGCGGTTCAAATCGCTTAGCCCCTCGCGAGGCACGGTCAAAAAATAGAGCCCCGCAAAAGACGCCAGCACCCCGGCCCACGCCCAGGCATTGATGCGGCGGCGCCATACGATCGCCAGAAAAACTGGAATCAGGATCACGCTGAGTCCGGTGATGAATGCAGCCTTCGAGGGAGTCGTCCTGGCAATTCCCGCGGTCTGAAACGCGTATCCGCCGAACATGAACAGCCCCACCTGAATGCCGGCCCACACGTCGCTGCGCGACAGTTTTCGAATATCCGCCCGGTAATACCACGCCAGGGGCAACGCCCCCAGCGTAAATCGTGCGGCCAGATAGGCGAAGACGGAGATATCGACAAGTGTGTCTTTTACGACGACAAATGTCACGCCCCACAGAAATGAGCACAACAGTAGAGCGCAGTGGGCTTTGAACCGGGCGCTCACAGCGGCGGCATTGCGGAAAACGGAGAATGGGATAACTTTTGAAAACCGGATCGTCCTGGCGAACTTCTCATAGTGGGCCTGAGTGTAGTGAGGCCGCAAGGCAAAGGCAACCCTCATGTCCGGACTCGAATCGCATCTTTGCAGATGCTGGCATGTCCTTGCCGGTCCGGGCAGGATCTGGTGGCAATGGCCTAGTTGCCCGCCTATGAGGCGGCAGCGGCGTGCCGGCGAAAATTCAACTGCGTTGACAGGGTTTCATCGAATTGCTAAACCTTATGACTGTGCATCTTCCCCGCTCCCTCCGCGTAATTGCCATCGCGCTCGCCCTTCCGCTCCTGGCGGCCACTGTATGCACCTCTGCGCTCGCCAGGGATAAGGACACGGAAAAGAAAAAAGAGAAGGTCCAGACCTGGGTCGAAATCCGCTCACCCCGATTCGTGGTGGCAAGCGACGGCGGGGAAAAAACGGCGCGCCGCGTTCTGGATCAGTTCGAACAGGTGGTTCGCGTCTTTCAGGCGACCATGCCCAATCCTCGCGTCAGCACTGGCATCCCCATTCAAATCCTGGCCGCGCGCAATGCACAATCCTTCGCCAAACTCTTTCCCGAATTCCCTGCCAACAGCCGCCGGATCCAACCGGCAGGGCTATTCATTACGGGCCCGGAAAAAATCTTTATCGGGCTTCGATCCAACGCCTCCGGGCCGGTTCCCTTCGAACGAACTTATCAGGATTATGCGCGCATGGTCCTGCGGCTCAGCTATCGCAGGTTGCCGCCCTGGCTCGAGGAAGGCTATATCAACGTTTATGGAAGCATAACGCTCACCGACAAGGGGGCGCGCCTGGGAAGGCCTGACCCGGAGGACATGAGCGTACTCTATGAAAGCCCTCTGCTGCCGCTGGACATCATCTTCCATGTGAATTCCGGGTCGCCCTATTTGTCCGGCGGCGATAAACACACGGTCTTCTATGCCGAATCGCACGCGCTGGTGCATTACCTTCTCACCGATCCGAAGTATTCAGCCGCGAGGACCCTGGACCAGTACATTGGCCTAGTGGAAAAAGGGACCGACTCGCTGGAAGCCGCCCGCCAGGTGTTTGGAAATCTGGACCAGCTCCGGAACCGACTGGAGTCCTACATCAAGCAGATTAAACCTCCCCCAGCGGAACTTGTGGCTACTGGCGGAAGCGATTCGGGCGGATCTCTGCGGACGCTTTCCCCGGCCGAGGCCGAAGCGCGCCTGGGAGCCCTTGTGGCCGCGCATGGCCGGCGTGAGAATGCCCAATCCAAGCTGGAAGACGCCCTCATGCAGGATCCTTCGCTGGCGGAGGCTGAACAGAGCCTGGGTTTCCTGTTCTTGCAGCACACGCAGATCGTTGATGCCGAAAAGCACTTCGCGCGAGCCTTGCAACTGGACCCTAACAACGCCCTCACCTATTACGGGCAGGGCCTGACGGCTCTGGCGCGCGGAGGGCCTTCCGCCGCTCCAGCCGCCGCGCTCGCCGCATTCGAAAAGAGCGTATCGCTGAACCCCAATTTTGCTCCCGCCTGGAACAGCCTGGCCTCGATTTATGCCCAGCGGGAGCAGACCATGCAAAAGGCCTTGCAGGACGCGCAGCGTGCCGCCGCTCTGGACCCGGGGGATTCCGGCTATAACCTGCAGGTAGCCTCCATTCAGTCTCGCCTGGGACGCAAGGAAGAAGCGCGCAAAACCGCCGCCGAAGTGCAGGCATCGGCCAGCGACCGCAAAACCGCCCAGCAGGCCGGTGAACTGCTCGCAAGCATGTCGCAGCCCGCAGTTCCCGCCACAAAGGATTCGGCGGAACATTCGCCCGTGGCTTCGGCGGCGGAGAAAACGTTGCGGATCGAGAACAAGACCGAGCCGGGCGATCAGCCCGCCACCGCGGTATCCAATGCGCCGCGCGCCGCGCCCGCTCCCACACCACCGCTTTTTACCGCTCCACCACGAACGTATTCCATGATCGGCAGGATTACCGATGCCATCTGCGCCTATCCCCCGCAAGTGCAAATCACGCTGAAGGCGCAAGCCATCGTCATGCACCTGCACGCGAACGATCTCGGAAAAGTCCCGGTTAAAATGGCGGGATCCAACGCTGCCGTGAAAAATACGCGTTGCACGGCCTTGATTGGACACATGGCGCGGGTAAGCTATCTGATGTCGCCGGGTAAACCGTGGGACGGAGAAATTCAAACGGTGGAATTTCGCTGAAGAGGTACAGCCCGCGGCGATTGCCGCGCAGGATCCAGCAGGACAGGCTGCAGCCTGTCAGGGTTTCGGAATTCCAGTCCAAGTGCAACTGCAACGCGCTGGCGCCCACCTAATTCGTCTTTCCGTCCCACCGCACGAGCAGCAAACAAAAGCCAGGTTACGGTTCCAATCCCGCGACGCCCAGGGTGGTCAGCGCCACGCGCTGCAGGCCGAGTTCTCGCCCCGTGGGGTCGTACCATTCGTCCAGGGTATGCGCGCCCCCGCTGTGGCCGCCAGCCCCCAGCGAAATCGCGTCAATGCCCATCGAGAGCGGGATATTGGCGTCGGTGGAGGATCGCTCTCTTCTTGACCGGTTTCCGAGACGGCTATCGGCCGCCAACAGAGCCGCCAGGAGCGGAGAATTATCCCGCAATTCTCCCGCGGGCCGTACTCCAAGAACGCGGATCTTCAAATCCAGCAGCGTGGTGCTGCCGGCCATTCCGCGTTCGCGGGAAGCGGCCATCTCCTCGTCAATGCCGGCGCGCACGGCGTCGCGCAACTGTCCATCCAGCTTGGACAATTCCGTTTCCGACTCGGACCGCAAATCCACTTTCATCTGGACGCTCGAAGGAATCGAATTCACCGACGTGCCGCCCTGGATTTCGCCGACATTGAAACTCGTTCTGGGAGATTCGGGGACATGCACGGTGACAAAGCGCGCGATTCCCCGGCCCAGGGCATGGATTGGATTGGGTAGGCCAAAATCGGACCAGCTGTGCCCACCCGGCCCCGTGATGGTAATCTCCACGCGCCGCGATGCCAGCGCCGCCGTGGTCACGTAATCGGTGGACGAACCGTCCAGAGCGATGACGTACTTCAGATGTTTTTTGTATGCTTCGGTAAGTGCGCGGATTCCGCGCAGGTTGCCTTCTCCCTCTTCGCCTACGTCCGCGACAAACAGGATTGTCTTGTTCGTCTTGATTTTGGCTTCGTGAAACGCCTGCGCGACCGCCAGCAATGCGGCAAGCCCTGTGCCGTTGTCTGAAATGCCGGGAGCGAGCAGCTGTTTCCCTTCGCGTTTAACGTGAACATCGGTCCCTTCGGGAAAAACCGTGTCCAGATGAGCAGTCACCATGACGATCTCCGGGGAGGATCCTGGAATTTCGCCAATGACGTCGCCGGTTGCATCGGTTTTCACGTGAAGCCCCACGGATGCCAGCGCTTTCTTCATGTAGGCCGCGCGAACCGATTCATGGAATGGCGGGGCGGGAATCTCCGTGATCCGAATTTGCTGCTCGGTCGTTGCGGATACGGAGTCTCGAAGAATGTCGAGAACTTTAGTAACGCGAGGATCATCCATCGGCTGTGCCGCTGAGACCTTTCGTACGAGATTCTGGATAAATGACGTCAATGCGATTCCCATCGTGAATAATAAAAGAATGCGTTTCACGGCTCACTCGGCCGCGCCGGAGTATCCCCTCTTCATTGCGGCATTCCAGTGTCCACCATTCCACCACGGCGGTCAAACATGCTCATAAAAATAATCCACTTTCGCAGCGTTTCCATCTGCGGCGTTACCTTGCCCTCCGTGGAAAGCAGCGTGTCTTTCCAGGCATTTCCAGTGCAGATGCGCCTCGCCCGGATCGCGGCAGGTTTTGCCCGGCGATCAGTACCGCAGCGTGTAGCTGTGCGGCATTTGCCTGGGATCGGGTTTGTAGAGCGTCTTGCAGAATTCGCAACGGTAAATTTCCGCACCCTTGCCGATTATCTCTTCTACCCATTTCGGGTAGTCGTACCATCGCTTCAGGTGCCCCGCGCAGAGTTTCCCTTTTGTGTTCTTCTCATCGCAGGCTCGCTGCCTGGGCTTGCGGACCTTGATCTTAATTTCGGTCTCGCTTTCAGCAGGGGAAACTTCCCGGGCAGCTGGCGCGGCCGCGGCAGTTCCCTGCGAAGCAGCAGGCGTCGCGCCTTGAGGCGCTATTTCCTCAGCCATGTTCAGGTTCCCCTTTCCGTTCGAAATCGGAATACATTTTTCAGGATATCGCTTCCCGGCCAGTCTCACGAGAACTCCATTTTCAGCGCAGCTCGTAAACCGGAGCGCTCGCTGTCCGGCCAGCCGAGAGGCATGTATTCACAATCGTCCGGAAAAACAATTAAGTTATGCCTCGGCAATCGCCTGCAGGTCGTTCGGCGCCGGGGAGTTTTCCGGAATCCGGTATTCCACCCCCATCATGCACAAACCTTGCGGTGGCATGGTCGGCGCGGATTTCGAACGGTCGCGCAATTCGAAAAGCGCCGGAATGGCCTCCGGGCTGAGTTTTCCGCGCCCTACCTCCACGAGCGTCCCAACCATTTTGCGAACCATGTAGCGCAAAAACGACTTCCCGCGGACCACGTAGACCCACTGCTCGTTCTCGTCCTTGTCTTCGTCTGTGTCTTCGCTGGTAGAATTGACGGCACGTTCCCGCAGCAGTTCGGAACGATAGATGGTCCGCGTGGTAATGCGTTCGCGGTCGTCTTCTTCCGATCCCGTCGATGCCGCGAAATACGTGAAGTCGTGTTCCCCTTCAAATCGACGCGCCGCCTTAGCCATGGCGGTAAAATCCAGCGGAAAAGAATCGTGCTGCACGTACCGGTATAGAAAAGGCGGAACCACGCGCCCGCGAAAAATTCTGTACCGGTAGGTCTTCGCCTGAGCGCTCCATCGCGCGTGAAAATCGGGACCAACTTCCTGGCAGGCAATCACGCGGATGGCCGGAGGCAGCAAGGCGTTGCACGCCCGCTGAAAATCCGCCAGGCCGATATATGATTCCGTATGAAAATTCGCCACCTGGCCCGCCGCGTGAACGCCCGCGTCGGTGCGTCCGGCGCCGTAAATTGTCACGGGCGACTGCGTGATTTTTTCGAGCACTCCGGTCAATGTTCCCTGCACTGTTTTCTGGCCCGGCTGAACCTGCCAGCCGCTGAAATCCGTGCCGTCATAAGCGAGCGTGAGTTTGATATTGCGCATGGCAACGAACTGACATTATCGCATGGACGAGGGTTTTTGATGGGATTCCGCGGGATCCGGCCTTCCAAAACTGGCCGAGGGAACGATCCATTGCTGGCCGTCGTGATAACGGACGGGCGTTTCATTCATTCGACGCGCGACGCGTGCTAGGAAGTGGAGCGCACGAAACGGCTGCCAGGTTTCACAGCCACGCTGCCGTTGCGGCAAAGAGGGCAATCCAAAGGGTCGTAGGTCTCAATTTTAAGCTCCACCAGGGCCTCGGTGCGCACGGGCAATTCCATTTTGCCGCCGCTGCGGTCAATCAAAGCTCCCGCGGAGACGATGCGCGCGCCCGCTTGTTCCAGCACACGGATCGTTTCGCAGGTGGACCCCCCGGTGGTCCACACATCTTCCACCACAAGCACATGTTCATCGGGTTCCACGTGAAATCCGCGGCGTAGGGTCAGCGTGCCGGTAGCATCGCGCTCCACAAAGATCGCCCGCACGGGTTTGCCATCCGCCCGAAGCGGGATGGCGCGCGCCACCTCGTGGCCCAAAATCACGCCCCCCAGCGCCGGGGAAGCCACGCAATCCACGCGCAAGTCCATGAATTCGGCGGCCAGGGCCCGGCCCAACTGCTCCGCGTACTTGGGATATTGCAGCACCAGGGCGCACTGCACGTAGGTGCCACTGTGCAGCCCTGATGTCAGCTGAAAATGCCCCTGACGAATTGCTCCCACTTCTTCTAAAACCCGCGTAATGTCATCCGGCCGCATCGCGCGCCAAGACTATCGGCCCCCTATACGATTGTCAAGACAGGACACGCAGGTCCAGCGGCTTGAATCAAGGCCCGCCGCATGCACAATTACGGTGCGGCCGCAATTCCTCGCGGGGCCTTGACCTTGGGCCGAATCTCGCGTCCAATACTTGAGTCCGGCAGCATGTGGGCCGGGCACCGACAGCAAACGTTTTTACCGTGTTGCACCTTGCTGCTGAACTTCATCCGAATGCCGCTTGCACAATGTTGATGCAGGAGATGCCCGGAACTCGTGGGTAAAATAGTTGAAACAAATCGGGCTCGGCGGACGTTTAAACCACGTAGCACTCCTAAGCCATCATTTTGCGGAATGAATAAATATAGATTTCAGGATTGAGAGGAAGACTCAACATGATCGGAAGGTTCTGCCGTGTTGTACTTGCCGCGTTTGTATCCATTCTCACCGTTTTGGCGCCCGCAGCTCCGGCGTTTGCCCAGCAAGCGGCGGCACCGCCGTCCCCGCCGCCCGCGCAACCGCAGGCCCGGGCCATCCGGATTTCAAATGAAAATTACGAGCCTGGCAAGCGCTGGTTTCCCAATTTTATCGCGCCCTACACGCCCACAAGAGTGCCTGAGCCGGACCTGGTGAATACTCCCAGCATCGAACAGATGATTAAGGACGGGAAACTGGAAATCAGCCTGGAAGATGCCATCGATCTGGCATTGCAAAACAATCTGGACATCGCGATTCAGAGGTATACTCCGTGGCTCGCGGAAGCAAACCTACTTCGCACGCGGGGCGGCGGCGCTTCTCGCGGAACGTTGACGGCCATGGGCAATATTCCGTCGCTGAATTTCGACCCCATTTTAACTTCAACTTTCGGTTTGGATTCGCGCCGCTTCCCGGTGAACAACCCGCAGCTTTCCGGCGCGGGAACCGCGGCGGGCACGTTCTCCCAGTTAGGCACGCATACAGCCATCGGGGATTTCTCGTATACGCAGGGTTTTCATACGGGAACATCTTTTTCCGTATCGTTCAACAACACACGCGCATCTTCCACCAGCCTTTCCAACTTCTTCAGTCCCTCCGTCTCCTCCACATTGACGATTGCTGCTAACCAGCAATTGCTGAATGGCTTCGGGCTGCTGCCAAACGAGCGGAATATTCGCATTGCAAAACTCAATAAGTACATGGCCGACCAGACATTCGAGCAGCAGGTGATCACATCCATCACAGCGGTCAGCGACGCGTACTGGGAACTCGCATTCGCGCGCGGCAATGTGGGCGTCGCGCAACATCAGGTCGAGCTTGCCAACAAACTCTATAGCGACAACAAGAAACAGGTCGATATCGGAACATTGGCTCCGCTGGAAATCGTTCAGGCCGAGGCGCAGGTCGCTACGGCAAATCAGGCTTTGATTGTGGCCCGCACCACGCTGCTGCAGGACCAGCTCACGCTGCTGAACCTGATCACCAAGGATCCCACCGCACCCGCGCTGCGCTCGGTGGAAATTATACCCACCGATACGGCCGAGATTCCCCCGCCAGAAGTGGAAAACATTCCGCTCGAAGACGCAATCAAGGAAGCCATCACGAAGCGCCCCGACGTTCTGCAAGCGGGAACGGTTTTGAAGGCAGATGACATCAATATCCGCGCTACCAAGAATGCGCTGCTGCCTGTGCTGAACATTTCCGGCTACTACACCGCGCAGGGCCTGGCCGGAAACAATAAGCTCCTCACATCCTCCATCGTGGCGGGCTCGCAGGTCGTGGATGCCAACGGCAATCCCATACAAGTGGCTACTTCTTCCAGCGTGACGCCCATCCCTATTTATATTCCTTCCTCGGCGTCTACCCTTACAGGGATTAACTCCAGCGGGCTGGGCCAGTCCATGAACGACATGTTTGCTGGGACTTATCCTGAATTTAACGCCCAAATCAGCCTGACCATTCCGATTCGCAACCGCCAGGCGCAGGCAGATAACGTCACCGCCCTGCTGGCATCGCGGCAGGACGAAACGCGTTACCGGCAGACGTTGAACAATGTGGCCATCGACGTTCACAATTCGCAAATTGTTCTGGAACAGGCTCGCGTCACCCTGGCCGCGGCGTCCAAAACCCGCGACCTCGATCAGCAAACTCTCGACGCCGAACAGAAGAAATATCAGTTGGGCGCCTCCACTCTGTTCAACATTGTTTCCGACCAGAACATACTGGCTGCCGCTGCCAGCTCCGAGGTTCGCGCGCGCATCAATCTTGCCGAAGCCAAAGTCAACTTCGACCGTGCCATGGGCCGCACGCTCGAGGTCTATCACATCACGATTGCCGACGCGAAGACCGGCGTGGTTCCCAAAGACACGTTGATTCCCGGGACTTCCGCGACCGGCCAGCTGTTGGAGGATCCGGCAACGCGCTCCGACGCCGATCCCGCCGGCGAGAGCCATTCGGCAGGCGCCGGCATCGGACAGTAGTCTTTCAATCCGGAGTTTTGTTCAACGGGGGAGCCAGCCGCTCCCCCGATGCGCAACCGAACCGCCTTGTTCCGCCCTGCCGCTTCGCCTAAAATCAAACCGCGTCCGCCCGTCAGTTTTGCACATGCCGATCCGGGCATTTCACCGGCTCACTTATGTCTTCCCAGCGCGAACAAAAGCCGCGAAGTCCAGACTCCGGTAATATTTCCGGAAAACCATCGGAATTCACAACCATCTCCAATCATCCTATCCGGCGGATCTACACGCTTGAGGATCTTTCATCCTGGGATGCCGGGCGCGATCTGGGCTTGCCGGGATCGCCGCCCTATACACGAGGGATTCATCCCGCGATGTACCGCAGCCGTCTGTGGACAATCCGGCAGTTCGCCGGATTCGGGTCTGCGGAGGATACAAACCGGAGATTCCGTTACCTGCTCTCGCAAGGGCAGACGGGACTTTCGGTGGCATTCGATCTGCCCACGCTGATGGGCTATGACTCCGACCATGTTTTCGCCGAAGGGGAAGTCGGCAAGTGCGGCGTGGCCATCAGTTCCCTTGCCGACATGGAAGCGCTGTTCGACCGGATACCCCTGGACGGCGTTTCGACATCGATGACCATCAATTCTCCCGCCGCCGTTGTCTGGGCGATGTATTTGGCGGTCGCCGAGAAGCAGGGCGTGGATTGGAAGACGCTCGGCGGCACGCTGCAAAACGACATTCTCAAGGAGTACATCGCACAGAAGGAATATATTTACCCGCCCAAGCCGTCCATGCGCCTGGTGACGGACACAATTGAATTCGGGGCGCGCCATACGCCGAAGTTCAACACCATATCGATCAGCGGATATCACATCCGGGAAGCGGGATCGACGGCCATTCAGGAATTGGCGTTCACGCTGCGCGACGGCATCGAATACGTGGAATGGGGCCTGCGGCGCGGCATGGCGGTGGATGATTTTGTTCCGCGGCTTTCTTTTTTCTTCAACGCGCACAACGATTTCTTCGAGGAGATCGCAAAATACCGCGCGGCCCGCCGCATCTGGTACAAAACGATGACCGACCGCTTCGGAGCGAAGTCCCCGCGCTCCCGGGCAATGCGTTTTCACGCGCAAACCGCTGGATGCTCGCTCACCGCGCAGCAGCCGTACAACAACGTTGTGCGCACCGCGCTGCAGGCACTGGCCGCCGTGATGGGCGGAACGCAGTCCCTGCATACCAATTCGCTGGACGAAGCGTGGGCGCTGCCCACCGAATTCGCGGCCACACTTGCCCTGCGCACGCAGCAGATTCTGGCGTACGAAAGCGGTGTAACTAGCACGGCCGACCCGTTCGGCGGCTCGTATTTCGTCGAATCGCTCACCAATGAGGTCGAACAGGGCGCCTGGGAGTATATAGGGAAAATCGACGCCCTGGGCGGGATGGTTCCGGCCATCGAGAGCGCCTACCCGCAGCGCGAAATCGCCGACGCCTCCTATCGCTACCAGATGGCCGTGGACCGCAAGGAAAAAATAATCGTCGGAGTGAATGCATTCACGGGCGAGGAGAAGCCCCTGGAAACCCTGCAAATCGGCGAATCGGTGCGCGCGGAACAATCGCTGCGCCTGCGCCAACTTCGCGCGGAACGCTCCAATCAGGAAGTCACCCGCCGCCTTTCGGACCTGCGCAGCGCCGCTCGGGGCGAACAAAATCTGATGCCCCTGATTTACGACGCCGTAAAGGCCTACGCCACGCTGGGTGAAATCTGCGCCGCCCTGCGCGACGTATTCGGCACGCATGAAGAGGCGCCCGTAACATGATCCGCAATTTCGCTGTCTTGAAGGACGCGCCGCGACAGTTTATCGTGTAAGCAGGAAGAAATATATTTAACGCACAGGACATCGAGGGCACAGAGCCATGCCGGAGAAAAGAATACGAGTGCTGATTGCCAAGCCCGGCCTGGATGGCCACGACCGGGGCGCGAAGATTATTGCCCGCGCCTTGCGCGATGCCGGGATGGAAGTGATTTATACGGGCTTGCGGCAAACCCCGGAAATGATCGCCTCTGCAGCCGCTCAGGAAGATGTGGACGTGATCGGGCTATCGATTCTTTCCGGCGCGCACAACACGCTCGCGCCCCAGCTCATGGACCTGCTGAAGGAAAAAGGGATGGGCGACGTCACCGTGCTGCTCGGCGGCACGATTCCGGCGGCCGACATTCCCGCTCTCAAGCAGGCGGGCATCGCCGAAATCTTTCTTCCCGGCACGTCCACGCAGGACATTGTCGCCTTCGTGCGAAATCACGCCGCGCGGAAGACTTAGATTTGTCCGGCTTCCCCTGAAGCCCTGCCCGAAGTTCTGCTGAAAACCCTGTTGGGAAGCCGATTTTATTTCACGACATTGCCGTCCGCGTCCCGGATTTCAATGGCGCCCAGGTTCAGTTTCTCCAGTGCGGGCTCGATCTTGGCGCGATCACCTACGCAAACCAGAATCATCCGGCTGGGATGCAGATATTTTTTGGCAACCGCTTCGGCATCCGCGGCCGTCACGGCGTTGAGCCGCGCCGGCAATTTCTCAAAATAATCTGGCGCCAGATTGTACAGATAGAGTTCCGAAAATTCACGCGCCGCCCCTCTGCTCGATTCAAACAGGCCGGGCAAGGAGCGCGATTGCGAATCCTTCGCCAGATTCAATTCCGCGGGCGTCATCGGCGCGTCGATCATTCTGCGGATTTCCTTCTGCATTTGCGTCACGGCCGGCGCGGTGGCGTCGGTGCGAATTCCGCCCATGACCAGGAAATATCCCAGCGCGCGCCGGTAAACGAACGCGGAGTACGCGCCATAGGTGTACCCGTGCTCCTCGCGCAGGTTCAGATTGATGCGGCTGGAAAACAGCCCTCCCAGCTCGGAATTCATGACTTCCAGCGCGGGATAATCCGGCGTGGCGCGGTCAACACCCATCTGCATCAGGCGAACCATCGTCTGCTGCGCCCCGGGTCGGTCCACGATCACGATTTTCGCTTTTGTGGTTTCCAGTTCGCCGGTTTGGGGAGGTGAAAGCTCACCGGATTTCCAGGCTCCGAATTTGCTTTCCGCCAGGGATTTCAGTTCGTCGATGGGAATGTTTCCGGCCACAACCAGGGCCGCGTTGTTGGGCACGTAGTGAGACTTCCAGAAATTCACCATGTCTTCCCGTGAAATCGTCTTGATGGATTGCTCGGTCCCGGAATTGTCGTAGCCGTAGGGAGAATGCGGCCCAAACAATGCGGACAGACCCGCCCGGGCGACCACCACGTTGGTATTCGCGCGATCATCGGCAAACGCAGCCAGCCTGGACGCGCGCCGCCGCTCGACTTCCGCGGGCGGAAATGTGGGGTGCAGGACGACATCGGCGATCAAGTCGAGCGTGCCCGGGAAATTAATCGACAGCGAAGTTGCACCGACGTCCGTGGCGTCCGTCGTCGCGATGGAAGAAACCGTGGTCCCCAGCAGCGCGGCTTCATCCGCAATCTGCGTGGCATTGCGTGTTGCCGTTCCCTGTTGCAGCATATTCGCCGTGAAGCTGGCAAGCCCCGGCTTGTCCACCGGGTTTGCACCGCTGCCCGAGTCGAAAACGAGATTGGCCGATACCACCGGAAGGCCGGGACGGTAGTTGTAAATCACCGTCAGGCCGTTTTTTAGTTTAAAAATGTCCGGTACCGGCAATTTCAGCGGGCGCGCGGGCCCAGCCGGCGGCGGATTGTCGCGCCAGGCCGCGTCGGCGTTCACGGCTTCGCCTCCGGTACTGTTCCCTTTCGCCAGGGTCTTCGGCGTGGGCACGTCAGGCCCAAGGTCGGGCTTGCCCGGCAGGCCGTATACCACCACGCTCTCGCTCGTTTTCAGTTGTTTTTGGGCGAAGGCGCGAATCGAGGCTACCGTGGCCTTCTGATACCGGGCCACGTCCTGCTGAATGTAACCGGGATTGCCGAGGTAGTGGTTGTATTCGTTCAGGCGGTCCGCCACGCCGCCAAAGCCGCCCAGCCTCTGCAGGCGTTCGACTATTCGCGTTTCAATGCTATTTCTGGCGCGTTCCAGTTCCACGGGCGTTGGACCGTTTTTCCTGAATTCCGCCAGTTCCTGGTCAATCGCCTTTTCGATCTCCCCGGCGGTGTGTCCGGGACGGGCGGTGACCACGATCTCAAATACGGACCCTAGAATCAGTGAATCCTGCGACGCGCTCACGTCCAGCGCGATCTGCTTGTCGTAAACGAGTTTCTTATACAGGCGGCTGGATTTTCCGCCGCCCAGAATGGCCGAGGCCAGATCGGCATCCACGTCGCCCGGCTTAAAAATCGGAGACGTGATCCAGGCCATATAGACGCGCGGCAACTCCACATGATCGTGGATCACCACGCGGCGTTCCCTGGTGATGGGCGGCGTCACCGCCGTAATTTTCGGCACGGGCGCGCCACGCTTAAGCGGACCAAAATATTTTTCCACCAGCTTCTTCGCCTGGACCGGGTCAAAATCGCCGACGATCGCGAGGCTGGCATTATTGGGGGCGTAATACAGCTTGAAAAAATTGCGCACGTCCTGCAGCTTTGCCGCCTGGATGTCGGCGTGGGAACCGATCACGTCGGCGTAATACGGATGCCCTTTAGGAAAAAGCGTGTGGAACATGCCCTCTTCCACGATCCCGTAGGGACTGTTCTCCACGTTCTGCCGGCGTTCGTTGCGCACGACGTCCTGCTGGTTGGTCAAACTGGCCTGATCGAGCCGGTCCGGGAGATAGCCCATGCGGTCCGACTCCAGCCACAGGGCAAGCTCCAACTGGTTCGAAGGAACTGTCTCGAAGTAATTGGTGCGGTCAAAATCAGTGGTGCCGTTGAGGTCAGATGCGCCGGCCGCCTCCAGATACCGGATATGCGAGTTTCCCGGAACGTGCTTGGAACCTTCGAACATCATGTGCTCGAACAGATGCGCGAACCCCGTGCGCCCCGGAAGCTCGTTCGCAGGCCCCACGTGGTACCAGATGTTCACCGCCACCAGCGGCAAGCGATGATCCTGCGAAAGAATCACAACCAGCCCATTCGGCAGCGTGTATTTTTCATACTGAATCGCGGGAATGGTGAACGAAGATGGCGATCCTATCGAAGCGGAAGTTGATTTACCTGCAGGCTTTTTCGCTGCCCCTTTTTTCGCGGGGTTCTGTCCGGAAACGGCTACGGCGGCGACGCCGATCGACAGACCCAGCACCAGCAAACGGTTAAATAGCGCAGAAGTCATTCCCATTCTCCTCGGCAATTGCCAGCTTCTTATCAGACGCGGCGAGCCCCAATAAAGGTTCCTTTTAGATTCAACGATATACAGCAACCTTGCAAACCGGCCAGGTAGGAAATGCGTCTGCAATGAAAACGCCCTGCCCTTGGTGTGCGAGAGTTGGTCACACCGTGTTCCAGCTGCCATGCACAACCGCCTGAAATCAGCTTATACTGTGGCTTCACGCGCCGCGACACCAACTTTAAGGGGAGCCGACATTGACGAGTTCCGTTCTGGAATCCAGGATCGACCGAAACTCGCCCGAATTCGAGAAGAACATCCGCCGCATGGTCGACTTGCTCACGGAACTCAAGAATCAGGAAACCGAAATTCAAAACGGCGGTGGCGCCAAAGCCATTGAATCGCAGCACAAAAAAGGGCGCCTGACGGCACGCGAGCGCATCACGAAACTCATCGACCCGGAAACATCCTTTTTCGAGTTGAGCGTCTTCGCCGCGCATGAAATGTACGAGGAGTGGGGCGGCGCGCCGGCCGCGGGCACGGTCACGGGACTTGCAAGGGTCTGCGGGCGGCTGGTGATGATCATCGCCAACGACGCGACGGTAAAGGCGGGAGCATTCTTTCCCCTTACGGCCAAGAAAGTGATTCGCGCGCAGAATATTTCCATCGAAAACCATATTCCCACGATCTATCTGGTCGATTCTTCCGGCGTGTTTTTGCCGCTACAGGAAGACGTTTTCCCCGATACCGACGATTTCGGCCGCGTCTTTCGCAATAACGCCGTCATGAGCGCCATGGGAATACCGCAAATCACGGCCATCATGGGAATGTGCGTGGCGGGCGGCGCGTATTTGCCCGTCATGTGCGACAAAATTCTAATGACCGAAGGCTCGGGCCTGTTCCTGGCGGGGCCGGCGCTGGTACAGGCTGCGATCGGACAGAAAATTTCGGCGGAGGATCTAGGCGGCGCGAAAATGCACGCGGAAATCAGCGGCACCATCGATTTTCGCGAGCCGGATGACGATTCCTGCCTGAAACGCATTCGCGCGCTGGTGGACAAAATGGGGCACCCGGCCGCCGCGCGCTTTGATTTCAAGGATTCGGAGAACCCTATCTATTCTCCGGATGAAATCTACGGGATTTTTTCTTCCGACCCGGCGCGGCAATACGACATGCGCGAAATCATCGCGCGCGTCGTCGACGCCAGCCGGTTCGATGAATACCGCGCGGAATACGGCAAGACCGTGCTCTGCGGCTACGCGAGAATCGGCGGCTGGGCCGTGGGAATCGTCGCCAACAACAAGAAGCACGTGCAGACCATCGATCCGGCAACCGGAGAACGGCGCATGGAGTTTGGCGGCGTAATTTACAGCGAGTCGGCGGAAAAGGCCGCGCGATTCATCATGGACTGCAACCAGAATCTTGTGCCGCTCATTTTCCTGCACGATGTCAACGGGTTCATGGTCGGCAAAGAGGCCGAATGGAGCGGAATCATTCGCGCGGGCGCTAAAATGGTGAACGCCGTATCCAACAGCGTCGTTCCGAAGATCGCCGTCATCTGCGGCGGAAGCTTCGGCGCGGGCCACTACGCGATGTGCGGCAAGGCTTACGACCCGCGCTTTATTTTCGCGTGGCCCACGGCGCGCTACGCCGTCATGAGCGGCGATTCGGCCGCATCCACGCTGGTGGAAATCAAGATCAAGCAGATGGAGCGCGCGGGCAAGAAGCTGTCCGCCGCGGACAAAAAGGAGCTGTACGACGCGACGCGCGCAACCTATGAACAGCAAACCGATCCGCGCTATGCCGCCGCCCGCCTCTGGGTGGATGCCATCATCGACCCTGCGCAGACTCGCGAGGCTTTGATCTGGGCGCTGGAAGCCGCGGCGCTGAATCCGGAAGTGAAGGAATTTAAAACCGGAGTCCTGCAGACGTAACAACGGGCTGCGATTCTCAACATAAAGGAACTCATTTGACCGATACCGTAAAAATAATCGAATGCCCCAGGGACGCCTGGCAGGGACTGCCGGAAATCATTCCGACCGAAACAAAGGTGGAATACCTTCTACAACTCGCCGCGGCCGGATTCAAACACATTGACGCGGTCAGTTTTGTTTCGCCCAAACATGTCCGGCAGATGGCCGACAGCGAAGAGGTCATGAAAGGATTTCTCGCCGGGCTTCCCGCGGGCGCCGAATCGCCGGAAATCATCGGCATTGTGGTGAACGAACAAGGCATGCAGCGCGCCCTGGCCACCCCGGGCGTGACCACGCTCGGCTATCCTTACTCCATCTCGGCCTATTTCCGCCGCGCCAATGCCAACATGAGCCGGGGAGAATCCCGCGCCCTGGTCGAACAGTTGCGCAAAGCCACCAAGTCTTCCGGACACGGACTGGTGGTCTATATTTCGATGGCCTTCGGCAATCACTACGAAGAGCCCTGGGGGGCCGAAATTGTCGAAGACGCCCTGGTATGGCTGAAAGACATAGGCGTCCGCACCGTCTCTCTGGCCGATACGGTGGGCACTGCTCCTCCCGACCATGTCGCCGCGCTCTACAGTGCCGTGAAGGATTGCGTGGCAGGTATCGAGCTGGGCGTTCATTTGCACAGCCGTCCGGAAGACGCGGAGGCAAAAGTGCTTGCCGCCTATGCCGCGGGATGCCGCAGGTTCGATGGCGCGCTTACCGGGCTGGGCGGGTGTCCTTTCGCCGGCGACGATCTGGTGGGCAATATCGCCACGGAAACGGTAATTTCCGCGCTGATCGCCCACGGCGCCGATCCGGGCATTTCCCGCGAAGCGCTCGACAACGTCATCGCCATGACCGAGGAAATTCGCGCCCGGTATTCTCACGCGTCGCAGGCGAAATAAGGAGTTGAGTAGAACAGGCTTCAGCCTGCTCGGTTTTCGCTTTTAAAATTCAAAAGGCAAACAGGCTGAAGCCTGTTCTACGGAAGCGCATAAGAGTTTCAACTATGGTTTACCATACACTCCAACTCGAATTTTCCGGCGCGATTGCGACGATTACGCTCAATCGCCCTGAAAAACGTAACGCCATCTCCACGCAAATGATTGCCGAACTTTTCTCCGCCTTCGACCATGTCGAAACGAATTCGGCGCGCGTGCTGCTCGTGACGGGCGCGGGCAAGGCATTTTGCGCCGGGATGGATCTGGACGAATTGAAATCCATAGCCGCACAGTCCCCGGTCGAGCACCTGGAGGACGCGCGCCGGATTGCGCGGCTTTACCGGCGAATCTGGAGCTTTCCGAAGCCCACTATCGCCGCGGTAAACGGACCGGCGATTGCCGGAGGCTGCGGCATCGCCACGCTTTGCGACTTCACAATCTCGGTTCCGGAAGCGACATTTGGGTATCCGGAGGTGCGCATCGGGTTTCTTCCGGCCGTCGTCTCGGTTTTTCTGACGCGCCAGGTCGGCGAAAAACACGCGCGCGACCTGCTGTTGACCGGAAGAATAGTTGGCGCCTCCGAAGCACAGCGCCTGGGCCTGATCACGAAAACCGCGCCCGCCGGGGATTTGATGAACGCCGCGCGCGTCCTGGCCGATTCCCTGCTCGGCTCCAGCCCCGCAAGCCTGCGTCAGGCCAAAAAGCTGTTGTGCGACCGCGCCGCGCCGGAGATCGATCGCGAACTCGAACTGGCGACGGCCGAAGGCGCGCGAATCCGGTCCACCGCGGACTTCCGCGAGGGCTTGGCATCTTTTCTGGAAAAGCGCCCGCCGCGATGGACATCCAAATGATCGATCCACTCCGCCACCCGGAAAGCCCCGCCGGTCTGATACACTTCTGACCCGATGAGCGAATACTTCGACACAGTCGTGCGCGTGCGCTACGCCGAAACTGACAAGATGGGCGTGGTGTACTACGCAAACTACTACGTTTATTTTGAGATTGGCCGCGTCGAATATATGCGCAACATGGGCATCGATTACCGGGAAATGGAGATTCAGGACGACGCCTTCATCGTGGTCGCCGAATCCAAATGCCGCTACCTGCAGCCTGCCCGATTCGATGATCCGCTGCGCATTCGCACGCGCGTCGTTTCCGTGCGCAAGCGCACCATACGTTTCGCATACGAGGTTCTGCACGACGAAACCGCGGAGTTGCTGGCCGCCGGTGAAACCCACCACGTCGTGTGCGACAGCAACGGCCGCCCGAAATCCCTGCCGGAAAAATACCGCCGCATCCTTAACGTATCAAGCACGGAAGAATCTTCCTCGCTGCCTGTGGATTGATCCCAGCCGTCATTTTTTAAACCACGAACTCATCAGGCTTTGTTGACATCCTCGGCGCCGTTGCAGAATGAGTTGTAGCCCGCATCTTTAGACGCGGGGATTTTATCGGCCAGAGGCTTTGTTCGTCGCGAACGGGTTTTGTGGGTCGCGGCTTCAGCCGCGACATCAAGATCGCAAAAAAAGGGGCTTCAGCCCCTGGCGTGTGGAGCAGGCACAACCTTCGGACATATTGAAATAACTGCTAGGCAAGCGCTTCGAACAGGAATAGACCCAACCGCAACCCGGCAGGAAACGCGAAAGGCGGAAGTTCCAGGGAATAATGCCCGCAGGGCATCGTCATCGTCTCCAGACGCACACCCTTCCGGCGCAGCGTACGGAACATTTCGTCGGTAAATTCGTACCAGAAGGTCGGGTCATACCGGCCACTCACCATCAGCATGCGCTGGCGGGTTTCGCGCAAGCGATCCATGTAAGGAACGGGGCTGATCGGCGACCAGTAGCGGCGCAACTCATCTTCGGTCACATGGGCTCGCAGGCCTTCCCAGACATGCATCGTCGTCATGCCCGTGCGGACCGCATCGGCAAAATAGGTCGACACATGCAAAAATCCCCCGGCGCGCACCGCCGGGTCGTGCGCCATGGTGATGGAGCCGACGGCGGAGCCGATGCTTGTGCCGACCAGGCCCAGCCGCGTGTAGCCCTGCTGTTCGAGCCAGCGCAGGCTGCGCCGCGTATCCGTGATGGCCTGTCGCGTGGCCTGCAGCGTGAGCCCCACGTTCGAACCGACCAGCTGATCGGCGCGCTCGTGCCCGGGAGCCACGCGGCGGTCGTGATACGGGAGGGAAAGGCGCAAAACGGTGATGCCGAGCTTGTTCAGCCAAAGGCAGAGATTCAACTGCCCGTCCCACTTCGCATTCCAATTCGGCAGAAGCACGACGGCCGGACCCGTCGTCCGCGCTTGAAAAAATCGCGCATGGACAAGGTTGTTGTTGGCCCAGGGAGATTCGATCTGGCTGGTAAATGTGAGGACTCGGCCGCCGGAACCGCCCTTCTCGGGAGGATGCAGGACATAATCGTTCGCCGGCGTCACGGCAAACCATTCGTCGCTATGCGCCAGCGTTTCCTTCACCCAGGCGTTGAGAAATCCGCGCGGATCGGGTTCGTCGGAGCGCCCGCCTATGTGTTCCAGGCCCCATTCGAACGGAAATACGCGCCGGTTATCATCGGTGGTCCACCGGGCATGCTCGTATTGACGGATCTTTTGTTCAAGCCACGACATATGCAGCAGGCTTTTCATCTTAAGAGGCTGCCGCGCGGCTGTCAAACCAGCGTCCTGTTATCTGTTTGATTCACACGGGACACAGCAATCGTTGTCCTCCCCCCCGGCATATGGCACATTCGAACGGTGATCCCTCTTCTCGCGCTGTTGGTCGGCCTGATCATTGGCAGTTTCCTGAATGTCTGCATCCTGCGGATTCCCGCGGGCAAATCCATAGTGTTGCCGTCGTCGAGCTGCCCGAAATGCGGTAAGGCGATTGCTCCATATGACAACATTCCGGTCCTGAGCTGGCTCATCCTTGGCGGAAAATGCCGCAACTGCAAGGCCAAGATCTCCGCGATGTACCCGGCTGTGGAACTGCTTACCGGCCTACTCTTTTTGGCCTGTTATCTGGCTTTTGGACTGACGATCGAGGCTTTCAAGTGGGCGGTCTTCGCCGCCCTGATGGTGGTCTTGACGATTACCGACCTGCGCGAGCGCATTCTGCCGGACATGGTTAATGTTTTCGGGGTCGTGGCGGGTCTGCTGTTCAGTTTATTCACCAAGCCCATTGACGGCACAGCCTTGTGGTTTGCGAACCGCTGGTTTGCTTATCCTCCTCCGCAGATGGCGCTTTCGTTTTGCGACGCGGCGCTCGGCGCACTGGCCGGCAGCGGCTTGCTGTGGATTGTCGCGGAGGGATATTTTCGATTGCGCGGCCGCGAAGGCATGGGCCTGGGCGACGTGAAAATGATGGCCGCCGCCGGGGCGTTTCTCGGCTTGAAACGCACGCTGATGATGGTTCTGGTCGGCTCGCTTCTGGGCAGCGTGATCGGTATCGTTTTGATTGCAGTCTCGAAAAAGGGCCGCGACTACGAGCTGCCCTTTGGTACATTTCTGGGAGCTGGAGCGCTGCTGGTGGTATTTTTCGGCACACCCGCGCTGCAGTGGTACCAGTCTCTTTTGCGGTGAACTGTATCGTGAACTCAATCCTATCAACATCGATGGCCGTACCAAGCCCGCAAACGCTCTGGCTGCTGTTCGGAGCGCTGTTTATCGCCATCCTGATCGGCGCGATGCTTGCGGTTGTCGCGGCCCGGCGCCACTATCGAAACAGTTCGCTGCGCCGCTCCGATTTCGGCTCTCACAAACCGCGAACCGACAATCCCGCCGCGTTCATGACGGCGTCGATGCAAGCCGTCATTCAAAAACTGAAAGAGCAGGAAAAGGAGCTGGAGGTTCTGCACCGCGCCGAACGGGAACGCGCGCAGCAAACCGAGCGCCTGAGCGAAGAGGTGACGCGCAACATGCCCGCGGGCCTGTTGCTGCTGAATTCCTCCGGGATGATCACCAGCGCAAATCCCGCCGCCGAACTAGCCCTGGGCGTTAAATCCCTGGTTTACCGCCGTCACAGCGAAGTCCTCGGAACCGACTCGCGACTCACACAGCTGATCACCAATTGCCTGGAGCAAGGCAAAACGTTTCGCCGCGAAGAGGTGGAATATCTGACCCCTTCCCACGAACTGCGCGAGCTCGGCGTGACCATTTCCCCGATCTCCAACGGCACGCGCGAAGTGACCGGAGCGATTTGCCTGTTGAGCGACCTGACTGAACTGGCCGCCCTGCAGAAACAGATTCACATGAAGGAAAATCTCGCCGCGCTCGGCGAGCTTTCCGCGGGCATCGCCCATGAATTCAAAAATGCCCTGGCCACAATTTCGGGCTATGCACAGATGGTGCGAAGCGAAGCGCAACCCGGCACCGAGGTTCGCGAATACGGAGAAAAGATTCTGCACCAGACGCGCGCCCTGACCCACGTCGTCACCGAATTTTTGAAGTTTGCGCGACCGCTGCAAATCGCCGACGAGCAGGTCTCCCTGCGCCCGGTGATCGACAGGGTTCTGGCCGAAGTCTCCGAAGCCGTGCCGGGAGTCGCCATCACGGCCGTGGGCGACTTTGCCGAAGTGTCCGGCGACGATGCACTTCTCGGGCAGGTGATCCTGAATCTCGTGCGCAACGCCGCCGAAGCTGTCTCCGAAAACACCCCCGGCGGGCGCGTGATCATCCGGGGAGAAATTGATCCTCCCGGTTCGATGCAGGGCCAGCGAATCTCCATTTCGGACAACGGACCGGGGATTCCGCCCGAATCGTTAACCAAAATCTTCATGCCCTTTTACACCACGAAAGCCGATGGCACAGGACTCGGCCTTGCCGTGGTGCAAAAAATCGTTGTCCAGCACGGCGGCACAATCGAGGCGCGGAACCAGTCCCAGGGCGGCGCTGACTTCCTGCTATGGTTACCATTTGTACGCGAATCGGTCAGGGCGATTGATTCGACCACGGCACGCATCTAAACTTAAGGGTGTCTGAGTGGCCTGTTCCGCAATTCGCTGACTGATTCGGGCAACCGGTCTGTTCACAGCATCGCCGGTTTCGCTCGTGAAAGGCGGCAAAAAATTATGAGCCTTACTATAAACTCAAAGACCTTCAAGAAACTGATGGTTATGTCACTGGGAGCCACATTCCTGCTTGCCCCCTCTTACCTGCTGGCGCAACAGGACCAGGTGAGCGTCGTCGATGCTGCTCGCAGGGCCCGGGCCGCCAGAAAAGACGCACCGAAATCCAAGCTGGTGATCGATAACGACAATCTCGATACTTTGACAGGAGTGGTCAGCGTCGTAGGGCAGCCCCCCGCCCCGCCCGAAAAAGCAGCCGCTCCCGGCAAGGAGAAGGCGCCCGCAGAGGCCGCCAAGCCTCCTGTCAAGGGCGAGGCCTACTGGCGATCAAAATTTGCCGACGCGAATAAGAAACTGTCCGAAGACGCCCGCGAACTCGACATCCTGCAGCGCGAGTACAACTTGAAGCAAGAGCAGTTTTACACCAATCCGATGGCCTCTCTCACGCAAGGCTACGACCGCCAGGATTTGAACGACACAAAAACCAAAATTGACAATATGACGAACACCGTCGCTCAGGACAAGCAGGACATTTCCAACCTCGAAGACGAACTGCGGCGTGCCGGCGGCGATCCGGGCTGGGCCAGGCCGCAATCGACGCCCCCGGCGCAGCCGGCCCCATAGCCCGCCGGGACCTACGCGCCGAACCCTTCGAAACTTCCCGAAGGATCTGAGGGCAAACGATAGCGAACACCGCACATGGCCGCGACGCGAACCGCCCTGCGCGTTGAAATCGTGATAAAAGAGAAATGATGGAACCCATTCTTCTCGTCGAAGACAAGCATGAACTGCGCGGCATGCTCCGGAAAGCTTTGGAACGGGCGGGACACACCGTGGACGAAGCCCCGGACGGAACTTCGGCGGTGACGAAGGTTCGCGCGCGGCGCTATCTTCTGGTTCTCACAGATTTAAAACTGCCGGGATGCTCCGGCCTGGACGTGCTGCGCGAAACCAAGGCGGCCGACCCTACCATTCCCGTCATCCTCATCACGGCGTATGGCTCGGTGGAAGAGGCCGTGACGGCGATGAAGGCAGGCGCGTACGACTTTATCCAAAAGCCGGTGGACCTGGAACATTTGAATCTTCTGGTGGAAAGAGCGACGCAGCAGCAGGAAATGCAGCGCGAAAATCTTTTGCTGCGCCAGGAATACACCGAGCGGTACGGATTCCCGCGCATCGTCGGAGAACATAAGAGCATGCAGGAGGCCACGCACCAGGCGCAGCGCGTGGCGGCCACCGATTCCACCGTGCTACTGCTGGGACAAAGCGGCACCGGCAAGGAACTCTTCGCCCGAGCCATTCACCATCTCTCCCCGCGGCGGCAACATTCGTTTGTCGCGCTGAACTGCGCGGCCATTCCCGAGGGGCTGGTGGAAAACGAACTGTTTGGCCATGAGCGCGGCGCCTATACGGGAGCAGGGGCGCGAAAAGTCGGTAAGATGGAACTCGCCAATCGCGGCACAATTTTCCTCGACGAAATCGCCGAATTGCCTCTGGCCACCCAAGCAAAACTCCTGCGCGTGCTGGAAGAGCGCAGCTTCGAGCGCGTCGGCGGCACGCAACTCGTGGATATCGATGTGCGCATTCTGGCCGCCACAAACAAGGACCTGCGGGAAGCCGTGGCCATGAAAACTTTCCGCGAAGACTTGTACTTCCGGATTTCCGCGGTGCCCATCACGATTCCGAAGCTCAGCGATCGCGGGGACGACGTGCTGATGCTGGCCGAACATTTTCTCGACCGCTTTCGCAGGGAATTCCGCAAACCGAATCTAAAACTCGCCCCCAGTGCCGTCGCGGCAATGCGAACTTACCCGTGGCCGGGAAACGTCCGCGAACTACAAAACACCATCGAGCGCGCCGCCATCCTGTCCGACGAGGACGCGATCGACGCGGAACATTTGCAGCTTCCCGCCGCGCGCCCCCCGCAAGGGCACATGCCCGAGGGAATGCTGAGCGATCTGTTCGATTGGGGCGGCACCCTGCAGGAAGTCGGAACACGGGCCGTGGAATATGTCGAGCGGTTCAAGATCGAATCCGCTTTGAAAGCCACCAAGTGGAACAAGACGCGGGCCGCCGAACAGCTCGGCGTCTCTTACAAAACCCTGTTGAACAAGATCCGCATGCTCGGCCTGGAAGACTGAAAAAGCGCCCTTCTCATTCTCCAAAATCTCAGCATGGCCTGATGCAGAGCAGGCTCCAGCAAGCGGAATTTCGAGTTCAGCAGGCCGAAGCCATATTCACGGAAAGCTGGAAACCGCGCGTCAGGCCTTACGGCCGGTATGCAACGTCACGATTCCGCCCGTCCATCGCTCGAAACCAACGTCCACCAAACCGGCGCGCTCAAACTGGGACTGGAGTTTTTCGGGCGAGGGGAACTTGCTGACCGAACTGGGCAAATACGTATACGCCGAGGAGTTGCCGGAAATCCATCCCCCCAGGCGAGGCAGCACGTTCCGAAAATAGAAACGGTAGAGTGCGCCGAACAGCTTTCCGCGAGGTTCGGCAAATTCCAGAATCGCTACGGAGCCGCCGGGCTTCAGCACGCGGCAAATTTCGTGCAACCCTCGCTCGTAATTCGCCAGATTGCGAAATCCAAACGCGCAGGAAACCAGTTCGAAAGTCCCATCGCCGAACGGCAGAGACAGAGCGTCGGCTTCCACAAATTCCGCTTTCGCGCCCGATGCCGCGGCTTTGGCGCGCGCGCGAATCAGCATTTCCGGAACAAAATCCGAGCCGACGATTTTCGCTCCCTGCGGGGCGTGCTTGCGGAATGCAAATGCCAGGTCTCCGGTGCCACAGCACAGGTCGAGAACCCGGGCGCTGGAATCGCGGAGAACGCTGCTATACCGCCGGGCAACGCGCCGCCGCCACACCTTATCGATATCGAGCGATAGCAGGTGATTCAACAGGTCGTATCGCGGGGCAATGTGGCCGAACATTTCCCGAACGTGTGCGGCGGCCTCTTTTTCGTCCCGCACGCCTTCCGGACGCGTCCCGGGAACCTCACGCTGCGAAGTGGAACTCATTCCGCACGGCCCGTGTGGAGTTGCGCTTGCGTTGGAGCCCCACCGCACTCCCGCAGAACCTCCAACAGAACCTGCGAATCCACCTCGACGCCGCATCGCACGCTGCCAATGCGAACGGGCAGCACAAACCGCAGGCGCCCGGCGCGCGTTTTCTTATCGGCCTGCATCGCGGCCACCAACTGCGCCCGCGGGACGCCGGGCCACTTGGGCAGAGGCCCCACGCGAGCCGTCAAATGCACGATGCGTTCCGCGTCGCGCAGGGAAAGCATTCCTTTCGCCGCTGCAAGCGTCGCGGCCGCGATCATTCCCCATCCCACCGCTTCGCCATGAAGATATTTCTCATAACGCGTTGCGCTTTCCAGCGCGTGGGCAAACGTGTGGCCGAAATTCAGAATCTCCCGCAATCCGGATTCGTGCTCGTCCTGGGAAACGACGCGCGCTTTTTGGGAAACGGAGCGTTCAATGACATGGTCCAGAACGGCGGGATCGCGCCGCAGCAGATTTTCCATTTCCGTTTCCAGAAAATGAAACAATCTGGCATCGCCGATTACGCCGTACTTGATAATTTCGTACAGCCCCGATCGGAATTCGCGAGGCGGAAGGGTTTTCAGAAGTTCTGGATCGGCCAGCACAGCCTTGGCCGGATAAAATGCTCCCACAAGGTTCTTTCCCTCGGGGAGATTGACTCCCGTCTTTCCGCCGACGGCGCTGTCGACCTGCGCCACCACCGTTGTCGGAATATGGATCAAACCGATCCCGCGGGCATAGCTCGCGGCGACAAATCCGGCCACGTCGCCCACCACTCCCCCGCCGACGGCCACCAGCAATGCGCGGCGGTCGGCGCCAGCGCGAACCAGATCCCGACAGGCGCGCTCGACCGTGGAGAGATTTTTCGACGTTTCCGCGTCATCCATCAAAATCGTGCCATTGGAGCGTCCCGCAAGGTGTTTTTCGATCCGCGCGCCGCAATGCCGCCACACGCGCGGCGAGGAAATCACGAATACCGCGCTTTTCTCCCCAAGCTTCTTCAGCGTGCGCGGCAATTCTCCGAGCGCACCTCGCCCGCACAATACGTCGTAAGCCCCGTTTTTGGACCGCACTCTGATTTGTTTCATCTGGATCGCACACCTGCGCACGAAAAATGTAACACAGTTGCCCGGCGTCCGAGGGGGAAGAGCCAAAATCCAGGAAAGCCCTCCCGCCTCAACAACTCACAAACGGGCCCCTCAAAATCCCCGCACCGATTCCCTTTTGCGTTCTGGCACCCGTTATGCTGAAATTATTGGGTCGCCTTTCGGATGGCTTGACCAAAGGCGCAACTTTACTCAAGGCGAACTGCGTGAGAATCGTTCTATGGGCATTGTTTCTGGCGGCTCTATGGACGGCAGCGCTGTCCCTGATTGCGCGCTCGCCCGGATTGCACTCCGCGCCCGGCCTCTGGGCCGGCGCCTTCGGATTGCCCGGGGTGGCCATCGCCAATTGGGCGCAGTCGTTGGTACGGCGTAGATTCGATCGCCCCCTCGAGTTCGCGATCATGTTCCTGGTGAACTGGGTCTTCTACTGCAGCGTGTTACAGGGCCTCGTGTCGATGAAGCGCACGTTGTGGAATTAAGCCTCATTTTCCCCAAAACCGATCCTCATATTTCTTTGCCGCCGATCTGCCGGGCGATGACCGGCTTTGGCACGACAGCCTTCTCCCCGTCAGGTCTTAATAGAAACTTGCAGAATCTAAACCAGACCGGCTGAAGCCTGTCTTACTGAATCTTCTTTTCAATTTCCGGGAGCGAAGCCAGCAGGACGTGACCGGTGATGGCCAGCGTGCGGGGATCGATCTTATCGATCGTGTCCCGCGTGGTATGCCAGTAGGGAACGTCCAGATCAATGATGTCGGTCGCGGGGACTCCGCGGCTCAGGAACGAAAGATGGTCGTCCTCTATGGTTGTCCGGTCATTCACAAACACATTTCCGTAGCCCAGACGCGCCGCCGTGGACCAGATGATATCGGTCAACCACGGTGTGGAATTGGACTCGCGCTTGTACACGGGATTCGCCGGGCCAACCATGTCCACCAGAACCATCGCTTTCACGCGGGGCAATTCGCCTGAAAGCGCGAGGGTTGCGGCCATTTGCCTGCTTCCATAGGTATTGTCCGGATCGGCCCATTGCATATTGAAGGCTTCCTCACCATCGAAAAACGCCAGCCAGATCGTCTGGGTATTTTTACGCGCACAAAGCACGCGCGCCAACTCCAGCAGAACGCCCGTGCTGGATCCCCCGTCATCGGCGCCGACGAAATTTGGAATGCGTTTCGTGTCGTAATGAGAGGCATACAAAATAATATTGGGATTCGACGATGGAATTTTTACAACGATGTTCTTCATGGCGACGTCGCCAACCGGGGTGGAAGGAACGTGAAAATCCTCCTCATCCACGGGACACCCGAAACTCTTCAGTTGCGCGATGATGTAAGCCTGCGCGCGGTGAATTCCCTCGGAACCCGCCGAGTGCGGCCCGATGGCCGTGAGCGCTTCGACTTGCTTGTACGCGCGCTCGCCGTCAAATCCTCCCGTCGCGCTTGCCGGCGGAGCGGGAGGAAATGCCGCCCGGGCGCCTTGCGCATCCGCCGTGGAGGAAGAATGCCCACAGGCGACCAGGCCGAGTATTGCGAATATCCCTACGAGCAGGGCCGTTCTATGAACGCGAGCAGTCATGAATTCAGCATCCTGTTTGCGCACCGTCCTCCCACACCCTATCCTGCGGCTGCCGCCTTCGCTTTCTTCCGCACAACCATTGCGGCTACGCCGATGCTGATAAAGTACAGCAGCACCATGGGCGCCATGAACACGAGCATGGTGGTGGCGTCGGGCGTGGGCGTAATAATTGCGGCTACCACGGCAATCACCAGAATCGCGTACCGCAGATTCTTCCATAAAAATTTCGGCGTCACGATATTGAACAGTGCCAGGAAAAATATCAGCACAGGCAATTCAAAAATGACACCCAGCCCCAGCATTACGATCAAGACGAAATCGAAATACTCGTTGACGCTGATCAGCGGCCGGAACGGTCCCTTAAATCCGATGAGGAAGTCCAGCATGTACGGCAAAATCACGTAGTACGCGAAACAGATGCCCGCGACAAACAGGGACAATGAGAAAAAGATAAAAGACGTCACGCCCTTCTTTTCGTGCTTGTAAAGCCCCGGCGCGATAAACAGCCACACTTGGTGCAGCACCACCGGCGCGGCCAGAACCACTCCAATGTAGATGCCCAGCGTGATGATCAGGTTGATGGCGCCCGCCGGGCTCGTATAGATCAGGTGGTCGTCCAGATGCTGCCTTCGAAGCGCTGCCTGGACCGGACGCGCGATAAAAGCGAACACATTTTGAGATACGCCCACACCAACCACGGCTCCCACGGCAATTGCGATCGCCGAATTGATCAGGCGTTTTCGCAGATCCACAAGATGGTCGAAGAACGACATCTTGCCGCCCGGCTCTAGCTCAGGCGCGGCTGCTGTGGTTTCAGACGGATCACTTGTCATCGGATGGTTTCTCTTGGGGAGCGGTTACGGCTTGCTGCGGCGCCGATGGAGCCGGTTCTGGATCAGCGTGAGGAGCGCTTTCGTCTGAGTAAGCAGCGCTATCGTCCGAGAATGCGGCGGAATTTTCGTTCGTTATCCCAGAGGCAGTCTCGTCAGCCTCGAAATTGGCTTCCCCGGACTCGCCAGGAACATCCCCGGCCGGCAGAATGCGCTGCACGGTGCCCTCCGGCGGTGTCTGGCCGGGCTGAGGCTGGGGTTGGGAGGCGCGGGCGGTAGCGGCTGCTTCCTCCTCGCGAATACGGGTCTGGCGCTCCATGTCACGCACTTCGTCTTCCAGGGCATATCGGAAATCGTTCGTCATCTTCCGGAATTCGGCAGTAGCCTTGCCAAGCATGCGCGCCAATTCGGGCAGCTTTTGGGGCCCGAAGATAATTAAGGCAATGACAAATAGTACAACGAGATGCGGAAAGCTCAACATGGCCAGTAATCGATGCCTTTTTGGTTCGATTGCGGATATTGCCAACGTTTGAAAGTCAGAAAAACAGCTTCGCCCTGGTTCACATCTGGAATCATAGTGGACAGCCGAAGGGGTGTCAATTCGCGCTCTATGTTATACTTCAGGGCAGTATGTAGGGCGGTAGGAAAGCGAGGACGAAATGCAGGGTGAGAGGCGCGGAGCGCTGCTCGTCGTCGGAGTGCTGGCCATATCAGCGATCCTGGGAGGGATCTACGGTCCCCCGGTTCGCGCGACATCGTCAGATGTTAATAATCTGCAGGACACGGTAAAGACCTTCACGAGCGTGCTTTCCGTCGTCCAGAAAAATTACGCCGTTCCGGTGGATACCGATCACGCGATCTTTTCCGGCGCGATTCCCGGGATGCTGCGCGTACTTGATCCGCACTCCAGTTTCTTCGACCCGCGCGCCTATGCCGCCCTCCGCGAGGACCAGAGCGGCCATTATTTCGGCGTAGGAATGACCATCGTGCCGCGCGACAACTACACGTACGTGCTGGCGCCCATGCCGGGTGCACCGGCGTTCCGCGCAGGCATTCGTCCGGGCGACGTCATCATGTCCGTGGACGGCAAATCCGCCGAGGGACTCAGCAGTTCGCAAGTTGCCGACTTGCTGAAGGGGCCGAAAGGCACGATCGTGCACGTCACGATGAAGCGCGTCGGATACGCCAAGGATCTGAATTTCACCATCACGCGGGATGAAATCCCGAAGCATTCGGTCGACATCGCCTTTCAGATCAAGCCGGGGATTGGCTACATCAAACTCACAGGGTTCAATGAAACCACCGATTCCGAACTCACCGCGGCTCTCAATTCGCTGGACGCCCCCAAGCTCGACGGGCTGATTCTCGACCTGCGCGGCAATCCCGGAGGCCTGCTGAACGAAGCCGTAGCGGTTGCCGATAAGTTTCTGGACAAAAACCAGCTGATCGTGTCGCATCATGGCCGGGCGTCTCAGGAACGCCGCTACTATGCCGTGCACGGCAATCGTGGCGACACCATGCCGCTGGTTGTCATCGTCAACGGAGGCTCCGCCTCGGCGTCCGAGATCGTTACCGGCGCGATTCAGGATCACGATCGCGGTTTGGTGGTGGGAACACGCAGTTTCGGCAAGGGCTTGGTGCAGACCGTTTCCGGGTTGAGCGATAATACGGGCCTGGCGCTGACCACCGCGCGCTACTACACCCCCAGCGGCCGGTTGATCCAGCGCGACTATAAGGACACTACGCTGTACGACTATCTCTATAATCACAACAACCCTCCTGTTACGGAAATCAAGCTGACCGACAGCGGTCGCCAGGTAACCGGAGGCGGCGGCATCACGCCGGACGTTGTGGTCGCGCCTGCCAAGATGGATACGTTTCAGGAGACGCTGCTGCAGCGCAACGTGTTCTTTGGTTATGAGGGCGGTGTCGGCGGATTCACCACGTATTTCCTGGGGACCCGGCCGATGATCACCAAGGACTTCGTCGCCGACGCAAACGTGATGAAACTATTCACCAACTACCTGGACATGCAAAAAATTAAATATACCAGCGAGGATATCAGCCAGAACCTGCCCTGGATCAAGCGCGAAATCAAAAAAGAGGCGTTTATCTCCGTCTTTGGCCTGACGGAAGGGGAAAAAGTCGGCTTGGATGACGACGTGCAAATCGAGAAAGCCATCGCATCCTTGCCGCAGGCTCGGGCCCTTTACGAAAATGCCCGCAGAATTATCGCGCAACGCACGGCGTCGACCATGCCGCATCAGCAATAGGGTTGTCCTATAGGCAGTATCTCCACAACGTGTTCGAAAGCTTCCGGCTCGGCATATTTGGAATCCTCGCCGAGCCCTGCTAAAATCTCCACCGTTCCGCAGGGGGCTTAGTTCAGCGGGAGAATAGTTCGTTCGCAACGAACAGACACGGGTTCGATTCCCGTAGCCTCCACCAAAATTTTCCGGCATTGTGTAAACCGAAACCCTTCCCGTGTATAATCCGCCTACAGGCGTCTGTCGGTCGGAATTCATGTCCAGAAAAGTACAATCGCGAGCGATCTATTGCCTCCCGCTCCTGCTGGCATTTGTGCTGCTTTGCGTGGGGTGCGGGAAATCGAATAGCGGCAATGCGAAGGCCCATTCTGTAAAGCTTTCCTGGACCCCCAGCACGTCCAGCGTCGCTGGTTACAACGTGTACAGGCAAGCCGCCGCGGGCGGCCCCGCCGTAAAGCTGACTTCGCAGCCGCTGACGGGCCATGAATTCACCAACAAGACCGTGGAAGCGGGAAAAACCTATTCCTACTACGTAACCTCGGTGAATTCCAACGGCGCCGAGAGCGCTCCTACCAACAGAACCATGGCGACTGTCCCCTCCCCTTAAACCCGATTTCCCCGCCAAAATGCGTTCGGGGCACATCCCCGCTTCGCCAACCTATCCTCGGAAAGGCGCGCGCGGTAGAATAGGAACATGCCCGTACGCCTGATCGCGCTCGACATTGACGGCACGCTGCTTGATAACCGGTCCCAGTTGCCCGAGGTCAACCGCAGGGCGGTGGCCGAGGCTTCCGAGCGCGGCATCGAAGTAGCCCTGGTGACCGGCCGCAGATACGATTTCGCCATGCCCATCGCGCGGCAGTTCGATTGCCCGCTGACCATGATCGTGAATAACGGAGCCCTGGTTCGGTCCAGCCGCGGGGAAACGCACCGCGTGCAGTTGCTGCCCCGCAACGTGGCCGAGCGCGTGCTGCACGCCACCATCCAGTTCCGGGGGATGTCCTCGGTGTGCTTTGACCGCCAGCGCGAAAATCAGCTAATTTTCGAACGAATCGACTGGGGCGACCCGTTGCGAAGCGGATATTTCGAACGCAACCGCGATTTCATCTCCGAAATGTCTCCCCTGCCCGACTGCCTCACCGAGGATCCCATCCAGGTGATGTTCACCGGATCGGTGGAGCAAGCGCGCCAGATCGCAACGTTTCTCACCGACCTGCCATTTTCCATGGAATATTCTCTGGCTGTAACACTGTATGATCATCGAAATTTTGGCATGGTGGACGTCATTTCTCCGGGATGCTCGAAGGGCTCCGCGCTGGCGGCGTGGGTCGGCCATCGCGGATGGTCCCGGGAGGACGTCATGGCCATTGGAGACAACCTGAACGACCTGGAAATGCTGCACTATGCGGGACTTCCCATCGTAATGGGCAATAGCGTGCCCCAGTTGAAATCCCTGGGCTGGCATGAGACGCTGAGCAACGATCAGGGCGGCGTGGCGGCGGCGATTACGACGTACGCGCTGGAAAAATTGTGATATGAGCCGAATGTCAAAAGGAATCCGCGTATGGGCGGGGCTTGCAGGAGTCTTCCTGTGCGCCGTGGCGCCGGCCGCTCGCGCCGACTACGCCGTGCTGCAGTCGGGGCAGCGAATTCACATTACGGGATATCAACGGATTGGCCAACAGATGCGCCTGACGATGATGGGCGGCACATTGGAGATTCCCGCGAACGAGGTTGTGCGCATCGATCCCGAGGACACGTTTTTGCCGGTTAAAGTCAAATTGCTCGACGTTCCGTACGCCTCGCTCATTGCCATCGCGGCGCGCGCGCACGGCGTGTCTCCGGAGCTGATTGCCAGTGTAATTGCGGTGGAATCGAACTTTAACCCCAATGCGGTTTCCTGGAAATCCGCGCGCGGCCTAATGCAATTGATGCCCGAAACCGCTTCGCGGTTCGGTGTCACCAACGTGTTCGATCCCGCGCAAAATATTGACGCGGGCACTCGATATTTGAAGGAATTGCTTTCCCTATACAAAGGCAATCTGAAGCTGACCCTTGCGGCGTACAATGCCGGGCCCGAACGCGTCGCGCAGTATCATTCCGTTCCGCCCTATCGCGAGACCCGCAATTACGTGCGCCTGGTCACAGGAAAATACCGTCAGGCATCCCTCTCGTCCAACCCGATGCCCGGGCTTCCCTAGATCGGTCAGCAGACCCGTCAGGCTAATAGAGCGTGGCCTGTTTTTAGAAGTCATCGCGTAAA
>DATLTA010000105.1:0-44486 GCA_035533775.1 Candidatus Dormiibacterota bacterium | reverse complement strand
TCAGCGCTAGGTTGGAGTACGCTCGATCACCATCAATGAGAATGTTCCTGGCAATACCGGCAGGCTGACCGCCATGCTAATATTTCCGTACGGGGGAACCCTCATGCGCTATGCACTGCTCGGAATCGCCCTTGTGCTTTTTTTCACGTGGATCGGCGCCTTTCTGGTATTTCATGTAGTCGGCGCTCTTATCCATCTTGTGCTTCTCGTCGCGATCATCCTTTTCGTCTTTCACCTGTTTGCCGGGCGCCGCCCGGCCTGAAAAACTGTCCGGAAATTCAGAGAGTGTTCAGAGATTTCCGCCGCAAACGGCGCATGATTTTGTCTGCCGCGGCATGCGGCGAGCGGCTTACAGGAAAAGGTGGGCACGAATATCAGTGACTCGCACTCTTGACACAATCGCGCTGCCGGTCTAGCGTTTTAGAAATGACCAAGCTCACGCTGCAGCAACAGTTCGGCCAGATCGACATCTATCTTTTCGACCAGCTTCTGAAAGGCCACATCGCACCCGGAATGCGAATCCTGGACGCCGGATGCGGTACCGGCCGAAACCTCGTCTACTTTCTGCGGGAAGGGTACGAAGTCTACGCCGCGGACTCGGACGCCCAGTGCGTGGAGGGCGTTCGCGCCTTCGCCCACAAGGTTGCGCCCGCGCTTCCGGCGTCGAATTTTCGAGTCGAACCCGTGGAGCACATGACTTTTGAGGATGCCTGCGCGGACGTGGTCATCAGCAACACGGTCCTGCATCTGGCCAGCGACGACGCGCAATTCGAGGCCATGCTGCAGGGATCCTGGCGCGTTCTTAAGCCCGGAGGACTCTTCTTCTGCCGCATCGCTTCCACCATCGGGATGGAAAGCCAGTTCAAACAGATCCAGGGACGCCGCTTCCTGTCGCCGGATGGCGCGGAGCGGTATCTGGTGGACGAAGCGATACTCAACTCGATCGCCGAACGGATTGGCGCAGAAATGGTCGAACCGCTGAAGACCACCGTCGTCCAGAACCTGCGCTCGATGTCCACATGGGTCGTGCGGAAGAAACTGAGGTAGTTGATTTTTGAGTGCTGGCGACCCCGTTTCGGTGGATTCAATTCCCAAGCGCGGGGTGGCCGGAATTTGCTCCCATTGCGCTGGAAGTGCGCTAAAGAGCCATAGTTGGTTTGGAGGCTTGTTATGACTGTTTGTGAAAAGCCTGCAACTGCAGGCGTTGTCCGGCGCCTATTTCTTCCATGGCTATTCATCTTGTTGGGAATCGCGGCTGTACCTGCTTTCGGACAGCAGGGCGGAAGCGACTGGACTCAGTTTGGCGGGGATCAAGCCAGTTCCAGCTCGTCGAACAGCGGCGCCGGCATCACCGCCGCGAATGTCGCGTCGTTGAGCCCCCACCAGATCCAACTGGATGGCACCGTCGACGCCTCGGTCATCTATCTTCGCGGCGTGAACGTGATGGGCGCTAAACACGATGTATTTTTCATGACCACCACCTACGGCAAGACGATCGCGGTGGACGCCAATCATGGTTCCATTCTCTGGGAATACACCCCACCCAAATATCAGTCGTGGGAAGGTTCGCGGCAGATTACCAACAGCACGCCGGTCGCCGATCCCGACCGCCAATATATCTACGCCGCGGCGCCCGATGGCACCGTTCAGAAACTCGCCATCTCTGATGGGCACGTGCTCTGGAGGACCGCGATCACATTGCTGCCGGTACGCGAGAAGATCGCTTCGCCGCTCAGAGAGTTTCGCGGCCATATCGTCGCCGTCACCGGCGGCTATATCGGTGATCAGCCGCCCTACCAGGGCCACGTCGCGATTCTCGACGCCCAAACCGGCAAGCTGCTCCACGTATGGAACTCGCTCTGCAGCAACCGCCCGGGCCTGCTCAATCCCAACTCCTGCCAGGACACCCAATCGGCAATTTGGGGCCGTGCCGGCGCGGTGATCGATTCCAGTGGAAATATTTTTGTGTCCACCGGCAACGGCCCTTACAACGGCAAAACGAGCTGGGGCGACGCCGTCATTGAGCTCAACCCGGACGCCACCGAAATCCTCGGCAACTACACTCCCACAAACAATGCCGAGCTCAACGACCGCGACCTTGACGTGGGATCGACTTCGCCGGTGCTGCTCGGAGGCGATTTCCTGGCGCAAGGCGGCAAGGCCGGAAAGATCCATCTGCTCAGCATTAAGGCTATCGCCGGAGCCGAGGCGCATCAGGGCCACGAAATCCAGACCGTGTCCACGCCGTCGGGCAGCCGCATGCTGACCGCCGCCGCCGTGTGGCGCCATGGGCCCGAGACGTGGATGTTCGCCGCTGACGGCAATGGCACTGCGGCCTGGACTCTTGAAAACGGCAAGCTCGTACAGAAATGGAAGAACAATACCGGCGGAACCAGTCCCTTGGTGGCCGATAGTTTGCTGTTCGTATATGACCCTTCCGGCGGTCTGCGGGTTTACGATCCCGCGCAGGGAACTCTGGTAACCACTCTTGCGTGCGGCAGCGGACACTGGAACAGCCCCATCGTGGTGGACGGCAAGATTGCGCTTCCCGAAGGAAACGCGAATCGACACTTGTCCACCGGCGTGCTGAACATCTGGACTCTGCCTGCCGGACATTGAGTCGCGGCCTTGCTGCGTTCTTCGAGAAACGCGTGTACGCGGATTGCCTCACCAGTATCGGTATAGAGCGACCGCTGCTTTACCGTGGCACACGCAATAGAAACGATCTTCCCGGTAACAGGCCGACGATCTTCCTTTTTCCCCTCGTGCAGCAGCCGCATCGACGGTCTACAATGCCGTGACCATGAATCTTTCGAGGACGGTTCGCCTTCTGCTCGCGCTCGCCTCCGGCGTTGCGCTGGCCCTGGCCTATCCGCTGTACAATTTGCCGCTGCTCGGATGGATGGCCCCGGCAATTTTAATAATCGCGGTTCTGGGCGCGCGGCCGAGGTTTGCCCTGTTGCTGGGATGGCTGCAGGGCGCGGCGTATTACGGGCTCAGCGTGCCGTGGTTTTACAACGTGATGCGCCAGTACGGCCCTCTTCCGGTGATCGAGGCGGGGGCCGTGTTCGCATTGCTGATTTTCGCCACGTCACTGTTCCACGCGGCATTTGCGCTGGTAGTGGCCTGGCTGGGGCGTTCCAGCAAGGCGCGCGCCTGTTTCGTTGCGCCTTTCCTGTGGGTGACCATGGAATTTGCCATGATGCACCTGCCGGACATCGGGTTTCCGTGGGACCTGCTTGGATACGTGGCCTCGGGGAATCTGGCATTCGCGCAGTTGACGGCGATCACCGGAATTTTTGGACTTTCCTTTGTGGTGGCGTCCTATAACGGGTTGGGGGCCTGGGCGGTCCTGCAAGTTTCGCAGCGCAAGCGGACGGGTTTGAAAATATGGATCGGCGCGACGATGGCCTTGCTCGTGATTGGTCTGGCGGGCCCGCGGTTTGTGCCGCAGGCGCATGCCGATCATGTGGCGCACCTGGTGCAGACGAATTTTCCGGTATCCAACGGCTATCCCTCGAATTGGATGCAGACGCACGCCGCCGACATGGACCAACTCGAGCAAATCAGCATTGGCGCGGCACAAAAAGAACCGGGCGTGGTCGTCTGGCCGGAAGTTCCCGCGCCGTTCTCGCTGCAGGACGAAAATTTTCATTCGCGCGCGGAGCGCATTGCGCGCGGCGCGGGCCATGGATTCCTGGTGGGCGTGGTGGATTGGAAGCCGCTGGGTTACGGCAGGATCGGCGCGAACAACAGCGCCGCCCTGCTCGGCCCGGACGGCAAGCTGGATTTTATATACGACAAGATTCACCTCGTGCCGTTCAGCGAGTACGTGCCCTGGCGAAACTGGCTTGGGTTTGCCGGCGATCTCACCGGGCTCATCGGCGATTTTCAGCACGGCACGCAATATAAAGTGGGGCGTATCGCGGGACACCCCTTCAGCGTTTTTATTTGTTACGAGGCGATTTTCCCCAACGAGGTTCGCCGCTTCACCCTGGCGGGCGCGGACGTATTCATCAACATTTCGGACGATGGCTGGTTCGGCGGGTCGGGCGCCCCGGAGCAGCATCTGGCGATGGCGCGCGTGCGAGCCGTGGAAAATCGGCGTTGGCTGTTGCGCGACACCAATAACGGAATCACCGTGTCGGTCGATCCCTACGGGCGCATTGCGGCGCGGCTGGCGCCCGGGATTCGCGGTGAACTCGACGCGCCGTACGGGTTTCGCACGGACCTGACGCCCTACGTCCGGTGGGGCGACTGGTTGCCGTGGCTGTGCGTCATCTTGTGCGTAATCGAGGCTCTCGTGCTACTGTTATTCGACGCGCGAAAGGCTTTCTCTCGCCGTACTCGGGCCACGCACCCATAATCCGACAGGACCTCCATGGACATCGAAGATCTGCAGCGCCGCAAGGACGAACTTCAGAAGCGAATCGAGCTGGTCCGGAGTTATCTTTGACGTCGCACGCAGCCGTGAAACCATCGCCGCGCTGGAATTGAAAATTGCTCACCCCGACTTCTGGCAGGATCAGGAACAGGCGCAGAAGGTGATGCAGCAGCGCAAGGCCGCCGAGGAAATCATCGCTTCCGACACCAGGCTGGCGACCATCCTCAGCGACATCGAAACTTATTTCCATCTCGCCGAGGAAGAGACCGACGTCGCCCAACGCGACGATCTGCTTCGCGACATCCAGCACGAAATCGATGCTGCCGACACTTATGTCTCCGAACTGGAAACCCTCACGCTGCTCTCCGGAGAAAATGACCGCCTGAACGCCATCATGACGATCAAGCCCGGCGCCGGCGGCATGGAGTCGCAGGATTGGGCCGAGATGCTGCTGCGCATGTACCTCCGCTGGGCCGAACAAAAAGGATTTCGCGCCACGGTCATGGACCTGACGCCGGGGGAAGGCGCGGGGCTGAAGTCCGCCACGGTGCGCGTCGAAGGCGAAAATGCCTTCGGCCTTCTATCGACCGAAAGCGGTGTGCACCGGCTGATTCGGATTTCACCGTTCGACCAGGCCGCACGGCGGCACACTTCCTTCGCCTCCGTATTCGTCATTCCCGAAATCGACGATCGAATCGACATCGTCGTAAAGCCCGAGGAAGTGCGCATCGATACCTTCCGCGCGGGCGGCGCGGGCGGCCAGAACGTGAACAAGGTGGAAACCGCGGTTCGCATCACCCACCTGGCCACCGGGATCGTCGTGCAATGCCAGAATGAACGCAGCCAGCACAAGAACCGCGAACTGGCCATGAAATGGCTTCGCTCGCGTCTGTACGAGGCGGAAGTCGAAAAGCGCCAGGCGGAAACCCGCAAGCTGGACGAAACCAAGCGCGACATCAGCTTCGGCAGCCAGATCCGCACCTACACTCTGCAGCCGTACCGCCTGATTAAGGACCACAGGACGAAATTCGAAGTGGGGGACGTGGACCGCGTTCTCAATGGCGATTTGGATCCCTTTATCCGCAGTTATTTGTTGTCGCGGAGAAGAGGGACGCTCGGAAGCGCGGCCGAAGCCGGGGACGACGCATAACTTCATAGACATAAACCATTTGTGGCCGGGGAACGGTACAACCCCGGAATTCTACTATTAACTGATCGTCCTGCGCGTTTGGCCCCATTTCGTTGACACTGTTGGGAGCACATGTTAGCGTCAATTCGCACGAATGTGGCCGCCTCGGGTGAATTTTGTCGGCCCTTCCATGCAGTTTATCTCTGAAGGGGTGCCGGTTTGAGTGAGAACAAGCGCAAATTTCTGTTTACGTCGGAATCGGTGACCGAAGGTCACCCGGACAAGATTGCCGACCAGGTTTCCGACGCAGTGCTGGACGCGGTGCTTACCGTAGATCCTACCGGCCGCGTAGCCTGTGAAACGCTGGTGACGACAGGGTTGGTAATGGTTGCCGGAGAAATTACAACCAAGGCCGTTCTGGACTATTCCGACATCGCCCGCGACGTCATTCGCGACGTCGGCTATACGCGCGCCAAGTTCGGCTTCGATGCGGAAACTTGCGCTGTCATTTCCTCAATCAAGCGTCAGTCCCCGGACATTGCCATGGGCGTGGACACTGGCGGGGCGGGCGACCAGGGCTTGATGTTCGGTTTCGCCTGCGATGAAACCGAGGAATTGATGCCGCTGCCGATCATGCTGGCGCACAAGCTGGTGCAGCGCCTTTCCGAAGTGCGCCGCCAGGGCATCGTGGATTTTCTGCGGCCGGATGGAAAATCGCAGGTTACGGTCGAATATCTGGGTGATCGCCCGGTGCGCGTCGATACCGTCGTGATCTCGACGCAGCATAGCGACTCGGTTTCGAACGCGGACCTGCAGAACGCCATACGCACCGAAGTGATTGACAAAGTGGTTCCCGCCGCATTGATGGACAAGAATACGAAATTTCATATCAACCCGACGGGGCGCTTCGTCGTCGGCGGTCCGATGGGCGACGCGGGCCTCACGGGTCGCAAGATCATTGTGGATACTTACGGCGGCTACAGCCGGCACGGCGGCGGCGCGTTTTCCGGCAAGGACCCTTCGAAGGTCGACCGCTCGGCCTGCTACATGGCTCGGCACGTCGCGAAGAATCTTGTGGCGGCGGGCGTGGCTCGCAAAGTGGAAGTTCAGCTGGCTTACGCCATCGGCGTGGCCGAACCAGTTTCGGTGATGGCCGATACGTTCGGCACCGGGGCGATTCCGGACGAACAGATTACCGACCTGATTCGCGCTACGTTCAAGCTTACGCCGCGCGGCATCATCGAGTCGCTCAATCTTCGCCGGCCGATTTACCGGGCGACCGCATCTTTCGGACATTTTGGACGCTCGGGCCCGGGTTTCACCTGGGAACTGACCGACAAGGCGGAAGCGATTCGCAGCCAGGCGGGGCTCGCCGGCAAAGAAGTGGCGGCGCGCCGCTAGTGGAAGGCCATATTCATACCGATTTCATCAGGTAAAAATCCCACAGGCGGCCTTTCGCTTTGCCTCAGGTTGCCTCAGGGTAAAAAGCCTGTGTTACTTAAAAAACAGGAGAGATTCGCGTGACAAAGACTGCGCAAGGTGTAGCGGGTGATGTTAAGGATCTGGGACTGGCGGAGCCGGGCAAGCGAAAAATCGAATGGGCGAACCAGCAGATGCCCGTTCTGCAATTAATTCGCAAGCGATTCATCAAGGAACAGCCGCTAAAGGGTGTGCGGCTTTCCGCGTGCCTGCATGTGACCAGCGAAACAGCGAACCTGGCCATCACTCTGCGTGACGGCGGGGCCGACTTGGTGCTGTGCGCTTCGAACCCTCTGTCGACGCAGGACGAAGTGGCCGCGTCATTGGTGAAGGATTACTCGATTCCGACCTACGCCATCAAGGGCGAAGACAACCCCACGTACTACGCCCACCTGAACGCCGCCGCCGAACACAAGCCGCAGATCACGATGGACGATGGCGCGGACCTGGTAACCCTGCTGCTGACCAAGTACAAGCAATTCGTGCCGGACGTCATCGGCGGCACCGAAGAAACGACGACGGGCGTGATTCGCCTGCGCGCCATGGCCAAGGACGGAACGCTGAAGTATCCCGTCATCGCCGTGAATGATGCCGAAACCAAGCACTTCTTCGACAACCGCTACGGCACCGGGCAATCCACGATCGACGGCATTATTCGCTCGACGAACCTGCTGATCGCCGGCCTCAACGTGGTGGTCGCGGGGTACGGCTGGTGCGGTAAGGGCGTGGCCATGCGCGCCAAGGGCCTGGGCGCCAACGTGATCGTCACCGAAATCAACGCCGTGCGCGCCATTGAAGCGGTGATGGACGGGTTCCGCGTAATGCCCATGGCGGAAGCCGCGAAGATCGGCGACATTTTTGTCACCGTCACGGGAAATAAATCGGTTCTGGCAGCCGAACATTTCGAGCGCATGAAGGATGGCGCCGTAATCTGCAATTCCGGCCACTTCAACGTGGAAATTGACATTCCGGCGCTGGAGAAAATGGCCGGCGGCAATCACCGCATTGCGCGTCCCTACGTCGAGGAATATTCGGTCAAGAACGGCCGCAGAATTTATTTGCTGGGCGAAGGACGCCTGATCAATCTGACCGCCGCCGAGGGCCACCCGGCGGCCGTGATGGATATGAGCTTTGCCAACCAGGCCCTTTCCGCCGAGTACATGCTCAAGAACGCGGCTGACTTGAAACCGGAAGTCTACGTCGTGCCGGAAGCGATTGACCGGCAGATTGCCAAGCTCAAGCTTGAGTCGATGGGCGTACAGATGGATAAACTCACACCCGAGCAGGAGCATTATCTGGCTTCTTGGTCGGAAGGCACGTAGCAGCGCATTGAATTACCAGTGGCGCGGGTTTCGGCCTGCGGGGCTATGTTTTGCTCATGCAACTTTGCAACCCCGCAGGGCGAAGTCCGCGCCACATTGTTTTTTCAGTTTCCTCTGTCTTTAACCTCATGATGCGCGATTTCGCCAACTGGGCGCTGGAAGCCGCGCGAGCGCGCGGCGCAACTTATGCCGATGCGCGCGTCATGGACATCCGCCTCCGCGATCTTTCCACAAAGAACGGCCAGGTCGGCAATCTATCCGAATCGGAATCGTTCGGCATCGGCATTCGCGTGATTGCGCGCGGGTCGTGGGGCTTTGCCTCCACCGACCGCCTCACGCAGCAGGGAATTGCGGCCTGCGCCGCCCAGGCCGTGGCCATCGCCAGGGCGTCGGCGCTGGTCAAGCGGCACGATGTGAAAATGGTGCCGGTCGAGTCCTATCAGGACACCTGGCAGAATCCATATATCAAGGACCCGTTCCAGATTTCGATCCAGCGGCAGCTCGATCTGCTGCTGGCGGCGGACAAGGAAATGTCGCGCGTCAAGGGCGTGACGCTCACCGAAACTTCCATGGCGTTTCGCCGCATCGAGCAGTTGTTCGCCTCCTCGATTGGCTCGGTGATTCACCAGATCAAGATGCAGTCGGGCGCGGGAATTGTTGCGACCACGTTTGCCGGCAGCGAGATCCAGAAGCGTTCGTATCCAAACAGTTTTGGCGGGCAGCACCAGCTTTCCGGCTACGAACTGGTGGAATCGCTCGACCTGGTGGGCAATGCGCAACGCGTGGCCGAGGAATCGGTCGCGCTGCATTCGGCGGCGCAGGCGCCGGAAGGCACGAAAACGCTGATCCTGGACGGCTCGCAGCTCGGCCTGCAGATTCACGAATCCATCGGCCATCCCATCGAGTTGGACCGCGTGCTGGGCATGGAAGCGAACTTCGCGGGCATGAGTTTCCTCACGCTGGAAAAGCTGGACAAGCTGCGCTACGGTTCCGACATCGTCAACGTCGTGGCCGATGCGCGGCTCGACCACGGCCCCGGCCTCGGCACGTTCGCCTATGACGATGAAGGCGTTCCCGCGCAGTGCACGCCGATCATCACCGGCGGCCTGTTCACCGGATATTTGTCCAATCGCGAAACGGCGATTTCCATCGGTTTGCAGCACTCCGGCGGCACCATGCGGACCGAATCGTGGAATCGCCTGCCGATCATTCGCATGACCAACATCAGTATCCTGCCCGGCGCCTGGAGCTTCGAGGATCTGATCGCCGATACCGACGACGCTGTTCTGATGGAGACCAACCGTTCCTGGTCCATCGACGACCGCCGCTACCATTTTCAGTTCTCCACGGAAATCGGCTGGGAGATTAAGGGCGGGAAGAAAACGCGCATGCTGAAAAATCCCAGCTATAGCGGCATCACCACGGAATTCTGGAACAGCTGCGACGCCATCTGCTCGCGCGACCATTGGACGCTGTGGGGCACGCCCAATTGCGGCAAGGGCCAGCCCATGCAGACCATGGGCACCGGGCACGGTGCTTCGCCCGCGCGTTTTCGCAACATCAAGCTGGGAGCGGCGTTCGCGAAATCATGAGCGGGGCTGGAAACCGTCTCATAGCTGGGCAACGAAACAATCTGGCCCGAACGTCAGGGGTTAAAGCCCACGTTTTTCGAGTATTTGAATGTCGCGGCTGAAACCGCGGCGCTTAAAAGCCCTGCTTTTACGGCCGATATCGTCGGACCGGAAGGTCCGATTCACAAGTCATTTTGCGCATTTGCTGAAGGGTTTATGACTCCAGGCGATAGCAGGTCCAGAAAAAAATCGCGCGGCGCAGCGAGGCGCAAGTCCGGCCCTGCGGTGGCGGCTTTGCATCTGCTTTCCGATGCGGAACTGCGGCGCATCGCGGAGAAAATTTTCAAATACAGCGATGCGGACGAAACCGAAGTGGAAATCGGCGTGATTTCCGACGCCCTGACGCGTTTTGCCAACAACACGATTCATCAGAACGTCGCGGAGCAGTCGCTCACCGTCTCGGTGCGCACCGTGCTGGACGGCCGAACGGCCCGCGCGACCACGAACAAGACGGACGACGATTCGCTGCGCCGCGTCGTGGCCACATCGAAAACCCTGGCGCGCAGCCAGCCGCGCATTCCCGGCCTGCTGCCCATGCCGGGGCCGCAGAAATACGGCCAGGTGTCGCGTTATTTTGAGAACACCGCGCACGCTTCTCCGGCCGATCGCGCCCGCGCCGTCGCCCGCGTCGCGGAAATGGCCGAAAAAAACAGGCAAACGGCCGCGGGCATTTTCACGACGGGAGTGACGCAATCGGCGATTGCCAATACAAACGGGCTTTTCGCATCGCATCGCCAGACGCGCTCCGAATTTTCCATCACCATTCTCGAACCGGATTCTTCCGGCTGGGCCAAGGCCAATGCCTCCGATCTCGACGACATCGATCCAATTGCGCTGGCCCGAAGCGCGAGCGAAAAATCGGCGGCGTCGCGCAATCCCGGCGAAGCCGCGCCGGGAAAGTGGACTGTGATTCTTGAGCCCGCCGCGGCGCTCGACCTGGTCGGGTTTCTTTTCTACGATTTTGCGGGCACGGCGGTGGCGGACCAGCGCTCTTGCTTCAACAAGCGCATGGGCAAGCGCGTATTGGGCGAAAATATCACCCTGCACGACGATGTGTTCCACCCGCTGCAATCCGGAGCGCCCTATGATGGCGAGGGAATGCCGCGCCGGAAAATATTGCTGGTCGACAAGGGCGTTCCGACGAACCTGGTGTACTCGCGCGCCACGGCAAAAAAAATGAAGGCCCGGCCCACGGGCCACGGATTTTCCCTGCCCAATGAATACGGCGAAGCGCCCATGAACCTGGTTTTTGGCGGCGGCAATTGCTCGGTGGATGAAATGGTGCGCTCGACCGGTCACGGCATTCTGGTCACCCGCATGTGGTATATCCGCGACGTCGATCCCTACGAAAAAGTGCTTACCGGCATGACGCGTGACGGCACGTTCCTGGTGCGGGACGGCAAGATCGCCGGCGGCGTCCGGAATTTCCGCTTCAACCAGGGCGTTCTCGAAATGCTTTCGAATGTCGAAGCGATGGGCCCGGCCGTGCGCGCCGCCGGGGAAGAATCGTTTGAAATGGTTGTTCCGCCGATGAAAGTCCGCAACTTCAATTTCTCCGAAGTCACGAAGTTCTAGGTTTTAGTAGGACAGGCTTCAGCCTGTCTGTTTTTCGTATTTGCAGGATCAAACCCGGACTGGCTGAAGCCAGTCCTGTTGGCTCATCCGAGCGCGCTCTTTCTCCGTAGCATCCAAGTAGTGGTACAGTCAAAGGAAGGCCACATGGACCGTCGCAGATTCATTTCGATTGCGGGAGGCGCGGGGTTGGGAATCCTGATCCCCTATGCGGTGTACCGTTCGCTGTCGTACGGATTTGGCGGGTATCACGTCAACGTCAAGAACTATGAGAAATACGGGCCGGAGGCGGCGCTGCGCGCGATAGCCCCGGTTTCGGAGTTTTACATCACATCATCGCACGGCGAGCCGCCGGTGGACGTGAACCAATGGTCGCTGACGATCGATGGCCTGGTCGACGAGCCGCTGCATTTTGACTATGACGACATCCGCAAGCTGGCTCCGTATGAAACGACGCTCACGCTGGAATGCATTTCGAATGAAATTGCGGGCGGACTGATCGACACGGCGAACTGGCGCGGAACCCTGCTGCGGCCTTTGCTGGAACGCGCCGCGCTGAAGTCCAATGCGAAGTACGCGATCCTGTACGCGGCGGAAGGCTACACGACCGGCCACACCACCGAGCGCCTGCTGCGCGACGCAAGTTTTCTGGCGTACGACATGGATGGGGAGCCGCTCAATCGTATTCACGGATTTCCACTGCGCCTGCTGATGCCCGGCACGTACGGCATGAAAATGCCGAAATGGCTGACGCGCATCGAGTTCGTCAACAAAAGTCATCTTGGCTACTGGGAATGGATGGGGTGGTCGAATACGGGCGAGCGGCAATTGCAGTCCGTGATCGACGATCCGTACAACGGCGCGCCGATTTCCGGGCAGAGTTTTGTCGTTACCGGATATGCGATCACAAATGCCGTGGGCGTGGCAAAAGTGGAAATCTCAACCGACGGCGGAGCCACTTGGAGCCCCTGCCAGATTTTCAGCAATCCCATACCATCGCAAGTGTGGGCTTTCTGGCGCTACGTGTGGGCCAACCCGTCGCGTGGGAAACACGAAATTCAGGTGCGCGCCACGGATGCGAATGGCAAGCTGCAGACATCCTCAAGATCCGGCGAATGGCCAAACGGCGCGACCGGATATCACACGGTGACTGTGGACGTGGCGTAGGGAAGTTTTTTTTCGGTTTGTTTTTTTTTGAATGTGGAAAACAAAGGCAAAGGCGAAAAGCAAAGGCAAAGGCGAAAAGCAAAGGCAAACAGGCTGAAGCCTGTTCTACTGGTGGACTAATTTACTGCGGGGTGAAGGCGAGGCTGTTTAGGGTTTTTGCGATTACGTTTTCCTGAAACTGGATCAGGTCGGAATTCGCCCAGGTCATTCCCAGCAACGTGAAGGCATTGTTTCCTTTAAGAAACGTCACCAGGAAGACCGACCAGTCGTGCCCATCGGCGGTTCCGTGCAGGTGCTGTTCTATCGCGGGAAGTCCGGCAATCGAAACATGCTTGGTTGAGGCCAGCCTGTAATTCTCGTAAACCTCGCTGAGGGCCTTTCCGGTGGCGGCGGCGTGCGCTGCAAGGGAATCTTTCGCGCGCTCACGTCCGATCACAAGCAGAGTGGTTTGATCGTAGGTGCCCAGGGCGGCGACGGCGTCGGGCAGCGCCTTGCGCGCGTCGGGGATCAGATCCCAGCTCGGCGGCTTATACATCGTGAATCCATACGTGAGATTGATATAGGTGTTGCCGCGAATTTCGTCGCGAATCACCAGAGGTTCCGGAGGTGGTGGCGCCGGCGGAGGAGCGGGAAAGGCAACGGCTAACGCTTTCACTCTGGGCGAGGGTGGCTCACTTTTCGGAGCGGCATATGTGATGCGTCCGGTTTCCGGGCGCATCGGCGTCAGGACAATCGTTTCGGGGGAGGGGCTTGTAGGCGATGAGGCTTGCCTGGCGACAGCGGGAACCATGGCCGGCGCGCTCAATTTCGCGTTCGGCGCAGGTTCCTTTTTCGAAGCGGTGATATTGATGTCCGCGACCTTATCCTTCCGTATGAGCGCGAATCCGTAGCTGGTTGCGACGCGGAAGGAGCCATTCTCAAACCCTACAATTGTGCCGTGGATCTGCGAGCCGTCTTTCAGCCGAATTTCATCGGCGCGCGCGACGGTTGTGCCGGCCAGCAGGGCGATCAAAGCCAGCCCGGAAATTGCGCGAGCCCTCATCGCGTTTAGTATGGCAAAGGCTGGAACCGGCGGGCAAGCCCTGGAAATCGCGTGGTTTCCGGTATGCTACGTCCCGCGGAATTCCCTGAGAGGAGACAGTTATTTTCAATTGCGAAACCGCACACGGGAAAATCGTGTTTTGAAATTGCCACTTAATTGAGGATCGAGGCAGAGCCGGCCTGAAAGCTCAATAGGCGGTCCAGACTCCGGCCGCGAATTTCTTGACGGTCACAAAGCCCAGTTTTTCGTACAGGCTGACGGCCCGCTCGTTGCCGGAGGTTACGGTGAGCGACACACTTTTGAATTTTCTCACGCGCAATGCTTGCATGGACGCTTCCATCAATCGCCGGCCCAGGCCGCGTCCCTGATATCCGGGCATGGCGCAGATCTGCGTGGTGTGGCCCACTCCGGCCGAAACGCGCGAATTCAGCACCACACCCACCAGGTGATTCTCATGCGGTGGCCGCAGCACGAAGGAAGCCTCGGGCTGAAACTGCCCGCAGCCGGGCAGGATAATGATGTTCTTCAGGAAACGCAGCGCGCCTGACTCGCTGCGGTATTGATCGTTAATTTCGCCGTCAACGTGATTGGCGTAGGCGAGCTGGATCAGTCGGGCGCAGGATTCGAAATAACGGTGATCCCACCGTTCGAGAACCAGCCCTGCTCCCGGACCATTGAGGATCAGCCCGGGAAGGACGTCGAGCGGTTTCGCACCGTTTGCAGCCGACAGCTCCGCGATCATGAACTGCCGCATATAGAGCTGAAATCCATATTCGGAAAGCACCGGGTCGAGCGCGTAGCCGAAGGGAATCAACTGGGCTTCCACGCGCTCCAGCTTGGGAATGCCGCTCAGCGTGGTCAGCGTGTCGGTGAGCAGCCTCTGGCTCAATTCCTGTTGGGCGTGCCGTGGGGAGACGAAGAGTCCGCCCACCAGTCCTTTATGGTCTTCCAGCACGTAAAACGTGTATCCGATGGGGCGCCCATTTTCCAGGATGGCCGAGCCGGTAAGAGAGCGCACATCCACGAATTTCTTGATCAGCTGGATGGACGCCTGATAGTCCCATTGCAACTCCTGGCGCCATTGCTCTGCCTCTTCGGCGAGCAGTGGGTCCAGTTGCCGGGAGGATAATTGGCGCAGATCAACAATCTGCATGGGATGAGCACCCTGTCTTTGGCTTGTGGCCTGCACAACCCTTTTTACCATAGAGATGACCTTGTGTATTTCGGAAACATTCGGCGGATCGGCCTTCTATGGCGGGCTGGCAGTTGTGATAACATCTGCGAGCCGAGCGTCGCAACTACCGTCCCCAGCGTATCGAACGGCTGGGCGAAGCTTCGCTCCAAGGCCACGAATCCGAGCGCATGGGTTTCATCTCCGAATTACGATATCCAACCAGGTGGTATTCCAAGCTCGTCATTGCGGTGTTTGCCATCACTTTTTTCGCAGTGCTGGGGGTTGCTGCGATCTCCGGGTATATGTTGTTCCAGATCGTGCTGCCCGCGCAGAGCCACTCCAATATCGACCTGCAAAATTTTCCCGGGCATCCGGAGGTCTTATCCTACACCGTAGCGGGAGAAGGGGCGCGGGACGCCTGGTTTTTCCCTGGCTTGAAAGCCGCGCCGACGATTATTCTTTGCCCGGCCTATCTGTCGAGCCGGGGAGAACTGGTCACGCTGGCTTCAGCGCTGCAAGATCATCAATACAACGTGATGGTATTTGATTTTTCGGCTCAAGGGTCGAGCAATGGCCGGTCCACGCTGGGCTATAAGGAAGTTGCAGAGTTGCGCGCCGTCATCGACACGGCCGCCGCTCGCGGCGACGTGGACCCGGAACGGTTCGGAGTGTGGGGCGTGGACTTGGGCGCTTACGTCGCGCTGGCCGAAGCAACCAGTGACCCGCGGGTTCGCGCAATCGCCGTGGAATCTCCCTACAACCAGCCAGACGACATGATTCGCAGGCTCGTGAATCAAGCGGGGCTGGGTAGGTTCCCTTTTGTGACCGCCATGACCGAATGGGAATTTCGCTGGCTCAATCCCGAATATCGGAATGTGCCGCCATTGCAGGCGCGCCTGCAGAAGCTTTCGGGGGTGGCGCAACTGTATCTGGAATCGCCGGATGATCCGGCGCTCGCGATAAGCACATCCGAATTATTTCAGGCTTCGCCGCCGCCGCACGAACTTGATGTTCTGGAGCACGGCAATTATGCGGGCATGCTGGATGATGAAAAGCACAATTACGAAAACCGCATCGTGAGTTTTTTTCTCGGGAAACTGCCGCCCGTGGCCAGGCGCTAGCGAGCACCCTCGGACTCGGGCGCTTCCGGCGACACGTGCAGCAGAACCGCGAAGGGAGCGCCCACGCGACTGACTTCCCGGAACCGGTTTCCGGAATGTTCCAGTTCGATGGCGTTGCGCTGGTTGGTAAACAACCATTCTGGCAAGGGCTGGCCGGGCGTCCATTCCGGCAAATCTCGGTCGAAGTAATAGTCCAGCCCGTAATTCCAATCCCGCTTCAGTTTCAGGACCGCGATATCCCGAGCCGGCGGCAGCAGGCGAAGAGCGTCCTGTGCCGCGGCGCGCGCGGAGATTCGTGAATCGGCGGCGGGCAGCACCGCCGTGTTCAGGAAAACGAGAAGGGCCACGACGAGCAAAACCACCGTCGTCAGCGCCGCTCGCGGTCGCTTCCTCAGGCTCAGGCCCACCGCGATGAGTCCTCCAACCCCCGCGAGGATCAATAGGGAAATAGCGCGCGTAACAGAAACGTTAAATAGTTGGGCCGCCCCCAGCAGTTTCGTGGCGAAAAATGGAAGTGCGCAAAAAATCCCGCCGGAAATTCCCGTCAAAATTGCGGATGCCTTCGGATCCGATGCAAGCATGCGATCCACCGCGCGGCTCATCAGAAGAAACAGCGGAGGAACCGACGGCAGGATGTACCCGGGCAGCTTGGATTGTGAAAAGCTGAAAAAGAGAAAAGGAAAAATGGCCCAACAAAGCAGGAAAAGTCCGGGTGAATCCGGCCAGCGCTGCTTGTCCCATTTTTTGCGCAGCGTGCATGCCAGTATGGCGATCCAGGGTAGCGTGGCCAGGCAAAGAACAGGAACATAAAACCAGAATGGCTGGAGGTGTTCGAAGATGGGCGTGAGATAGCGTTCAAAATTGTGCTGCCAGATGAACACGCGCAGGAAGTCGGGGTTGCGCAGAGCGCACAGCACGTACCACGGCAGCGCCGTCGCGCAAAACACCGCGATGACCAGAGGATGCAGAAATCGAAATGGCGCGCGCCACTGGCGCGACGCCGCGGCCCACAGCAGCGCCGCGCCGCCGGCCAGAATTACGGCGGCGGGACCTTTGGCCAGCACCGCGGCGCCTAGAAAAAATCCGAAGGCAATCCGCAGAGCTGTTCCGGGGCGCGGTCTCTGCAGCATTTCTCCGGCGATGGCCATCGCGGCGGTTAAAAGTCCCGCGAACAGCATGTCGGGGCTGGCGGCGCGAGAAAAGGCGATCAATGCGACCGAAGTGGGCAGCAGCAGGAGCGCGTAGCGGGCCGTGCTGACTCCGTAGGAGCGCACGGCGGTCCAGGCAATCGCCAGGACGGCAAGCAGCGCGGCCAGCGCCGAGGGCAGTCGCGCGGAAAATTCACTCACGCCAAAAATGCGCATCGAAATCCCGGCAGCCCAGTAATACAGGACAGGCTTTTCAAACCACGGCGCGCCCCACAGCCGCGGCGTGACCCAGTCGTGCGTGCGTGCCATCGCCTGTGCAATCGCGGCGTAGCGCGGCTCGTCCGGTCCCACCAGCCCCAGAACGCCAAGCCCGCCGAACAGGCACACCGAGAGAACGGCGAGAATCAGCGGCACGATCCAAAGCGATATCTGGAAATCGGGTTCTTCAGCGGCGCGCGACCGAATTGGGGTGGAGGAATCCAACCGGGTGAGTCTAGCATTGCAGGCGAGAGTTTTCAGCTGCCAGGCGCGAAGCCCTGTTTTCTTTCTCGGAGGGTGCGGCGCACGGCCCAGGCATTCCTGGCAAAACTGGAGCCTGCACCCGTTATAATCCCCGGGTGCGAGAAGACCTGGAATACGCGATGGCATGGCTGTTGCTCAAGATGCTCGGCGCGATGCCGCACCCGGTGGCCAGATTTGTGGGCGCGCGCACGGCCGCGCTGCTGCTGTGGCTGCGGCCGGGGCTGCGCCGCGCGGCGTCGGAAAATCTGCGCCTGGCATTTCCGGATTGGAGCAGCAAGCAGCGGCGCGCCGTGATACGTGGCATGGTGCGGCAATTGGGATGGATGGGAGCGGAATTCGCGCACTTTCCCCGGCGCACGAAGGAAAACATCGAGCGCCTCGTGCTGCTTGAGGGATTTGAGAATTTCGCGTCGGCGCACGCGCGCGGCAAAGGCGTGCTGTTTCTCACCGGACACATGAGCGCGTGGGAGCTTGCGCCGTTCGCGCAGGCGCTGTTCGGCTATCCGCTGCACTTTCTGGCGCGCGCGATCGATAATCCGCGCGTGGACGCGCTGGTGACGCGCTACCGCTGCCTCAGCGGGAATTTGCCGATCGACAAGAATCAATCCGCGCGCGCGGTCCTGAAGGCGCTTTCCGCCGGCGGCACGGTGGGAATTCTGGCCGACCACAATACGCTGCTGAGCGAGGGCGTGTTCGTGGATTTTTTCGGCATTCCGGCATGCACGACGGCGGGCCTGGCCCGGTTCGCGCTGCACACCGGCGCCGCCGTCGTGCCCGGATTTCTGCATTGGGATGCCGCGCTGCGCAAGTACAGGCTTTGCTTTGGGCCGGAGGTGGAACTGTCTCGCACGGCGGACGACGAGGCCGACATCCGGGAAAACACGCAGCGATTCACACGCGTGATTGAAAACCACGTGCGCCGGTATCCGGATCAATGGCTTTGGCTGCACCGCCGGTGGAAGACGCGCCCGCCGGGCGAACCGGCAGTCTATAAGACATAGAGCGGGCCGGGCGGCAACGAATTTCTTGGGGGAGAAACGCCATGACACGCACTGCAAGCGAACTCGCACAATTTCTGGGCTGCGCAATCGAAGGGGAGGGCTCAACGATCGTGTCCGGGGTTGCCGCGCCCGCCACGGCGCGTCCGGCCGACCTGATCTACGTAGAGACGCCGAAGCATCTGGATCGGGCCGCGGCTTCGCTGGCGCAAGTTGTAGTGATCGCGCCGGGCCTGGCGCTGGCAGGGAAGACGCTGCTGCGCGCGGTGAATCCAAAACTCGCATTTGCGCGCGCGGCCGAGTGGATTGCGCCGCCCGCTCCGATCGCGGTTGGCATTCACGCGACTGCCGTGATCGCTCCCACCGCGCAGCTTGCCCGGGGCGTGGCCGTGGGTCCTTACGCGGTGATTGAAGAGGGAGTCAGGATCGGCGCAGGCTCGGAAATCGGCGCATTCTGTTTTCTGGGAAGCGGCTCGGTGATCGGCGAAGGATGCCGGCTGCACCCGCATGTGACGCTGTATGCGGTCGCGCGGCTGGCCAATCGCGTGATCTTGCATTCCGGCGCGGTGATCGGCTCGGACGGCTTTGGTTACGTTGCCGGGGACGGGAAGCGGTGGAAATTTCCTCAGGTGGGAGAAGTCGAAATTCATGATGATGTGGAGATTGGAGCGAATACGACGATTGACCGGGGATCGCTGGAGCGCACGGAAATTTGCGCGGGTGCCAAGCTGGATAATCTGGTTCACGTCGCGCACAACGTGCACATCGGCGAAAACACGGTCATCGCGGCGCAGACAGGCATCTCCGGTTCGGCCAGGATCGGAAGGGACGCGGCATTCGGCGGGCAGGCTGGGCTGGGTGACCATTGCGTGGTCGAAGACGGCGCCGTGATTGGAGGACAGGCCGGAATCCTGCCTGGAAAAATTGTCCGGAGCGGGCAGATTGTCTGGGGGACTCCGGCGCGGCCCCTGGCGAAGTTCAAGGAGCAATTTGCTTGGTTCAGCCGCTTACCAGAATTGGCCAAACGCATTCGCAATATCGAGAAACAAAGCGAGTCGAACAGGGGCTAAGCCGGGGTGGAGCGGTGATTTGAAAGAGGATATCTTGTCATCTACGGTCTGCAGCAATCCCTGTTGACCCGGGTTTCAATACTGAAGATAATGGATGTTGGAATTTCTAGGGTCTCGTTTTAGGGGCGGATGGACGAGTCTATCCGGGCTGGTGCGATAAGGTTTCCGAGCCATACGGGATGGTACTGAGGGCTTTCGATTTGGTGTATTCAGATGATCGTTCCTCGATAAAACTGCATCCAACGCGGTTGAGGTTTGGACATTACCAATGGCATTAGGAACTCGTGTACAGTTTGAGCAGTCAGGCGGCCCGCGGTCCGCGGGTGTCTTCCCTGTGCTGGCCGAGCGCCTCTCCGACGCCATCGACCGCGGAGTCAATTATCTCCTTTCGTTGCAGGCGTCCGAAGGCTATTGGGTCGGCGAACTGGAAGCGGACACCACACTGGAATCGGATTACATTTTTTATCTGCACGTCATAGACAAGGCGCATCCGGACCGCATCGCGAAGCTTGCAAATTACGTGCGGCGCCGGCAACTCGAGGACGGCGGCTGGAACATTTATTTTGGCGGACCGTCCGAGTTGAATGCCACGATCAAGGCGTATGTCGCGCTGCGGCTGGCCGGAGATCCCGCGGATTCCGAAGCGTTGCGCCGCGCCTGTGCCCGGGTACACGAACTGGGCGGCCTGGAAGCTTCCAACTCCTACACGAGGTTGTATCTGGCTCTGGTTGGGGCCGTCGGATGGGACATGGTTCCCGCTGTTCCGCCCGAACTGATGCTGCTGCCGAACTGGTTTGCCATTAATATTTATGAGATGTCGTCGTGGACGCGCGGAATCGTGATTCCGCTGACGATTCTGTACGCGCATAAGCCGCGCTTCCATGTCCCGGCCGGAATCGCTGTCGATGTTTTGTATAAAGACCCGTCGCGCAAGGCAGTCGCTCTGGACTGGGATAGCCAGCTTTTTAGCTGGCGGAATTTCTTTCTGGCGCTGGATCGCGGCCTGAAGCTGTACGAACGCGTGCCGTGGAAGCCCTTGCGGCAGCGGGCGCTGCGCCAGGCCCGCGAATGGATGCTCGAGCATCTGGAACGCACCGAGGGATTGGCTGCGATTTATCCGGCGATGATGAATTCGATTTTTGCCCTCATCGCTCTGGGACATTCCCCGGACGATCCGCTGACGGCGCGAGAGATCGGCGAATTCTCCCGCTTTGAGATTGAACAGGACGACACCATCCGCATGCAGCCGTGCGTTTCGCCGGTCTGGGACACGGCCATCGCCATGGTCGCGTTGGAGGAGGCCGGGCTGCCGCCGGATCATCCGGCGCTGATCGAAGCGGCCGAATGGCTGCTGGAAAATCAAATTGTCGGGTCGGGCGACTGGATGATTAAAACTCCCGGTGTGATGCCGGGGGGCTGGGCGTTTGAATTTCGCAACGATTTCTATCCCGATGTGGACGATACGGCATTCGTTCTGATGGCCCTGCAGCGCGTCGATTATCCCGACAAGACGCGCATGGAAGCCGCGACGCGCCGGGGTCTGGAGTGGCTTCTGGCCATGCAGAACCGGGATGGCGGCTGGGGCGCGTTCGATCACAACAACGACCGCCATTTTCTCTGCCATATCCCGTTTGCCGACCACAATGCCATGATCGATCCATCGACTGCGGACGTCACCGCGCGCGTCGTGGAATGCCTGGGGCGTTACGGATGGCCGGCAGGCCATGAAGTGATTCAGAGGGCCGTGCGCTTCCTGTTGAAGGATCAGACCGAGGAAGGGCCCTGGTTCGGGCGCTGGGGTGTAAACTATGTGTATGGCACCAGCGGCGTGCTCCGCGCACTGGAAACGGTTGCGCTGACGGCACGCGAGTATTGCCAGCGCGCGGTGGGATGGCTTCGCGCCGTGCAGAACGCGGACGGCGGATTCGGGGAATCGATTGCTTCTTATTACGACCCCGCGCTCAAGGGCAAGGGAGCCAGCACGGCGTCACAGACCGCGTGGGGGCTGATCGGATTGCTGGCCGCCAGCGAGCAGGGGGATCCGGCAATCGCGCGCGCGGTGAACCACCTGGTGGAACAGCAGCAGGCGGATGGTTCGTGGGCCGAACAGGAATTTACCGGCACGGGATTTCCGTGCGTTTTTTATCTGAAGTATCATTTGTATCGCAATTATTTTCCGTTGTACGCGCTGGCGCGGTACCGCAACATGACGAATCGCATCGTTCCGTTCTGCGGGTTGCAGGTGCAGCCCCGGGAATTCGAGCGACAGAAGGCTTAGGAGAGTGAATGAGATATCCGTTGAAGATGACCGCGAACCTCGCAAAGTATGTGGCTACCCAGCGTTTCCGCGGCACGCAGAAGTTTCCGATGGTGATGATGCTGGAGCCGTTGCACACCTGCAACCTTACGTGCACGGGATGCGGCAGAATTCGCGAGTACAAATCCACGATTAACGAAGTCATGACGGTGGAGCAGTGCGTGGCCGCGTCGGATGAATGCGGAGCGCCCGTCGTTTCGATCTGCGGCGGCGAGCCCCTGATCTACCCCGAAATTGGCCGCCTGGCGCACGAGATTCTGGACCGCGGGCGCCACATTATTTTGTGCACCAATGGAATGTTCATCCGGAAGCGCCTGCACGAGTTCAAGCCCACTTCCAGCTTTTTCTTCAACGTGCATCTGGACGGCCTGGAGAGGACGCACGATCTTTGCGTCGAGCGGGACGGCGTGTTCCGCGAGGCCATCGAGGGCATCAAGGCTGCCAAGGCCGCCGGATTCCTGGTCTGCTCGAACACGACCATTTATAAAGAGACGGACCTCAGCGAGATTTCCGATCTTTACTCCTACCTGGATACGCTGGGCGTCGACGGATTCATGCTTTCTCCGGCCTACGGTTATGCCGCCGTGCAGACCACGGACATTTTCATGTCGCGCGCGGACATTCGCGAAAAATTCCGCGAGGCGGTTGCGCTGCTCGACAAGCACAATCTGATGGTTTCCCCTATTTATCTCGATTTCCTGCGGGGAGAGCGCGAACTGGAGTGCACGGCATGGGGCACGCCCACGTTCAATCCGCGCGGCTGGAAAGGCCCGTGCTACGTCATCACCGACAACCACTACGATTCTTACCAGGGAATGGTGAGCCAAACGCCCTGGGAAAAATACGGCCCGGGTAACGATCCGCGCTGCGCCGACTGCATGATGCACGTGGGATTTGAGACCACGCCGGTGCTGGGCGCCAAGCGCAACCTGGGCGATACCTGGAAAATGCTGAAGTGGCAGTTTTCAGGGCGCATGGGCGGCCATCCCGAAAAGAACGGCGACGACAAGCCCACGAATGGACGCACCGGCGGTGGCGCAACGCTGATGCCTCCGCCGCCCACGAGTCCGGATCTGGTTTCGTCTGACGGCAGACTACGAGTTCTATGAAAACACTGGTCACCGGGGCGACCGGCTTCCTGGGAAGCCACATCGCCCGTGAACTTTCCGGGCGCGGAGAGGACGTGCGTGTGCTGGCGCGGGCCTCCAGCGATCTGCGCGCGCTCGAAGGGTTTCGGTCCGAAAGCGCCGTCGGAGATTTGCGGGATGCGGCGTCGCTTGATCGGGCGCTCGACGGCGTTTCACGCGTGTTTCATGTGGCCGCCGACTACCGGCTCTGGGCCAGCGATCCCCGTGAAATTTACGAATCGAACGTGACGGGGACGCAAAATCTGCTGGAGGCCGCGCGCCGCGCCGGAGTGGAGAAATTCGTTTATACCAGCACGGTCGCGACGATCGCGGTGCCCCGTGAGGGCAGGTTGCCGAACGAGCAGACGCAATCGTCGGTCGCGGAAATGATCGGGCACTACAAGCGCTCGAAGTTTCAGGCCGAGCAGTGCGCCCTGCTCGCCGCCGAAGCGGGGTTGCCGGTGATCATTGTCAATCCAACGACGCCGGTGGGGCCGGGAGACTGGAAACCCACGCCGACGGGAAAAATCATCGTCGATTTTCTGAATGGGCGCATGCCGGGTTACGTCGACACCGGTCTGAACTTCGTTCCCGTGGAGGATTGCGCGCGCGGGCATCTGCTCGCGGCCGAGCGCGGCCGCGTGGGGGAGCGATACATTCTGGGGGGCCGCAACCTGACCTTGAAGCAGATTCTTGATATGCTCGCTGCAATCAGCGGACGCCGGGCGCCGCGATGGAAATTTCCGCACGCCCTGGCCTATGCGGCCGCGTGCGTGGATACGGGGGTATCGCGCATGCTGGGGCGCGCGCCTCAGATTCCGCTGGAAGGCGTGCGCATGGCGCGGCACAAAATGTTTGTGGACGCCTCGAAAGCCGGGCGGGAACTCGGATTCGTCTCCGGGCCGGTGGAGGCCGCGCTGGAACGCGCCGTGGAATGGTACGAAGCCAATGGATATATCGCCTCCCGTGGCGCGCAGCCAGTGGCGCGCGCTCATGCGGCGTAGGCTTTAGATACAGGTAAGTGTCGAAGCACATGAAAATATTGGTGACATTCGCGGTTCAGGCGGAATTCGCTCCTTGGCAGCGGCGACGGAGCTTCCGGCGGTTGCCGGGAGACTGGCCGGTTTTCGAATCCGAATTTGGCGGCGTGCATGTCCGCGCGATCCTCACGGGCATGGGGCAAACCCACGCCCTGCAAGCGGTGCGACGGATCCTCCCGGAGAGGCCCGACATCTGCGTTTCCACCGGCCTCGCAGGGGCGCTGCGGAGCGGGTATCGCCCGGGAGACATCCTGGCGGCGCGATTGGTGAGTGAAGTGGGCGAGCCGGTCGCCGTGGCCAGCCATCCGGAGTTGCTTTCGACGGCCGTGGATTGCGGCGCGCGGCAGGTGGAGCGTTTTGCGACGTCGAGGACGCTGGTGTCGCGCGCGGAAGGCAAGCGTCAATTGGGGAGCGAGGCGGAAGCCGTCGAAATGGAAAGCTATACGATACTGGCGGAAGCGGCGCGCTACGGAGTGCCGGCGGTTGCCATTCGCGCGATCAGCGATACATCCGATTTCGACATCCCGTACGATTTTGAGAGTGCGCGCGACGCGCGCGGCCAGGTGCGCACCAGTCGTGTTGTGGCGCAAGTGCTTCGCCGTCCATCGGGATTGCCCGCGCTGCTCACGCTGGCGCGCGATTGCCGCGCGGCTTCCAGGCAGCTTGCGAATTTTCTCGATGTGTTTACGGGAACGCTGGCCGACCGGCTGATCCCCATTGAGTCGGACATGGTGGCTGCGCTATGAGCCAGTCGGGAAGCATACTGGAAGCTTCTTTTGCAATGCCTCCGGCGCAGGCCACGATGCGCGCGGCCGTATACCGCGGCAAGGGGCGCGTAGTCGTCGAAAACGTTCCTGTGCCGGTCATCGCCGAGGGGGAAGTTCTGATTCGCGTGGCCGCCTGCGGGATCTGCGGCACTGACATCAAGAAGATCGAATACGGATTCGTCGCCGCGCCGCAGATTTTTGGCCATGAGGTTTCCGGGACCGTGGTTGCCGTCGGCGCCGGGGTCACCAAATGGAAAGTGGGCGACCGCGTCATGAGTTTTCATCACGTTCCCTGCGGGGCGTGCTTCTATTGCGACCGGCGCCTATTTTCGCAATGTCCCGCATACAAGAAAGTGGGATTGACGGCGGGTTTCGATCCCAATGGCGGAGGATTTGCCCAGTTTGTGCGGGCCATGCCGTGGGTCGCCGAACGCGGGATGGTGGCGATTCCGGACGGTGTCAGTTTTGATGAGGCGTCGTTCATCGAGCCTGTCAATACCTGCATCAAGGCCGTCGAAAAGGCTCGCGTGGACGCCGGAGAAACGGCGCTGGTCATGGGGCTCGGGCCGATCGGGCTGCTCTTGATGATGCTTTCGAAACTTCGTGGAGCGAAGGTGGTGGGCAGCGACCCGATGCCCGAGCGCCGCACGAAAAGCATGTCGCTGGGCGCTGATCTGGCCGTGAATCCGCGCGACGGCCATTTGGGCGAGCAGGTTCGCGGGTGCACCGAAGGGCGTGGCGCCGATGTCGTGCTGGTCGCCGTGCCGATTCCCACGGCGCTGACCGAAGCGCTGGCTCTGGCCCGGCCGGGAGGGCGCGTGCTCCTGTTCGCGCAAAACGATCCGCAGATGAAGATCGAATTTCCGGCCGCTGCGGTGGGCGTCGAGGAAAAGGAAATTCTGGGAAGTTACAGCGCGGCTCTGGACCGGCAGGAGGAAGCGGCACGGCTGATCTTTACGCGCCAGTTGCCGGTACGCGAATTGATCTCTCATCGGTTTTCGTTGGAAGATATGGACAGGGCGCTGCAGCTGGCCGCCCGTCCGGTAGGAGATTCCTTGAAAGTGGTGATCCATCCTTGATAAGAACCGAACAAATACAAAGCAAGCAATACTCTCATAAGAGCGGTCATATGACTGCCGCAGTCCTATATGGCAGCGAAGATCTCAAGATCGAAAGCATCGACATACCCCAACTTGCTGCGGATGAAGCGCTCATTCGAGTCAAGGTGGCCCTGACCTGCGGTACCGACTTGAAAGTCTGGAAGCGGGGATACCACGCGCGCATGATCACTCCCCCGGCCGTATTCGGGCACGAACTTGCCGGCGTTGTCGAGCAACTCGGTTCCGACGTGAATGGCGGCCTCAGGGTCGGCGCACGCGTCGTTCCCTCCAACTCTGCGCCTTGCATGACCTGCCTGTTTTGCCGCAAGGGGCAGACCAATCTTTGCGAGGACCTGCTGTTCAATAACGGAGCGTACGCCGAATATATCCGCATTCCCGGGAGAATTGTGCGCCAGAATATGCTGGTCATTCCGGAACATGTTTCGTTCCAGGATGCCGCGATGGTCGAACCACTGGCTTGCGTGCTTCGCGGAATTCACGAGACGGGAATCCAGCCGGGAGATACGACCGTTGTGATCGGTTGCGGCCCGATCGGATTGAAATTCATCCGCGTTCTTGCCGGGCGCGGCGTGAACGTGATTGCTCTGGGGAAAAGGTCGAATCAGATTCGCGCGGCTGAGCAGTTTGGTGCGCGCGCCGCGTTCATCGCTCCGGACCTCACGGACCCGGCGAAAACTGTGCGCGAGCTAACCGAAGGCGGCCGCGGGGCCGATTCCGTAATTGAAGCGGTTGGAACAGCGCAAACGTGGGACTGGGCGCTGCAGATGGTGCGCCGGGGCGGCACGGTGAATCTGTTTGGCGGATGTCCGCGCGGCACTCTGGTGCCGATGGACCCGAATGCGCTGCACTATTCGGAGATCACGATCAAGTCCACGTTCCACCATACGCCCAGGTTCATCCGCGAAGCGCTCGAGGCAGTGGCGCGGGGTGAAATCCAGTCGAGCGATTTTGTGAATGCGGAAATTCCGCTCACCGATCTTCCGAAAATGTTCGAGCACATGAAGCATCGCAACGGCGAAATGAAAGTCGCGGTGATTCCGTAGATATTCGCGCCCGCGTGAACTGTTTCCATCGGTTCCGGCAGGACGCGCTGTTCATCGCGAATCCGGCGATGAACACCCTGCCTGCACTTCAGGCCGAGCGAGATGTAAACCAGACAGGCTGTCCATCGCTTCGCTCAGGATGAAAAGCCTGTCCCACTTGAACCGCGCCGGGCTCTCCGGCTGCCGGTCGAGCGCCATGCAGATACCCGCTGAACTCGAAATCGCCCGGAATATGCCTTCGCCCGGTTGCTCGGCCGCCGAGGCGGAGAGCTACACGCGCTGGCTGGCTACGCATCACTACGAAAATTTCAACGTGGCGTCCTGGCTGCTTCCCAGGCATCTCCACCAGCATTTTTACAATCTGTATGCCTATTGCCGCTGGGCGGACGATTTGGGCGACGAGGTTTCCGATCCTGTCAGGGCGCTGGAATTGCTCGGCCAGTGGAACCAGGATCTGCGCGACTGCTACGCCGGCAAGGCGTCGCATCCGGTATTCATCGCGCTGCAACGGACGATAGGCGCGTGCGAGATTCCCATCGACCCGTTTTCGGATTTGCTGGTTGCGTTTCGCCAGGACCAGACCGTGAACAGGTTTCCCACCTGGAAGAGCCTGCTCGATTACAGCCGCTATTCCGCAAATCCGGTGGGTCGCCTGGTGCTTTATCTTTGCGGCTATCGCGATGCCGCGCGCCAGCAGCTTTCCGACGCGACCTGTACGGCGCTGCAGCTCACTAACTGCTGGCAGGACGTCAGCCGCGATCTGGAAAAGGGGCGCATCTACATTCCGCTCGATGTGCTTGCGGCGCACGGCCTCACCGAAGAAGATATTCTCAATCGCCGGTTCGATGCGCGATACGTTACGCTGATGAAGGATTTGATTGCGCGGACGCGGCAACTGTTCGCGCAGGGAATGCCGCTGGCTCGCAGCGTCGATTCCTCGTTGCGCGTGGATATCGAAATGTTCAGCCGCGGAGGGATGGCGGTGCTGGATGCCATCGAAGCGATGGGATACAACACGCTCGAACGCCGGCCATCGGTTCCGAAATCGAAGCAAGCTCGATTGCTGGCCGGCGCGCTGATCCAGCGGCTTTTTGCGCGCGGCCGCGCGCCCGCGCCCATCGCTGAAGCGGGGTCCGGGCGGCTGTCCATTGTCGAGGGCGGCAGCGCCGATTCCAATGCCGGGAAGCTGCGCCAGGGAAGCACAAACGAAATCGCGCATTCCTACGCGGAATGCAGGAATGTGGCGCGCGCGGCCTCCAGCAACTTCTATTACGCGTTTTTTATGCTGCCGCAGGCCAAGCGGGACGCGCTTTGCGCCCTGTACGCGTTCATGCGCCTGGTGGACGACGTTTCCGACACGGTGGGCAGCGCGGCGGATAAGCAGCGCGGACTGGCGCGCTGGCGCGCCGCTCTGGATGCCGTTGTGGCGGGCGATGTGTCAGGACACCCAATTTTGCCGGCGTTTGCCGATACCATCGAGCGGTTTCACATTCCCCCGCGCTATTTTCACGACCTGATTTCCGGCGCGGAGATGGATTTGACTGTCGGGGACTACCCGACGTTCGATCGGTTGCGCGAATATTGCTACCGCGTGGCCGGAACCGTGGGCCTGACGTGCCTGCACGTGTTTGAATTTGACGATCCGCACGCCCCGGACCTGGCCGAAAGGCTGGGAATCGCCTTTCAATTGACCAACATCCTGCGCGATGTGCAGGCGGATTATGAAATGGGGCGCGTGTACCTGCCCATCGAGGACCTTAAGCAATTCGGCGTTCGCGCCGAGCAGTTTGCGGGCGGACCGCTCTCTCCCGAGTTGCGGGCCTTATTGGAATATGAGGCCGCGCGCGCCTGGGATTTCTATCGCGAGGGCGTGGAGTTGATCCCGCGCGTGCATCCGGACGCGCGCGCCGCGCTCTGGGCGCTGGTACGAATTTACAGCAGTTTGCTGCGGCGCATCGAGATGCGCGGGTATGATGTATTCACCGAGCGCGTGCGGCTGAGCACTCCGGAAAAGACCGGGATACTGTTACGCGCGCGGCTGGGCTGGTACTCCCAACATAATGTCCTTGAAGAGCGTGATCGTGATCGGCGGCGGCCTGGCGGGACTTTCCTCGGCCGTCGCGCTGGCTGAAGCCGGTTTCCGCGTACGTTTGCTCGAAAAGCGCCCCCATCTCGGGGGCCGCGCGGCGTCGTATGTGCTCCCCGGCGGCGAGCATGTGGACAACTGCCAGCACGTCACACTGGGATGTTGCACAAACCTGGATGATTTCTATCGCCGCGCCGGGTCGGCGGAAAAAGTTCAATTTTTCGATCGCCTGTTGTTTGCCGCGCCCGACGGGCGCCGCGGCAGCATGAAGTCTGTTGCGCTGCCGCCGCCGCTGCACATGGCGCCTTCATTCACGACGTTTCCGCTGCTTGGCTGGGCCGATAAAATCGCCATTGCCCGTGCGTTGCTGGCGATGGCGCGCAGTGGCGGGCGCCCAGCCGATCTTCCCGGCGGCCCGGGCGGCATGACGATGCTGGAATGGCTGCAGAAGCATCGCCAGACCGAGCGCGCGATTCGCCGCTTCTGGGAAGTGATATTGGTCAGCGCGCTCGATGAGCAGTTGGGTCGCATTGACGCGCGCTACGGCATCGACGTGTTCTGGAAAGCGTTTCTTTCGACGCGCCAGGGGTACCGCGTGGGCATCCCGCGCGTTCCTTTGGGAAACCTGTACGATGGTTGCAGGCAAGCCATCACGAGTCGAGGCGGGGAAGTGCTGCTGCGTGCGGGCGTGCGCGGATTTTCCGTCGAGAATGGCCGTGTGACAGGCGTGGAGAGGGAAGACGGTTCGGTGGAGACGGCGGACTATTATCTGACGGCCGTGCCGCAGGACGTGTTGCCCGAGTTGCTGCCGCCGGATGTAGTCGAACGCGAGCCGGCGTTTTCCAATCTGGCCAGGCTGCGGACCTCGCCGATCACCGGCGTGCACCTGTGGTTTGATCGAACGGTAATGACCGAGCCGTTCCTCACACTGCTCGACAGCACCACGCAGTGGGTCTTCAACAAGACGCGGCTGTACGGGGAAGGCGCCGAAAACGGCGGGCAATACCTGCAGCTGGTGATCAGCGCGTCTTACAGTTTGACGCAGCGCTCGCGCCAGGAAATTATCGCGCTGTGTTTGGAGGAATTGCGCGGCGTTCTCCCCGCAACGCGAGACGCCGCGCTGGTGAAGGGAACCGTGATCAAGGAAATGAGCGCGACTTTTTCGCCCGCTCCCGGCTCGGACCAGTGGCGCCCCGCGCAACGCAGTCCGCTGGCCGGCCTGTACCTTGCCGGCGACTGGACGGCCACCGGCTGGCCCTCCACCATGGAGGGAGCCGTGCGCAGCGGGTACCTGGCGGCGGAAGCGATTCTTTCCGATGCGGGTGCGCCGCAGGCGTTTTTGCAGCCCGACCTGCGCCCGGAAGGGCTGGCTCGATTGTGGGCGCGCAAATCGTGAATCAGCCGCAAATTGCGTATATCGGCACTATCGCCTTATTTTCGTGTTGCAGGCGCGGATTCAGAGTATGATCTGAGTATCCCCCCGGAGGTTTCTTTGGAGCGGAAGTATAAGCAACAGGGCTACATGAGTGCGGACAAGCCCCAAAAAAAAGAAAAACGCCCGCCGGAAGGCCACCCGAGACAGGATCAGATCGGGCCCCGCACGCCGCGCATGGTTGGCACGGTCACGCGCGCGCGATGTTCGAATTGCGGCGCCGTGCTGCAGCCCGGCTTCGATCCCAAGGGCAAATGCCCACGTTGCGCGTTCGACCTGCATTGCTGCAAGCAGTGCGCCTATTTCGATTCGGCCGCGCGTTTCGAATGCATGAAGCCCGTCCCCGAACGTATTTCGCCGAAAGACCAGCGCAACGATTGCACATTCTACGAATTTCGCACGACCATCGAAAAGGATACGGCGCCGTCGGCGCCCGCCGCCGGATCTTCGGCCTCCCCGGAGCGCTCCGCGCGTCCTATGGACGCCCGCCAGGCATTTGAGAACCTGTTCAAGAAATAAGCCGGCATTTTCCACCGCTTCGCGCAGCCTGCCCGCCGTATTGCTTGCGCAACACGAATTTGCAACCGCATACCGGACTTGCTATCCTGAATGTGCCTATGCGTTTGCGGAACAAAACCGCGAATTACAATCTTCCTTCCTTATTTTTTGGAAAGGTCTCCCATGAAGGTTTCGATGCGTTATGGCAATGACGAATGGCACGAATCAATCGAAAAAGAAACGCAACTGCATGTTGTGAAGATCGAGAAACTGCTCAAGCGTTATGAACCGGACCTGGTGCAGCTGCACGGAACGATGGAAAAGCATCCGCGCAAGGAAAATTACCTTTTTTCCCTGAATCTCTCGCTGCCCACAGGCGTCCTGCACGCCACCGGGGAGGGAATCGACGTCCGCAAAAGCGTTAAAGTCACATTCGCCGAAATCGAAAAGCAGATCAAGAAACACATGGCTCTGCTGCGCAAAGACTACGAGTGGAAACGGAAACGCCCTCGCGCAAAAGCGATGGCCTAGCAGGACCGCCGCTCCATATCCCCATTGGTTCTTCCGCCGGCCATCGCAGATCGCAAGCGCGATGGCCGGCGATTATTTTTCTAAACGCAGCGCCGCGCAGCCAATCGAACCAAATAGAAAAGCCAACCGGCACCGGAACTCACTCGCAAAAGTCGCACCGTAGTCCAACAGTCGTGGCATGTTACTAAAATTGCCCATCAACGCGCATGGGTACGATTCTGGCGCACGAGTGCTGTTTCACGCCGGGGGGGGTATATTCCCCGTTCGGTTTGACTGGCGGGCCGCCTCACCACCACGCCCACCAGACCTGCCTTCTGGCAGAGGAGGCAATGTAGGGATTGACCCCCATCAAGGTCTGGATATTGGGGACGATCATGTGTTGCACTCCGCAAAAACTGAACACTTCAATAATTATTCTTTTGGAACAAACTTAAACTAATCCGCCAAAGTTATGTAGATATTTAGCTACTCTACATAGGCTAGCCAATTGTCTGCTATTTATCTTGAATTCATGACTGCCATGCCTATCCAACCTTCGTACTCAGAACCCGAAAATAAATCTGTTCGATTTCAGCACGAATTTCGCGCGATCAATCGCAAGGTGTGGTGGCACTGGTGGAATGCGTTCCTTGTGATCATGCTGCTCATGGGAGCGATCATATCTCTGACAATCCCGAATATGATTAGTGTGGGTGATTCGACGTATCAGCTAGAACTCACCATAGCCGTCCGCGGATTACTCGGCTTAGTATTGATTTTCAATGTGTATTCGCTGTACCAGCAGTATCTTCTCGGGAAGCTTCGGATAGACCTGGCAAAACAGGTGGAATTGACCGTGGCGCAAGAAGAGCGCGCAGACACATTCCATGAGTTGGCATTTCTCGACCACTTAACTGGCTTATACAATCGACGGTACGGTGATGAGCATCTACGAAGAGAAATCTTACGGGCAGAGAGAAGTGGCGATCCCTTTACAGTGCTCCTTCTGGATCTGGATCACTTTAAAGAAATAAATGATGGATTTGGACACTCGGCTGGCGATGGGGTCTTACAAGAATTCGCTTATAGATTGAGCAGAGCAATCAGGGGCTCTGATATCGCCGTGCGATTTGGAGGTGATGAATTCTTGGTTATTCTCACTGAATGTCCGCCAGACAAGGTCGAAGTAGTCCTGTCTCGCATGAGAAAATTTGAAATGGAAATGAACAATAAGAAAATCCCTGTTTCTAGCTCGAGTGGTTGGACACAATTTTTGCCAAGCGATACAGCTGAAGATCTCATCAAACGCGCCGATGTAGAGCTGTACGCTCAAAAGAAAGCAATCACGACGCACACCCCGCGGGGCGAGGAGCACTCTCATGCCATGTAATGTATTTCGTGAGCACAAGGGACACTAGCTTCCTGGTCCAATGGCATGACGAAGTTTTCTGTTGAATTCTTCCCGGTACGTCTCCGAAATATTTCCGCTCTTGACGCCTTCCCGCGCGATTTGCCGCTTCTCATCCGCGGATTGATTTCCGCGTGGTTTCGAGACCGGTCCTCTGGTTCCATCACGCCGCTGGAAATCGAGCGGCCCTTCGAGCAGTGCATCGAGGAAGAGCAATGGGCTCACTCGATGACGAATCAAAACCGCTCATTGCTTTTGCTCACTTAGGGCCTGCCATCCGCGACGGCAAGGCCATATCTAACCCGGCTCGTGCCACGCGGCACAGAAGGGAAGCACGGGGGTAGTGATTCGCAATCTCGAAGGCGAGCCGCTGGCCGGTCCACGCTACTGATTCGAGAAAGCCATTAAGAAGGCCGGAATTGCGAATTTTCATTGGCACGATCTGCGCCATACGTTTGCGCCCCGCCTGACGATGGCCGGGGTGGGCCTCAGGGCGGCTCAGGATGCGCTCGGGCGCAAGAGCATTGCCATGACGGTGCGGTATTCGCACCTCGCGCCGGATTTCCTTCTGAACGTGGTAGAGAAGCTCGTTCCACAGCCCCCAGTGGCCCAATCAGAAGAACCAACCGACACCACTACCGACACCAGCGCATTTTCTCACCCCGAGGCTCAATCAGCGCATATGCACTAAGTCATTTTCGTGTAAGATGTTGTGACCACTTTTCAGGGGCGTAGCTCAGTGGTAGAGCAGCGGCCTTTTAAGCCGAAGGTCGTGGGTTCGATCCCCACCGCCCCTACCAATTACCCGTTGATTCCGCTGCCCTTGCTCACTCGCACGCTCTAAATTCCCCTGTTTCAGGCCCGATTTTGCGCCCAAGTTGCGCCCACATTTTCTCGCCGAGGTGTGCGCGATGAAAGCGAAGTGCGTTCCAAAAACCCTCGTACTGGCTCGCCAGCAAGTCGTTGAGTCTACGCGGTCCGGCGCGGCTGGTTTTCGCGTTTCCGAAACATCCGTTTGTGGAAGGGGCTGAATCAATGAGACTGACGCCCGCACAGCAGGAAAAAATAAAACGAGAGCGCGGAATTTGCGTGAACGAAGCGTGCGACAAGTGCGGCCGGCTGCTCGGCAGTGTTCGCTGGACACGCAAGGATCAGCCCGGCGAATGGTGCTCGCGCGAATGCCGCGATGGTCAGGCGCAAGCCGCCAATGCCCAGGCCCGCATCAGCCGCCGAAGCGCTGGGCGCCCGGCGAAGTACACGAGTGATCGCGCCCGGGAAAAAGCGCGGCGCGAACAAAATGCCGTGAATCAGCGGGCTTCGCGGACGGGAGTGTCCCAGTGTCAGCAATAATAGGCCGCAGCTTATCGAAAACAAAGAACTTGCAAGGCCGTTTTTCGCGTTCTGGTGGTAGGAGGCACACCCGATGGCAAAATCGCTTAAATCGCTCGGCAACACCCGAATTCGCGCAAACCGTTACGAAACCCCCTGGCGCCGCGCCGGAAGGAGCGAGCAGTGACGAACGAAGAGAACAAGCAGCCTGACGGCGCGCCGGCGGCGACCGTTTCCGATGACGCGAAGTTGCCCTACTTCAGCGACCCGCGCTTTCAGACGATCTATCGCGAATGGTGCGCGTCGATGGAACTGATTTCCGAGATGACCCTGATTTTTTCGGAGTGTCGCTATTCGATCAAAAGCGTGGCGACGCTAAAACTCATACTCGAGGATGCGTTCGCGCTGTACGACGTCGCGAACGGGAAGACGGCAGGGAGCGCCTTACTCGCGTCAATTGAGAGAGGCGCGGAGCCCGAAGTATTCTCTGCCCTCGTCGTCAACCTGACCCAGTTCCTCGCACCGCGCCTCGAGAAATTCCTTCGCGAAACGGCAGACCCGGCGTTGGACGACGCAGCGAAGCTTCGAGCGCTCGATTTACTTGCCTCCGTTCGAGAGCTGGGGGACGCGCAGCGGAGAGCAGAGATTCCGCACGAGCAGGAAAATCCATGCAGCAAAGGGGTTAACTAATGGACCCGACACAAGTCCCAGCGCAAGCGATTGACCCGAACGCGATCAAGGTGATTCTCGCGCGGCTGTTTGGCGGCGCAGCCCAGGCCGGCCCTCCGACGTTTCCAGCGACAGGCGGCAAGCCTCCCGCGCAAGGAGCGTCGCCTGCGGGCATGACACAACCGCAGGCAGCGCAGCCGCCGGGCGCGACCGCGCAGACCGGAATTCCAGCCATGGCCACGGCAGGGAATCCACCATCGCCTACTGGAATGACGCAACCCAAACCTGCGGCCGCAGCTCCAAATCCCGCGGGAATGACTCGTCCCGCATCTGCAGGATCTGTTTCGCACCCCGGACCCACGGCTGGCGGTCTTCCACAGCCAACCGGCGCGAAAAAAGAAGCAGTCGGAACGACCGAGGAAGGATTCCCCTCAGAAAGCGCATGGGGGGCAGCGCATCCAACTCCGCAGCAGCCGCCATACGTCGAGCCGGACCTGAAGCACCGAATGCTCATGGGCCTCTTCTCAGGGATGATGAACATCGGCGACCGCGGCTCGGGCAGCCAGGCGCTCAATCAGTACGCCAATCGCATCTACCAGGGCGAGCAGCGCAACCTCAACGCCCCAGCCGACGCAGCAGCGGCAGCCCACCAGCGGTACCAGAGCTACATCCAAGGGCAGGAGGGTCCGCTCCAGGTTGCGAACCTGCAGCAGCAGCTCTCCGACCGTCGAGCCGCAGCGAAGCTCAGGCCGACCGGGGCGCCGCTTGCGCAGCAGTACGCGGACGCAGTAGACAGCGGAGACGAAGCAGGGGCGGCGAAGTATCTAGGGGCGATCAAAGCGCAGGCCGGAGCTTCGGCCAAGCCGGTCATCGAGACGCTGTCGCAGCGCTACGCTGACGCGGTCGACAAGGGAGACACGCCCCGCGCGACAAAGCTGCTGGCAGGCCTGCAGGCGCTGACCAAGGCCCAAACGAAGGCGCCGGCGCCGAAAGTCCCGACGTCGGAAGGCGGCATGATGTACGCCGACTGGCGTCGCGAGAACCCGAGAGCCCCGGTCTCAGACTACCTCGGACTCAAGAACGAGCCAAAGGACGCGGCGGACCGAGCGAAGAACCTCGACGATCTGCGCAAGGAGCGAGACGCGGTCCAGAAGACGTTCGAGGCCAGGATCACAGCCGTAACGACGAGCCCGCAGGACGCGCAGCGGTTGCAGGGCGAGGAGCAGCAGCAGCTCGGCACGTACGACCGGCAAATCCACAACTTCGAGCAAGGCTACAGGGTGGGAGACATCGTTCCCTATCAGAACAAGAACATGAAGATCTCGAGGATTCTGCCGGACGGCAGGCTGCAACTTGAACCAGCGACGAGCAAGTGAGCACCCAAGCAATCATCGTCGACCCGAGCGAGATCGGGAAGGTTCCGGTCGCCAAGGCTGGTGCGCCACTTCCGCAGTCAGATAGCGGAGACGACAGCGGCGCCATCCTCGCGGCCAACTACGCCAGGAACAAGGCTTATTCCAAGCCGGGTCCGTACACCACGAAGCTCGCTCCGGCCGACGAGCAGAAGTTCCAGCAATGGGTCAAGCAGAACAAAGTTCCCTGGCAGGACACCCCCACCGCAGACTACGACATGCGCGGTTACTGGAAGGCGCAGCAGGCCGGGAACAAGTACGCGAAGACGGCGATAAACCCTCAAGATCATCTGCCTCACTACCCGGACACATGGAAGACCCCCTACGACGCCACCTTCTCGAACGAATCGCAGTACGCGACTCCGTCGGCACCTCACTGGGAGGGCAATCGGCTCGTGTCCACCGAGCAGGAGGGCGGTGCGCCCGGAACCGTCACAGTCGACCCAGATCAGCTCACTGCGAACGCCCCGCCGCAAGCGCCTGCTCAGCCGAAGCAGCCAGGAACGACGTTGCCAGCGGTCGAAGCGGCGGACCGTCCCGCGGGCCTGAAGGCTGCGGTCGCAGGACCGGGAACGTTTCTCGGCACCCAAGAGCCGAACGATAGCTGGTCGGAACTGTTCCACCATCCGATAAAGTTTGCGGAGTCCGTTCCCTCCGGAATTCGCGACCTTGCCAGCAAGCCGATCGCGAACCTGCAAGCGCTCCAGCCCGCGTCGACGCCGCAGGAGCATCCCTTCTACTCAGCGGTAGCGAAGACAGCGAGCGGATTCATCACGCCGGAAAACGTAGGGATAGGAGAACTGCTCGGCCCGGTCTACAAGGCTGCGCAAGCTGGCGAGCCGGTCGCGCTGCTCGCGAGTAGATGGGCGTCCGGAGTCTTCGCTGCGCTGATGGGCGCAGGCGCGACCGAGCAGGCCATGAAGTTTGCGGGCGCATATCGCAACGGAGACAAAAACGGGATGCTCACTGCGGCCGGGGAGTTTGCGGTGACAGCACCGTTCGCGGTCGCAGCCGGAGCGCACGCGGCAAGTGAAACCCCGGCGCAGACGGCACAGCCGAACATGCAGGCAGCGCAGGAACCAGAAGCCGCGCCAGCGCCACCGCGCGTCTCGGCCGGAGCGCTTCCAGCGGCACCGGAAATGAAGGCTCTCCCGCCAGGTCCACGCGCGCCGCGTGAAGCGATTGGCGAAGGCTTGCAGTCCGACATCGGCCCCGGCGAAAAGCCGATTCCACTGCCCGAGCGCACGCCGAAGACAATCCCTCCTGGTGAGAAGCCTATCGCCGCCGGTCCGACGACAATCGACCCGCGCGAGCTGACGAAGGGACGGTCGACCAGGGCCGCGGCTACAGTCACCGCTGAACAAACCGCGCCGCCCGCGGAGCTGACGCCCGCGCAGCAGGCACTCGAACTGAAGGGCCAGATCAGGAAGCTCGAAGGGCGCGCCAGCGAACTGCGCTCGAGCTCGCTGAAGAACCGGACGTATGAGGCCGGGCAAAAGAACATCGCAGCGCAGCGAGCACTCGCCGAGAAGCTCGCGCCGCTCCGCGCGCAGCTTGAAAAGATCGAACCGCGCCCCGAAGCCAAACCACTCTCGCGGCCAGTGCCGGAAGACGAGAAGATCGGCGGTCGCATTGGCGGCCCCAAGACCTATCAGCAGGAACGGCCGACGAAAGCGCAAGCCGCACCGTCAGAACCCAAGCAATCGAAGACGCCAACCTATGACCGGCTGCCGCCGGAGATGCGCGAGGTTGTCGATAGCCTGACTGCGGCACACAGCCATCTTCCTCAAATACTGCGCGAGGCGAACGAAGCTGACATGCGCAAACTCTCGGAGCCAGGGACTTCGGGCAAAGAGCAGTACGCGCGGCTCGTCGCGAAAGAGGCTGGCATAGGAGCGAAGCCAGAGGCGCAGCCGTTCTCGAAAACAGCGGGAGAGCCACCAGCACCAAAGCCCGTTGCTGGCACTGACGAGCGCACGCCAATCGGGGAACGCCGACTGGTCGACGAAGGCGCACCAGCCGGAAGCGCAGAGCGCAGGCTCGCCGAGCGTCGCGCAGCAGTGCAGGCAGGCGCAAGCCCGCTCATGCGAAGCGCGGCCGTCTCTGAAGACCAAAGGCTGGCGAACGACCAGACTGCGCCAGAGCGCGACCGGCGCATCGCGCGTGAGCGCATCGCCGACATTCAGGCGCATCCTGGCGAGACTTCCGAGCCTGCCGACATCGCGAAAGTGCGCGCAGCCCAAGAACGCACGCGAGGCACTGGCGGTGGTCGCCCTGAAGCACCAGCAGGAATGACTTGGGTTGGCGAGGGCGGCGAGCCATCGAAGAATCCGAAGCGCGCAGCGCGACTGCCGAAAGGCCCGACGAACGACCAGATCCTCGCCGAAGCTTACAAGCCAGGGAACGTCGTGAAAGGATACTCGGGCTACGATAAGGTGCTCAGCTTCCGGCCCGGCGACCCCACGAAGCCGTACCCCGGGAACCGCTTCAGCGTCAGGGTCATCGAGTCTGACAAGGAAGGCAATCCGCTGCCGGGTGCGCGCGAGCGTGAACACTCGACGCCGCCGGACCGCACGGAAGCCATCGCAGCGAAGCAGCGACTCGCAAGTCCAGCAAAGCTCCCGGAGATACTTCCCGGAATGACGAAGGCTGTCGCCGAGAACCGCGCAGCGGCGGCCAAGTTCGCAGGCGAGCAGCTCACCAAGGAAATCGCGCGACCGCTCTCGAACATCGACACGGCCGCTGGCACGATGGAGCGCGAATCACCGCTCTTCCGCGACACCGGGGCCTCCGGGCAGAAGGGCCTGTTCTCCGCGAAGGAGAAGCCACAGACTGACAGGGAGTCCCTTCTCGGCAAGGGCAACACGCTCCATTTCGGCGTTGACCCCACCATGGTCGGCGACCTGTATCGGAAAGTGAATGACGCTTATCAGGAGCACGTCGCTGATCCAGCGATTGAGAAGCTCGGGCTCGGCCGCACGCACAAGGACGTTGAGGCCGTCGACCCTAAGCTCGCCTCGCGGATCCGTCGCTACGAAGCGGCGCCGCAGTATTTCAGAACGAAGGCTGAGGACATCGCGAAGCGCGTTACGGACGGCCTGACGCGAGAGCAAGAGCGGCTTTTCAGTCTCATGGCCGACCAGCAATCGCGCGAGAACCTCCAGAAGAACCACCCCGCCGAATACGCGCAGGCTCTTGCGGACAAGGGAGTGCAAACCGCGCTCGCGCGCTACAAACCGTACGGCGATGCGCTAACGAAGGCGCACGCGATCCTTGGCGGCGCCGTGATGCCCGGAGATCACCTTCCGTGGGTTTACCCCGAGCACGTTAGCGGCATGGGACAAAGAGTCGCCGAGACGGACACAGGTGGAGGCGGATTCGACCGCGGAGTCACGCCGCAACGAGCCGATCAGTTCGGGCGCACGACTACCGCGGAATATCACTACAAAAACGGGCTGCACGAATTCGGCCCAGCATTCGCCCGAAAATTCTCGCGGACGATGACCAAGCTCGCCGAGCACGCGACGGCGATGGACTTCATGAGCAAAGCCACGGCCATCGAGCCAGGCGACCGCTTGCCGCCGATGATCACCTACAGCGGCAAGAGATTCTACAGCCCTGAAGTGCTGCAAATGATTCGCGAGGCGAAGCCCGGGAAAGCGTCCCAGGAGCTCGGCCAGAGCTTGGGAGTGAGAACGCTGCCCCAGCCGCGAAACGCGGAAGCTTACGCGCGGTACCAGCCGACCGGCGGGAAAACCACGCCAACGTATCTCGGCCCTCGCGCAGTCGTGCAGGCGCTCAAGGGTTTGGACGACTCCGATCCCGGCAGGATGGACCCGGTTGGGCGCTTCCTGCAGGAGCAAATTATCGGCGCTGGCTTGGGAGTTCGCCACGGCTTTAATCTCTTCCGTCGCATCACGCAGACGTTTCCGCTTGGCACGAGCAGCCCAGTGAACTGGATTCGCGCTGTGCGAGTGATGACCGATCACGGACTGAGGGAGCGCGCGCTCGCGCGGACGAACGATCCAGCCTACGACGCTCTGCTGCGATGGAGCGCAATCTCGCCCGAAGGAGTAGGCTCGTGGAAGGAATATCAAGGCGGCAATCTGAACCCGGCGAATTGGCTGCGCACTTTCGCGAAAGTCGGGAACCGCTGGCTGTTTGAACCGGGCGGCATTGACCAAAAATCCAGAATCTGGATGCGCGACCTGCTGAAGTCCCAGCGCCCCGACATTTCCGACGAACGAGCCGCGCAACTCATTCGCGACCAGCTCGGCAGCTACAGCCGGCAGAACTGGACGAAGAATCAAAAACTGCTCTCGCACCTGCTGCTTTTCCCTGGCTGGGATTTCTCGACGATCAACTGGGTCATCCGCCACCCGATCAGGACCGCGCTGCCGCCCGCAATTCTCGTGATGCTCGTAAATCAGGCCATTCACCGAAGCGGCGGAAAGCAAGAGCCCGGCGACCAGTGGGACCCGTTCGCGATCCACGCCGGCGGTCACGCCTACGGCACTCCAGGACTCGAAGAGCCGTTGGCGCGCGCTGCCCTGAAGCCGTTTGGGCGCGCAGTTCAGGCGAGACTTGAAGGGCAAACGGGAAGGCAGGCAGTCGCCGAAGGTGCGCGCGCGGTCCCGCAGGCGCTCGCTGGATTTGCGGGAATGACGCGGCCCGACCTTGCCATGCCGTTCGAAGTAGCCGCCGGAAAAACCCGCTTCGGACGCGACATCGTTGGGCAAGGCGACTTCACGCGCCGAGGGACAGTGCTTCCGAACAAAGGCGCGGAGGACATCGCCAGCCATGCGCTTGAAGCCTTCTTTCCGCCAGTCGAGCGGATGACGGGACAGAATCAAACTCTCCCCGGCGCGCTGCTGTCGAACTTCGGATTGAACCGCTATCAGGAACCGTCGCGGAGACCGCCAGCCTCTCAGCGCACGCAGGACGTGTACAACGTGAAGGACGATATTCGCGCGCTCGAACGCCAGGCCGAAGCCATTGCGCAGGACAACACGCTCTCGCCCGACGAAAAGCAGCGCAGGTTGGTCCCGTTGCGGAGAAAATTTCAGGAGTTAATAGCGAAGGACCGACCGCAGTAGTGCGTCTATGAGCCGCTAACCCAGAGCAGTCAAGGGGGCGACTCAGAAGGCAGCAGCGAATGACGAAACGGAAAACGCCAGGCAATTCACGTCACCAAAAGCCAGCAGATCCAGCCGAGCAAGAAGGCGCGAATCCACGGCAGGCGTCCTTCGATGCGTTCTATCTGAACGGCGGACCACACTTTTCACCCGGCAACGCGTACAAGTCCGCGATCGCGGCAGGCTACTCGCCGAACACTGCGAAATCGAATTGCCACGTTCTCGCGCGCCGGGCCAGCATCAAGGTGGCCAGAGCTCTCGAAGCACTCGGCTGCGACGGATTCAGCCAGGCGGCCAAACTTCTCGAGCTGCGGGAAGCGAAGACGGTCCGCTGGAACCAGAAAAAAGAGAAGTGGGACGAATTCGAAGATGCCGACGTGCAGCTTCGCGCAACGCAAGAGATCAATCGGCTGCACGACTCATATCCGGCGCCGAAGGAGCCGATCGAGGACGCGCGGCCAATCACAATCGTATTCGAGGGCCCGCTTAGCAGCATGATGCCGCCGGCGGAAGCGAAGAAGCCCAAGACCGGCGAGAAATAGTCGCCGCGCTCGGAAAGCGGGAAAAAGCGGGATTCTCGCCATTTTCAGATGCGAGGCTTCCGCGCGGCGAGGGTCTTGAACACGCTGAGGGCGCGCAGTTTGCGGCGCACTCTCATCGGTTGAGATAAAAACTGGCCCGGACAGCTCGCGAAGCCCTCGGAGGGTTACCGGCAGCAGCTCTGGGCGAGGAGGTTTTCACGTGAAACGCGCGACGAAAAAAGAACGGCCGCAACTGGAAGCGGAAAAGGCCGCTGTGCAGGAGCAGTTCGACAGATGGATCTCCGCCAAGTCGGAAGTCTCTTTGATCTTCCTCGGTCCGTTTTTCGAATACGGGATGGAGGGCTACCTCGAACATGCGCCTGATCGCCCTGAAGTCCTGCACTTCTTCGGCTCGCAAACCTCGTTTCGGGCTTCAATACGGCTCGACCGCTGCGTCGCGGTCAAAACTCCGGGGCGAGATGACGGCGCCGCCATCGGGATGCTACCGCAAGGAGCGACGGACCCCAGCCTGTTGCTCTGCGACCCGAAGCGCCCTGTGCCTGACGCGGCAAAACTATTGAAGCTCTCTGGTGGGCAGCCGAACTGATCCAAGAACACCACGGCTCAGGTTTGTGTTTGACCCGCTGATCGCTGACGCGCGAGCTTTCCTGAAATTTGAAACAGACAACCCGCATAGACGCGGAGTGCCTTGACCGCTTCGGCCAGATTGACTTGGGGAAGGGGAATTCCGCTCGCGGATGCGTGCTTCCTGATTTCGGATGCAGCGCCGGTGCTGCTCAGGCGGTCGAGAACAGCTTCCAGCTCATCGGCCACTTCGCGGGTGTCACGGCCGATCGCAGCGCAGGATTTTGAAGCACCGTCCCAACCCATCGAAGCCAGAGGCGCGACGGCGCGGCTTGCTCTTCGGCTGGCGGCGAGCCTTTGCATTTGGTGCGGAATATAGCACAGAAGCGAAACCGCAGCGGATTCCCGGCCTCCGATTACCTCTGACTGGCTGGCTTCTCTGGCGCCTTGTCGAGACACCTGGGATCAATGGTGAACTCGCCAGGCTCACCAGGAACCGGCGTTCCCAAGCAGTCGGGTGAATCGCTGGCGGCTGGCGTGGGGGCCGCAGTAGAAACTACTGGCACCGGCTCCATCGCTTGCCATCCGTCCCCGCGCAGAACGTCCACGCCACCTGACAGTCTGTGGATGCGCACAAGGAGCCCACCCACCCAGCTCTGGTAGATATACGGCGTGGGCCAAACGAACCATCCAAGGAGCAGCAGAAGCATAACCAAGACAACCGACTTCACGCCTTTCACTTGAGCACCTCCTGATTCCAGAAACACTTCTTTGTCGAAAGCCCGCGCGCATTTTGGAACCGATTCGAAATCAGTCCGCCGCAACTGCCGCTGCATCAGGGATTCTGGAAAGGCTTTCCAACTTGGGGATTTTGGAAAGCTCCTGGTGAGCACGATACGCTGTGCCGACTCCGACGCCAAGCTGCCTTGCAATCGTAGGCCAGGAGCGGCCCTGCGCACGCATATTGGCAACCCTTGAGGCATCCACCATCACCCGCGGGCGTCCAAGCCGTTTGCCCTTCGCGCGAGCCGTTTCGAGACCAGCCTTGACGCGCTGCGAGATACGGACGCGCTCCTGCTTGGCGACTGTGGCGATAATCGCGATCACGGCGTCTTTGAAGATGCCGCACGAATCGAAATACTGCTCGGCGAAACTCCGGTAGCCGACTCCGTAGGACGTGAGCCGATTGAGATGCTGGAGAGTCTCGAGCACGCCTTCGCGGGACAGGCGGTCCAGCGCCCAGAACAGCAGCACGTCAAACTTGCGCTGGCTGGCGTCCCGGAACATGGCTTGAAACTCGGCACGATCGTCGTTCTTCCCGGTTTCGTGATCGATGTATTCGCGGCAGACGGTCCAGCCCTGCAGCGCTGCGAACTCGCGGAGCTGGCGCAACTGGTTTTCTACTTCCTGCCCTTTGTCCTTGGTGCTGACTCTCGCGTAGATCGCGGCGCGCATGGCTATTCCCTCCCTTTGAGCGCAGGAAGCCGTTTCGCTGGAAGTGCATCGACCGAGCGAAGCGCCTTCTTCGCGAGCGCCTCAAGGTCGCCAGTGAATCGCCCACGAAGGCCGGACCGCATTCCCTCGGCGACGATACTTTGCAGTCGCTTCGCCGTTCGCTGATAGCAGTTTTCGCACATCCCACACCGCGCGTTGGACAGATCCGTTGCTTGGCAGACGAGGCAGCCGTGTCGCTCGAAGTAAACCGCCCACTTGAGCCGCTCCGGCAC
>DATLTA010000104.1:0-20592 GCA_035533775.1 Candidatus Dormiibacterota bacterium | reverse complement strand
GGCGACAATCAGATTTTCATTGAAGGGAGTTTCCAGTGTGCGGGCGTAGGAGATGCGAAGAACCGTATTTGACGGTTTGATGTTGTAGGCGATCCCCACGCGAGGTTCCGCCTGGCTGCTGCTGGTTATGCCGCGATACATGTCCCCGCGAATACCCAGATTGAAGGACCAATTGCCTTCTGTAAGCGTGTCTTCCGCGTATAGCGCTATTTCCTTGATGTCGGTGTGGCCGTGAAAATGGAATAGGCTCCCTCCTTGCGTCAAGTCGTACGGACATGCGGGGTTGCTCGGGTCCGGGCAGGACCCCGGTCCAAAGAAAGCCGGATCGACGACGCCCAGAGTGTCATTTTCCGTGAGGAAGGTGTGTTGAAAGACGAGTCCTACCTTTACGTTATTAGCGCCCTTCACGTAGGACACATCGGCGTGAACTCCAGCGTTGGTGAGCGTGCGATCCTGTGCTGCGGTCGCACTCTGCAGGAAACTGCTGTAATCATTAAAAGGATCAGCGCTGGGGTAGTAGTTGTAATGATCTCGCCGCACAAAGCCGCCGACCGTAATCACCGTGGTCGTGCCAATCACGTGAATCCATGTGGGCGCGATGTTGAACGTCTTGATCTGCGAGCGCTGATCCGACGGACCCAAGACAGCGCCGGTATTCGGATTGACGGAATTGGTGCCCGCGACATTGCAAGTATCTCCCAGGTTGCAGGGATGAAACTGCGCGTCGTACGAATTGGGAGTTTGAAACCAGGAGCGCGTAAAACCGAAGTTGAAGTGGAATGAATCGGGACCATTCGGTTGAATATCGAAGCGATCGAAACTGTTTTCCTCATTTCCTTTCGCGTGGTATGGCTGGAATTCAGGTGTGTCAAGGAAGCGCGAGGAATTCAGTCCGTTTACGGCGATAAAGTTTCCCCAATTTGCGCCTCCCACAGCAAGGTTGGCGTCCGTGCCTGTCGTGCCAAACGACCCGTACGATGTGGTCACGCTCCCGGTGGGCTGCGTTTGGCCAAGTCCGGAACGTGTAGTGACCTTGATGACCAGACTGGTCTTATCCCCATATTCCGCGGGTGGCGCGCCCTGGATGACCTCCAGGGACTCGATGGAATCTTCAGGGATCTGGTTGGAGAATACCTTGCTTTGTTGGTCGGTGATGGGCTGCCCGTCCACCGAGAAAGAGTTCTCCGCGTGGTCTCCCATCCCATGAAAGAGCCCGTTCGAATCCGCCACCACGCCCGGTGAGGCCAAGGTGACCAGGGAACTGACCGAAGAAGATGCGCTTTCCAGAGGTAACTTATCGAAGAGGGCGCGGTCCACGTCCGTGTGTGGCGACGGGGAAGTTTCCACAAGGTCGGCGCCGGTCGTCTGAACCGTGATATTTTCCGATGTAGATCCGAGCTTCAATTCGACGTCCACGGTGGCGGAAACCGTAGAGCGGACAACGACATCCTGCGTGTAGGATGTGAATCCTTTTGCCGTTACGATCATGTGGTACGGATTGAACGGCAAATTATCGAAATGGAATTTGCCCGCGGCATCCGTCGTTGCTTCTCTTTTGTAGGCGCTTACGGGGTTGGAAATTTCGACTGTGGCATTCGGCAAAACGCCGCCAGTGGCGTCCTTAACCACACCGTCAATACTGCCGGACGACTGCGCCCATCCGGATGCAGCGCACAAAAATATGATCAAGCCGAAAACAGCGAGTGCGATCTTGCGGAAATTCATAATCATTTTCTCCTCTGCCCCATTGGGGAATGCGTGGTTGTAGCGGCCAGTGTGGACGCACATACAAATGTGCGCATGCGGTGCCTCTCTTTCGAGAAGCCGGCGCAACAGTTTGGGAATCAGGGCAGGATTTCCAGATCAGGCTTCTGGGGGGGCGCGGCAGGACTCGCGGAAAAGCAATGGCGCGTGTACAAAAATCGATGTAGCGGAGAGCAGGACCCAGGGAGGATCAGTCTGCAGCGGAGGGCTGATCGCGGCCGGCTGCAGCCCCATGATGGGCGCATGGCAAATCGGGCAAACACGTTCGCTCTTGGCGTCGTTGTGATGGTGCGGCACAAGTTCGGCCGTGGCCGCAAACATAAGGAACACGATGGCGACCACAGCCAGACCAAGAACGAATTTTCGACCACGCTGAGGCATCTATTTTCTTCCGCTACACTTGCAGCACGTCACCATCCTTGGCGACCATTTCGTAGAGCACGGGGTTGACGAAAAATCCCAAAAACAGCCGTGAAACCAGTCCCGCGACGACGACGATGGCAAACGGTTTCTGCGTATCCGACCCAATGCCGGTGGAAAGCGCGGCCGGCAGCAGGCCAAGGCACGCTACCAGCGCGGTCATCATGATCGGGCGCAGCCGCAGCAGCGCCGCCTCGCGCGTCGCCGTGCGGATGTCGCAATTTTCCAGGCGCAGCTTGTTGATATACGACACCAGAATCACGGCGGTTTCCACCGATACGCCCATCAACGCGAGCAAGCCCAGCATGGAACTGACGCTGAAGGGCGTGTGCGTGAGTTTCAGGGCGATCAACGCTCCCACCGGTTCGGTCATCACCACGCCGATCATTACGGTGACGGGGAACTTGAAATTTCCGTACAGCGCGAACAGGATCATGAAGATCAGCAGGATCGCAAGTGGCCCAATTACGGCGAACTGCTTTCGCGCCGCGACGTATTCGCTGTACTCGCCGCCCCAGGCGATGGTGTAACCCGGCGGCAGCGTCACCGACTTGCTAACCGCTTTCTGCGCGTCGTCCACCGCGCGCGCCAGGTCGCGCCCCTGGATGCTGAACTGCACGCCGATATATCGCGAATTATTCTCACGATAGATAAAGGACGCCCCGTTTCCCTGATGGATGGTGGCGAGTTCGGAAATCGGCACTTGCTGTCCCGACGGGGTGGGCACCAGAAGATTGCCGATCTCGTGCGTGCTGGAGCGGTATTCCGGCTTCATGCGCACGACCAGATCGAACAGCTGCTCTCCCTGAATGACCTGCGTGGCCGCCTGCCCGCCCACTCCGGCCTCGATGATACCTTCCACATCGGACACATTGATGCCGTAGCGCGCGATTTTTTCGCGGTTCACATCGATTTGCACCGTAGGCTGGCCCAGTTCGCGCACCACGGTCAACTCCGTGAAACCCGGCACCTGCGCGAGAACGCGTTTGACCTGGACCGCCTTGCTTTCCAGGACCTGCAGGTCGGGGCCGTAGATTTTCACCGCGAGCGCGCTCTTCAGGCCGGTCAACGCCTCGTCCACGGCGTCCTCGGCCGGTTGCGTGTAATTGAAAATCACGCCGGGAAACGCGGCGAGTTTTTTTCGGAGATCGTCGGTGAGCTCCGCCTTGGTCCGGATCGGCCCCTGCTGCCACACTTTGTCCTTGTAGGGTTTCAGGCCGACGTAAAATTCGCAATTGAAGAACCCGGTGGCGTCGGTACCGTCGTCCGGACGCCCCAACTCCGATCCAACTTGGGTCACCATCGGATAGGACATCAGGATGTTTCGTATTTTCGGCGCGAATTTCGACGCCTCATCGTACGAAATGGTGTACGGCATCGTGGCGCGCACCCACAGAGCGCCTTCGTCCAGGTGGGGCATGAATTCGCCGCCGATATAGGGCACCAGAAGGAGCGTGCCTCCAAAAATCACCGTCGCGACGACCATCGTGGTCTTTGGATGATCCAGACACCAGTCCAGCTCTCCGGCGTACACGCGCTTCACCCATTCGTACGGCCGGTTCACGACCTCCTTTACGCCCTTCTTGAACCAGTACGAGGCCAGGACGGGAACCAGCGTCAGCGTAAAGATCAGCGAACCCAGCAGCGCGTACGACATCGTTTCCGCCATGGGCAGGAACAGTTTGCCGGAAGGTCCGCTGAGGGCGTAGATGGGAATGTATCCCGCCAGGATGACGGCGACGGAATAAAAGATGGGCCGGTCGACGTCCCGCGCGGCCTCCAGGATCACTTCACTCAGGTTGTAATCCTGCCCGTGGCGTTCGGTGAGTTCCCGAAAAATATTTTCCATCATGACCACGGTGCCGTCGATGATGATCCCGAAATCGATCGCGCCGATGGAGAGCAGGTTGGCGGGGACGCCCCGGCCGTGCAGCAGGATGAAGGCAAAGAGCAGACTGAGGGGAATGGTGAGAGCAACAATAATTGCGGCTCGGATGCTGACCAGGAAAAAGATGAGCACGATCAGAACCAGGGTCATTCCGACGAGCAGGTTGTGCTCGACCGTATCGATCGTGAGCTTCACCAGGTCGCTGCGGTCGTAAAACGGATGCACCTTCACGTCCGGCGGCAGGATGCCGTGGTTAAGCTCCTGGGTCTTTTTCTCGACGCCGGCGAGAACGTTCTGCGTCTGTTCGCCGCGGCGCATGAGGATCACGCCTTCCACCGCGTCGTTATTTTTCTGAAAGCCGAATTCCCCCAGGCGGGGCGCGCTGCCGATGGTCACCTGGCCGATGTCGCGAATGCGCACGGGCACGCCGTTGTTGTTTCCCACGACGATGTTTGCAATGTCCTGGGTGCTGTTGATCAGGCCCAACCCGCGCACGTAGAAAAACTGCGAGCCCTGCGAGTAAAATCCACCGCCCGCGTTGGCATTGTTTGCGGCCAGCGCGGCCAGCACCTGCGGCGTGGAAACGTGATAGCTGTAAATCTTCGCGGGATCGAGCAGCACCTGGTACTGCATCGTCGTGCCGCCCAATCCGGAATCGTCCGCGACGCCCGGCACAGACTTGTATGCCCGCGCCACAACCCAGTCTTCAATCGTTTTCAGTTGCTGCGGGCTGCGATCCGGGCTTTCCAGAACATACCGATATACCAGCCCCGACGGGCTGTACAACGGAGACATGCTGGGTGCCACGCCCGAGGGAAGCTGTACCTCGGCCAGCCGTTCAAACACCACCTGGCGTGCAAAATAATCGTCGGTGCTTTCCTGGAACGTCATTATGACGTCGGAAAGCCCGTACAGCGAAATCGACCGCATCACCTGCATGTGCGGCACACCGTTCATTTCGATTTCGATCGGCAGGGTCACCAGCCGCTCGACTTCCTCCGATGCGTGGCCCGGCCACTGCGTGATGACTTCCACCATCGGTGGCGAGAGGTCCGGATAAGCGTCCACGGGCATGCGCTGGAAAGACACGGCGCCCGCCACGATGATGAACACGACCAGCACCAGAATCAGGAAGCGCTGTCGAAGAGCGAATCGAACGATATGGTGAATCATGGTTTTTTTGCCCTCGGCTCAGCGTTGGAGCGAATTCTGGAATTGCAGGAACAGGCTGCCGTCACCGACGATTTTTTCGCCCGGCTGCAGTCCCGTCAGAATTTGCGTTTTTCCACCCAGGCTCTCGCCCAGCGTTACCATGCGCCTCGCAAATTGGTTGCTGCCGGTCTGTACATAGACGTACGGCATGTTGGCCGTGTCGCGCAGCAAGGCGGCATCGGGAACCGTCACCGCCTTGGGAATCACTCCGGCGCGCACTAACGCGGTCACATACATGTCTTTCTTGAGCCGCTCGCCGGGATTGGAGGCTTCGATGCGCGCCTGCAGAGTCCTGGTGGTCGGATCGAGCGATGGCGCCAGGTACTGAATCTTGCCGTGCACGGCGCCAGGGTAGCTCTCATTTTCGATGGTCACATCCTCACCGATGTGCACGTAGGCGAGGTCGTTCTGGTAGACGTTGACCAGCACCCACACTTTGCTCATATCCGAAAGCGTGAAGCACTGCGTCCCGCCGGCCTGCAGCAGTTGTCCCTGCGAGCAGAGCCGCTCCACCACTTCTCCGGCCAGCGGCGCCAGCAGCGGCAATTCCGCAGAAGGCGGACTGGTCACCACGCTTTCCGGGTTCGCGATGCCCAGAACGCGAATGGCCTGTTCGCTGGCCTGCAGATCCGCCTGGGCCTGCGCGCGGTTGGATTCGGCCTGTTCCAGGTCGGCTTCCGCGATGGCTTTGTGCGCCAGCAGATCCTGGTCGCGCTTGTAAAACCGGTCGGAGAGCTGGAAGGCGTCGCGAGCCTTGATATAGGCGGCGCGCAATTGTGAGTAGTCGGGGCTGGCGACGTACAGCAGCGGCTGGCCCGCGCGCACATGTTCACCAGGCATGGCGAGGACCCGGCTCACCGGCCCGCCCACCTGCGTGATCACCGGCGTGGTGAGGAAACCGTTGTAGGCGACCGTCCCGGTGAGGCGCAGGGTGCGCACCAGCGGGGACTGGCCGACCGTGTAAATCTGGATATGCGCCATTTGATCGGGTGGCAGGGAAAAAAGTTCCGCCTGGCTTGCCGCGCTCTCGGTGGTGGAGAACGACGTCATTTTGGCGGCGTTTTGCGCCGAGCCGCCGCAACCGGCGAGTGCGAGGGCGGAGGCGAAAGCGGCGCAGCAGAACGCGAGATGCCGCGCCTGGCGTAGCCAGCCTGGTTTTACAGCGCGAAGCTCCATCATTTTTTTCATTATTGTCATGGTTGTCATGGCAAACTCCTGGTTCCCACGGCCTGCCGCAATTGTTCCAGCGATATCATGTAATTCGCGAGCGCCTGGCGATAGGCAAATTCGGTTCCGCGATAGGTTCGCTCGGCGTCCAGGTAATCGAGCAGGCTGGCGGCGCCGCGTTGATAGGCGTACTGGCTGATGTTTCGTGAATCTTCGGACTGTTTCAGATACCCGGACTGGTAAAGCTTCACGACCTGGTCACTGGTACGAAGCGATTCATACGCATTCTCCACATCGGTAAGCGCCAGCGAGGCTTGTTCGCTGGAAAGTTCCTGCGATTGCGTGATGGCGTAGCGGGTGCGGGCGATTTCGCCCTGATTGCGGTCGAAAATGGGTATGTCGATATTGAAAAACAGAGAGCCCGTGTTGATGCCGGTGAGGTGGTTGTAGGTGAATGTCACGCCCAGGTCTCTTTTGCCGTTGGCCTGGGCGAGCGAATACTGGCTTCGCGCCGCCTGGATGCCCAGCTGCGCGGCGCGCAGGTCGGGCCGTGTGCGCAGCGCCAGCATCTTCAGGTCGTCCAGATTCAGGTGCACGCTCTGATAGGTCAGATCGCCTTCCACCTCATAATTCTCGGGTACCGAGTCAAATCCCATCAATTGCCGCAGGCTCGCCAATGCCTGGACGCGCGCCAGCCGGGCAGACGAAACATCCATCTGGAATTGCAGCAACTGCAGCTTGATTTTGAGCAGGTCGCCTTCGCTCATCGAACCGGCTTTGTACTGATCCTCGCTGATATCCACGGTCTGCTGGAAACTTTTCAGATCCTGCTGTGCCAGATCCAGATCGGCCTTGGCCAGCAGCGCGGCAATGAATTGCTGCGCGACCTCGGAGGTCAGGATGCGTTCGTCGTCGGTCACCGTTGCGGCGGTTTCGGCGGTCTGGTCTTTGGCTGCGGCCAGGCGATGCTGCCGCTTTTTGCCGCGCTCGATCAGATAGGAGAGTCCCGCGTCGAACACCGCGTTCTGATTTACGTAGTCCCTGGTGAACGAACTGGGCGTGAAGAGCGGCAAGTACTGCTCATCCACGAGCGCCACAGGATTGGGCCGCAGGTTGGCCGTGATCTCCTCGGCCCGGTTCTGCAGGACCAACGTGCGCGCCGCCTGCAAAGAATGATTGTGCTGGAGCGCCAGACGGATCGCTTCATCCATCGTGACGCGAGCCGGTAGTTTTTGCGGTGTTGGGGCTTGCGCTCCCGTCTGCCCGGCAGCGCGCGCAGGCGCGAGCAACGCCAGGATTCCAAGGGCAATCAGGGGCCACCATGCTCGGGCCCTCGACTTCATCTTCATAATGTCTCTCCTGCCAGATACAGTTGAGGCTCTCAATTCGGCCTTTTCATGAATCTAGAACGCCGGCGGAATTCCTGATTGTGCTGAACGAAACGATTGGGAAATTATTGGGCGCCTGTATCAACCGGCGCCTGAACGAGCGGATTACAGGGAGGGAGGTGCGCGAGGAGCGGTCTGCGAAAATGTGGGACTCGCGGCCAGAACCGCATCGAGCGGCAGGGGCAACGAAGCAAGCGGCTTCAGCATAGATACAGACGGCAGGAATTTCATCTGCGCCGGTGTCTGGTGGCCCAGATGGCAGTAGGGACACCGCGCGTCGTCGCTGGCAATCTGATGATTCCAGTCGCTGACGACGCCGGTGGCGAAGACCAACAGCATGACCAGGGCCAGCGAAACGCAGAGTATCCGAATTGTCTTCCGCAGTGTCATTCCATTCGGCTGAAGCTAGGACAACGCCCTTGAATACTACATGGATGTCAGGCGCGCGTAAAGCGTTGCATGTTTTGCGGGTCCCATAAAAATAACGGCAAAAACATCACGCAAGAACTAAGCGGTCTGCTTCAGCGCGCGCTCCAGGATGGTCAGGCACTGCTGAGCGCGTTCCCGCAGGGCATCGTCGCGATGGCCGGTGTCCTGCTGCCGCGTGTGCAATTCGTCGGCGATGGCCATGGCCGCCAGCACGGCGACGCGCACCGAGTCCACGGTTTGAGTCGCTTCCGAGACGGCGCGCATTTTTTCGTCCACGTACCGCGCGAGTTTTTGGACGTAATCTTCGTCCACGTCTCCGCTCAACGTGTAGCTCTGGCCGTAAATTTCTACTTTCACGCGGTTTGGCATGCAGTGCGCTCCCGGCTGGACCCGCCTATTTTCCGCTGTTCCGCCGCCAGTGGCAAGTGCTTGTGAGCAGGACAGGCTTCCGCCGCCCTGCTCAGGCGCGCAGGGTCGCGCCCAGATTCTGTTCGAGAGCGCCCAGGATGCGCGAAGAAAAATCCGTCAGTTGGGCTTCGGTGAGCGTAGCCTGGTGGCTCTCGAACGTTACGCGCACGAGCAGCGAAAATTTTCCAGCAGCCAGATGCTTGCCGCGGAATACGTCCACGGCGTCAATCGAGGAAACCTCCGCGATGCCGAGCGATCGAATCGTCTCCACGACGCCGGCGAACGCAGTTCCGTCGGCGAGCACGAGAGAGAAGTCGCGTTCCACGGCCGGAAAACGGGAGAGCGGTTTGTAGCGCATCGCCGCACGCGCCTCCTTGTAGCCCGCGCACAACGGGTCCAGTTCCAGTTCCGCGAGGTACGCGTTTTGCCGCAGCTTGAACCGTTCGGAAACGCGGCGCGACACCTGCCCGGCAACTCCGACCGATTGCGCACCCGCCCCGCCGCCGCGCAGGGCGACGGCGCCTGCGTGCGCGGGATGAAGCCAATCCGGGGCTCCCGCCGCCCACAAAAAATCGCCCACCAGGCGGCCGATCTGATCCAGGTCGCCTTTCAGGTCGGAAAACGTAAATGCGCGCTCGCTTTCGGCAACGCTTTTTTCCCTCGCAAAGCCCGTGGCGCCGAGTGTGAGCACGCGCGTCTCGACTGGCTCGGTTCCCTTCCAGCGATACGTTTTGCCGAATTCGAACAGGCGCACGTTGCGTTGCCCGTGGTTCAAATTCCATTCCAGCGTTGCCGCCATGGTGACCGCGCCGGTGGTGCGCATTACGGAGGCGTCTTCGGCCAGGGGATTGGCGATGCGCGCGGGCGTGACGGCTTCGGCGCGGAAAATGATGTCGTTTGTTTCGTCCACGATCGGGATGGTGATGATTTCCTGGTAGCCCAAGCCCATCAGCCGTTCGCGCAAACGGTCTTCCGCTTCGGCGTATTCCAGCCGGGCGGCCGGAAGTTTCGCCGCGGGCAGCCGTGGCGGAAATTTGTCCACGCCGTAGAGCCGCGCGATCTCTTCGATCAAGTCCACCTCGCGTGTGACGTCGCCGCGCCAGGACGGCTGCCGGCACGCCCACGTCGCCGTTGAAGGATCTGCGCTGCCGTGCGCGGTGTCCATGCGCACGGGCGCAAATCCCAGCGCGGAGAGAATCGCTTCGATTTCCGCATCGGGCACGTCCGCGCCCATCACGCGCAGCAGCTCCTTGCGCGTCAGTTCGATCGCTCGAGGGTGTGTGCGCTCCGGATAAATGTCCACCGCACCGGCTAGAATTTCGCCGCCCGCCAGCTTTTGTATCAGTTCCGCGCAGCGCCGCGAAGCCAACTCCGCCATTTCCAGGTCGGCGCCGCGTTCAAATCGCATGGAAGCCTCGGTGCGCAGGGCGAGCGACTTTGACGTGCGGCGAATCGAGATGGGATCGAAACAGGCCGATTCCAGCAGAATGTTGCGGGTTGTCGCGCGGATTTCGGTTTCTGCGCCGCCCATCACGCCGGCAATGGCTACGGCGCGCGCTGCGTCGGCAATCACGCACATCTGATTGGTCAGTGTGCGTTCGATGCCGTCGAGCGTGCGAAATTTTTCTCCGGCGCGTGCGCGCCGCACGATGATCCGCCGCTCGTTCAGCAAATCCATGTCGAAGGCATGCAAGGGATGCCCCAGTTCGAGCATGACGTAGTTGGTCGCGTCCACAACATTGTTGATCGATGTTTGTCCCAGGGCTTCCAGGCGTTGCCGCAGCCAGTCGGGCGATGGCCCCACCTGCACGTTACGCAGGACGCGCGCCGTGTACCGCCCGCACAGTTCGGGCGTTTCAATCTGAACGCTCGTCGTCGACGAAGCAGGCTCCGCCAGTTCCCGCGGATAAGCCTCCACCGGCGCAAGCGCCAGTCCGTACAGCGCCGCCGCTTCGCGCGCGATGCCGTAATGCCCCAGGCAATCGGCGCGATTGGAAGTGAGTTCGGCGTCGAGCAGCGGCCCCGCCGCGGTCTGCTCCAGCGCTTCGACGGCCGTGCCGGACAGCGAGAGTCGCGCGCGCAACTCTTCCGGGGTCGCCGTGAGTTCGACAAATTCTTTGAGCCAGTTGTAGAGAACTTTCATTTTTTCTCAGGCAAATTGCCGCAGAAACCGCACGTCGTTCTGAAAATATAGCTGCAAATCGTTGACGTTATATTTGAGCTGCGTCAGGCGTTCGACGCCCAGGCCGAAGGCAAAGCCGGAAAGTCGCTTCGCGTCGTAATTCACGAAGCCATAAACGGCTGGGTCCACCATGCCCGCGCCAAACAGCTCGATCCATCCCGACTGCTTGCAGACGTTGCACCCCTTGCCGCCGCAAAACACGCAGGTGGCATCGACTTCGACGCTCGGCTCGGTGAACGGAAAATAGCTGGGGCGCAGGCGCGTCTTCACCTTGGGCCCGAGGAATTCGCGCACGAAATATTCGACCGTGCCCGCAAAATCGCAAAACGTGATGTCGGTGTCCACCGCGAGCCCTTCGATCTGATGAAAAATAAAGCCGTGCGTGGCGTCGGGATTGTCGCGGCGATAGACTTTGCCGGGCACGATGATGCGCACGGGCGGCGGCTGCTTTTCCATCGTGCGCACCTGCATGGGCGAAGTGTGCGTGCGCAACAGCAGCGGCTTCGCCCCCGGCGGCGCGGCCATGTAAAACGTGTCCATATTGTCGCGCGCCGGATGGTGTTCGGGAATATGGAGCGCCTCGAAGTTGTAGTAGGGAGTTTCCATCTCCGGCCCGGCCACCACCGAGTAGCCGAGCGAAAGAAAAATGCGCTCGATTTCCTCGAAGGTCTGCCGCAACGGATGCCGGGTGCCCAGCGGCCGAATCACTCCGGGGAGGGAAAGATCTTCGCGTTCCCGGGCCAGGGCCGCCTGGTCGGCCGCGGCTTGGGTCGCCACGCGCGCCGTTTCCAGCGCCGCTTCGATGTGCGCTTTCAATTCATTGACGGCCTGGCCGACCGTCCGCTTGAGTTCCGGCTTGGCCGGCTTCAGCCAGGTGTCGGTCACCTGAGTGAGCAGGCCGGAATTGCGGCCCAGCCACGCGTCGCGAAGGGATTTCCAGCCGCTTTCGTCCTTCGCGCCCGCGGCGTCCCGGTCAAACCGCGCGCGCAATTCTGCAAAGCGCGACACGACTTGTTCGGGCGTCGAGGCGCCGAGCGGTTCCAGCGGGGTTCTGGCGGAAGCGTTGCTCGTGTCCATTTATTGGATCAAGACCGGTTCGCGCAAGCTTAGGCGCGACTTCTTCCTTTCCGGCATATTGTAAAAGAAAACAGAGTACACCAACTACGCGCGCGCGAGTAGTGCGTGTTGGCCGTCAAGAATACCGATTCTCGCGGCCGCGAGAATCGACCGACGAGATTTTATACGCAATCAAGACGCCGCCGGGGCCTGCTGCGTGCGGATATGAATGTCGCGTTGCGGAAATGGGATTTCGATTCCGTCGCGGCGGAATCGGGCGAAGATGCGCTTGCGCAGTTCATGTTGTACCAGATACTGGTCCACAAACGTGTTCACGCGGCAGATGAGCGTGAAGTTCAGGGAGGAATCGCCAAAACCCGGAATGAAGCGCACAAACGGCTTGGGCTCTGCCATTAAACCGTCGATGCGGGCGGCGGCCTCCAGCGCCTCTTCGACCAGAATTTTTTCGATCACTTCGGGATCCGAATCGTAGCTCACGCCGATAGGAATCAGCAATGACATGGCGGGTTCCGGCATGGAGTAGTTGGTGATCACCGAAGAGGCCAGCTTCGAATTGGGAACCACAATAATATTGTTCGGCAGCGTGCGGATGTGCGTGGAGCGCCAGCCCAGGCTCACAACGAAACCTTCATGCTGATCGTCCAGTTTGACGTAGTCGCCCACGCGTACTGGGCTGTCGAGGTGGATATAGACGCCGGCGAAGAAATTCGTCAGCGTATCCTGCAGGGCCAGCGCGACGGCCACGCTGCCGACACCCAGCGTGGTCCAAACGGCGGTCAGGGAGATGCCCAGATTGTCGAGCAGGAGCATCGTGCCCAGGGACGCAAACACGATCCGCACGGTGAACGGCACGGCGTCGCGCCATTGCGCGTTCATTGCCTTTCGCTCCAGCCAGCGGTTGGCGATCAGTATCAGCACCTGCATCCCGTAATAAAGCGAAAGGCCGAGAACGGAGAGAAAGAAAATCCGATTTGCCACCAGCAGAAACTTGGGCGGGAGCGGAAACAGATTCAGGCACGTGGCGACCACCCCGACGGCAAGCGCGGGAAGCAGCGCCTGGTCCAGCAGGGAAACCAGCTCGTCGTCCAGGTCGGTTGCGGTTTTCCGGGTCAGCCGTCGCAGCCAGGCAATGCCGAATTTCCGGATCAGCAGCGCGACCACCACCAGCGACGCGATTTCTACCACATACGACGACCTGAGAAAGTGAAGCAAGCTATTTTGGAACTGCACGTACACGCGCCCCTCGCTTTCCCGCGGCGACTTCGGCCGCAGCGGCTGAAATTTTTATCCTATCGTATAACGATATAGTCAGGGACGGAACATGGCCAGCGCAGGACTGTATTCGATTCAAATCGCCCGGGAATCGACCTGCTGGCGCAAGTCGGAGAGGAACTCCGCCAGGGGGCGCGGCCCGAGGTCCCCCTTGCTCTGGTGCCGGACCGAGACGGTGCCCGCCTCGGCTTCCTTGCCGCCGACAATGAGCATATAGGGAATTTTCTGCATTTGCGCGTCGCGGATCTTGGCCTGCAGCTTTTCGTTGCGGTCGTCCAGATGCGCGCGGAAGCCGGCGTCCTTCAAAGCGGCCGTCACTTTCGTGGCGTATTCGGAGAATTTCTCGCTCAGCGGCAGCACTTCCGCCTGCACGGGCGCAAGCCATACGGGAAACGCCCCGGCATAGTGCTCGATCAGGATGCCAAAGAACCGCTCGACCGAGCCCCACAGCGCGCGGTGCACCATCAGCGGCTGGTGGCGGCTGCCGTCTTCGCCCACGTATTCCAAGCCGAATCGTCCGGGCAAATTGAAGTCAAACTGCACGGTGGTGAGCTGCCAGGGGCGTCCGATTGCGTCAATCAATTTTACGTCGATCTTCGGGCCGTAGAACGCCGCTTCGCCTTCGATGCGCTTGAACGGCACGCCCAGTTTGGTGAGCGTGTTTTGCAGCGCGGCCGTCGAGCGGCCCCAGTCCTCGGGCGAGCCCGCATAATTTTCCGGATGCTTGGCATCCCAATCGGAAAGCTCGACCACGTACTTATCGAATCCAAACGTCTTCATCACGCTGTACGCAAAATCGATGCAGCCCTCGATCTCCGCCTCGATCTGCTCGGGCATGCAGAAGATGTGCGCATCGTCCTGGGTGAAGCCGCGCACGCGCAACAGCCCGTGCAGGACGCCGGAGCGCTCGTAGCGGTACACCGTGCCGAGTTCGGCCAGGCGCACCGGCAATTCCCGGTAACTGCGCAGGCGCGACTTGTAAATCAGGATGTGCCCCGGACAGTTCATCGGCTTGAGCTGGTATTCGGCCTTTTCGACTTCGATGGGGCCAAACATATTTTCGCGGTAAAAGCCGGTGTGGCCGCTGGTCTTCCACAGGTCCAGGCGCATGATGTGCGGCGTGATGACCAGATCGTAGCCGCGGCGCAGCAGTTCATCGCGCAGCCAGTCTTCCATCTGCTTGCGGATCAGCGCGCCCTTGGGATGCCAGAAAATCAGGCCTGGCCCAGCCTCTTCCTGAATCGAGAATAGGTCGAGTTCCTGGCCCAGGCGGCGATGATCGCGCCGCTTGGCTTCTTCGAGCCGGTGCAGGTAATCGTCCAGGTCCTGCTGCGTGTAGAAGCACGCGCCGTAGATGCGCTGCATCTGCGGGTTGCCTTCCTGGCCTTTCCAGTACGCGCCCGCAACGCTCATCAGTTTGAACGCGCGAATGCGCCCGGTCGAAGGGATGTGCGGGCCGCGGCAGAAATCGATGAATTTTCCGGTGGTGTAGAACGACACCATCGGCTCGATCGCGCGCTCTTCGACCAATTCGCATTTGAAGCCCTGATCCCATTTGCGATAAAGCTCGAGCGCTTCCGCCTTCGGCATCATCTTGCGTTCGTTGGGAATATCCTGCGCGGCGAGCTCGCGCATTTTCTTTTCGATGCGCGCCAAGTCTTCCGGCGTGAAAGGCTCCTCGCGCACGAAATCGTAAAAGAAGCCGGTATCGATGGGCGGGCCGATGCCCAGCTTGACGTTCGGGAACAGATCGAGCACGGCTGCGGCGAGCAGGTGCGCTGCCGAGTGGCGCAACACCTGAATGGCTTCGGGATCTTTCGGCGTCAGGATCGAAAGCTTCACGTCCTGATCGATGGGAGCGCGCAAATCCACCAGAAACCCTTCGCCGTTCCCGGCAGAGTCCATCTGCGCTTCCGGAGCGGCGTCCGGCGCCGCGCCTGCCGAAGCGCCAGCTGGCGAGCCGGCGCGTTCGCCGGTCAAGCTGATCCGCGCGACCAGCGCCTCCTTCGCAAGGCGCGGCGAAATTTGCTGCGCCACTTCCGCCGCGGTGGTGCCCAGCGGCACTTCGCGAATCGCGCCGTCCGGCATTGTGATGTGAATGGTATCCATGGAGTATCCTACGCTAACAGATGGTTCCAAAGAGGGTCAAGGGAGCTACGGATCAGGGCGAACCCCACATTATCACAATTAGAATCTTCACCGCGCTCTTATCGCCGAAGATTTAGGTGATGTACGGCGGCGGTTCCCACCAGGCAGCGCGATCAGTGCGTCATGGCGTAAATCACGTAATTCACGCCGATGCGCATGCCCAGGTCGGAAAACTTTTGAGGGTAGCGCGGGTCGTTGGCCCATTCCCAGGAATCGCCGATATCGGAATTGAAAGAGATGGCCACCATCACGCGGCCCTGGTCGTCATAAATGCCGCGCCAGTGTGCGTCGATGCCATTGTTCTTGTAACCCACGCGCAGGTGCTCGGCGCCGGTAATTCTGTACCGGTGATCCAGGTCAAACATAGTATGGAAGATGGGGTCGCTGTTGGGGATTTCGACGATCGGGCGGTTCGGAAAAACTTTTCTGATGTTGTGTTCGAACACCTGCCATTCCAGGGTTCCGTGGAAATCGTCGGCCATGAAAAATCCTCCGCGCAGCAGGTAATCGCGAAGTTTTTTGGCCTGATGATCGGTCAGGCTCCATTCGCCGACTTGCACGGCGTAGAGAAACGGCCAGTTGTATACCTCGTCTCCGTCATCGAGGTTCACGGCCTGCTCCACCGAGCGCGTATCAATGCGCGTCAGCCGCCCGACCGCGGCAGAGAAATCCCGGTCCGCCTTCGGATAATCCTGCGTCCACAGCGATAGTCCCTTTCTCCAGTCTCCATCGAAACGCCCGCGATACCCGTCATTCCATCCCGGCGGATACATCAGCCGCGCGAAAGTAAATTCCGCTTTTCTCTGCCAGTCCGCAGGCAGGGGAGCCACGCCATATTCGACGGAGGGATATTCCCGGAAAGGAGCCTGGTAGGCATACGCGACACCCACCAGAAGAAGCGCGCAGCCGAGTAGCCACCAGGCCTTCACGATTCGCATTGCCAATTCCTCAGCGCCAATTTCTGGCGCCAAAAACCTTAAATCCTTGTCCCGAGGATACCACGAGCGCGCCCGGTTGAGCCCTCATCCAACGAGCCGCACTTAATGGCCGGCACTGTGGCTGGCACTGGCGGGACCTATCGTGCCCTTCAGCTTCGCTAGCTCGTACGCGAATTTCGCATTGCCGGGGAATTCAGCGGTCAGCTGCTCGAATTCTGTCCTTGCCAGGTCCCACTGTTTTTCGCGTTCCGCCGCAAGCGCGAGCGTCAGCTTTGCAAACGGGCGCAGATAATGGCCGTAAGCCGCCGTGCGGGCCAACTGCTGCATGCCCAGCGCGCGATCTCCGTGAAATCCGCCGAAACGGATGAGGAACCGCTTATAAAGGGGCAGGCAACCCATAATATAGTTGGCCGCGCCCAGCGCGACGTAGGCATCAGCCGCGCCAGGAGCCACCGCCAGCAGATTTTTTGCCACGACATCGGCCTGGCGCGTCAAACGCAGGCTCTCAATCTGCTTCCGCTCAATCATGCTGGCATAATCGGCGAGCATGCCCGTGGAGATCGTCAGCGCGAATAACGCGTCCGCGTCCTGGGGATTCGATTTCAGGCTCGCGTGCGCCAGGTCCTCCGATTTCTGCACGGCCGCGTTGAATGCTTCGCGCACCACAGGGTCGGGCGTGCCCGGAACGCCGCCGAGCAGCTTATCGTCGTTAAGAAAAAAATTCGATGTCAGCACGCCCTGGCGGTCAAATTCCTGAAACAAATAGCTGGCTGCTACGGCAGCGGGGCCCAGGGCTTCTTCCGGATGCTCTTTCTCCCAATGGGTGAATACCTCGCGCGCCTGGTCGAACTTCAACTGGTAAAGCATGTGAAATCCAGCGTCGATTTCCGGCTGGCTGGAAAGGTGAATGGGACCAATCGTTGCAACCGGCGGAGGCTCCTGCGCGCGCGCCGGCAGCGCTGCGAGACCCAGGGCGAAAACCAGAGCGAGGACCGTCAAAAAGCGCAGCCCACACCTTACCCGTACTGCCCGGTGAAATCGGATTCCTTGCATGTGTCTAGTTTAGATGCAGATTGAGTGCATGCGGCAGGAATCTGCTCCTGGAAGTGAGGTTTTTTCCGCTGCCGGCAACACGTGGGAATTCAAAAAAATGCCGTATGTTAACGCTTCCGGGAGTTCAGGAAGGTTTGGAGGGTTGGGTAGCTCGCTTACGAACCCGATCTCTCGGGGCCGTCGTCCCCGCAGCGTTACTCCCAACCCACCGTGATCACGATGCTGGCAGCAGTAACCGTCCCGCTCAATGGGCTACTGGAATCATATTTTTGAGTACCCTGGTTTTAGTACCGGATAATGGCTGCCATCTTATTGTTAAAGCATTGTTTAGCGTATGGCGGCGTGACTTTTACAGGCCCTTTTTAAGGCGCTTTTTCCAGGTTTCAAGGCCTGGTTTGCGGCCGGTATCTCAATTGGGCGTGGGTCTGAAAAGGAGCGAAGAATTATTCGACGACCATGATTTTATCGGGCAGGGAGAGCGGCATCCACAAGCGGCCGCGCGCGTCGCGCGCGATGTTGCGGACCGAGGAATCCGGAGCTGGCATCGCAAACACGGTGAATACTTCGACGGCTGGATTGAAGCGAACCAGTTTGTTCGGACTGGCCGCGCTTTCCACGTACCAGATCTTGCCCGTGGAGTCCGCGGCGATGCCGTAGGGTTCGGAATTTTTCCCCGAGGGGCTGTTCCAGAACTTGAATTTCTTGTCGGCAAGCGTCAGCCGGCCAAGACGCCCGCCGCCGGAATCGGTGAAGTAGATGGCGCCGTTCACGGCAACCAGGCGCCGCGGATGCACGTTCGGTTCGCTCGGCGTAAATTCGGTAATCACGCCGGAGGAGGGATCCACGCGTCCCAGCCTCTGTCCGGTCAATTCGCAAAACCACAGGCCGCCATCGTTCGCCGAAACCATTCCATAGGGATGTGAGTTCTGCGTGGGAATGCCATATTCGGTGACCTTTCCCGTGTCCACGTCCAGCCGCCCGATCACGTTCGAATTCTGCGCCGTGAACCACACCGCGCCGTCGGGACCGATCACCGGCGTGTGCGGGTCTTTTGCGAGGTGCGTCGAAAATTCGCTGAATGCGCCGGTCCTGGCGTCCAGCCGTCCGATTTTCCCCACGTAGTTTTCGGTGAACCATATATTGCCATTGGCATCGGAAACCAGTCCATGCGGGCCGGAGTCCGGTGTCGGCACCTTGAACAGTTTCCAGACGTGCGTATCGGGATTAAAGCGCGCCAGGTGTCCGGACGCCTGCAGCGTGAACCATATATTCCCTTTCGGATCGACCGCCGGATCGTGCGGCAACGCTCCCACCACGGGAACATTCCAAGTGTGCATCGTGCCCTTCAACTCGACGACGGCCACCGATGGCGCTTCAAACGCCAACCGCAGCGTCACGTGGGCCGCGCCGCCGGGGGGAACCATCACGTTTTGCTTCCATACCGACCAGGTCCTGCCGGCCGATGCGCGCACCGCATACAGCCCCGTGCGAAGACGCCGAACGTAGAACCTCCCCTGCCCATCGCTATGCAGCACGTGCGGTATTCCGCCATCCGACGCCTGCCACATGATCATCGCCCCGGCCACCGGCGTGCCCTTGGCGCTGACCACCCTGCCGTTCAGGCTGCCCGGCCTTTGCCTGGCGACCTTGGGGTACTGCGCCCACAGCGCGGCAGGCACAAAAATAGCGGCACATAAAATCATCGCGCAGTTTCGCCAGGCGCGCCGCATTGCCTTTCGCCTCCGGAGGAGTAACGTCCTTATTTTACCTCGCGCAAAATGCGGCTGGAGCAGTTGCGTGCAGCGCTGGAGGCGCGAAAGATACGGGGTGACATCAAGCCAATCGAAGCCACCCAGCATCGCATAGGACGGTCTGCGTACAGGCGGTCGATTTTGCGGCACGGCTAGTTCGCGGGGGATTGCGCTGTGAGGTTGTTCAATTCCTTGCGAAGAATTTCGATGGCCTGGGATGGCGGACCCACGCGGCGGTAATGCGAAATTTCCGTGCGTTCGTGGACGCCGAATCCGAACAGGAATTTTCGCCCATCCACGTTGTAAATATACAGCGTCGGCAGCCACACGCCGGGCGACACCTCGGACTGCTCCATCACGAAGTGGCCCCCATGATAAATTTTTCCGGCTATCCCTGCGAAGAACGAGATGTCGCTGGTGATATTGCCCTCCGCGCGGGCGATTTGCTCCTGATTCTCATCCACCCAGATCACGGCGTGCACGTGCTGGAAAACGGTTCCGAAGCGGCTGTTTGGCGTGTAGTTCGGGTCAGGGTCCAGCAGGAACTTGGTCAGCGTGCGCGAACCATTCGGCGCGTAGGGATCGCGGCGAGTTTCACGGCCCACCCAGGTTGCCCGAAAAGCCTTCATCGCCTCATCCAGCAGTTCAGCTCGCTCGCGGCGGCGTCTTTGATATTTGGCCAGATCCTGCCGGAAATGTTCGTCGGGATGCAGGGCGAGGTTGAGCGCCCTGACGGCTTCCTGCATCTCGTCGCGCAAGACCTGCGGGGAAACGGGCGAGCCATTTTCCGAAATGCGTATCTTCATCGTGCCGGTTCCGGAAAACAGGACGCGATCGGTGTGTTCGGACACGATATGCGCGTTCGCGTCCGTGTAGGTAATCACGCGCTCCACGCGCTCATACTCCTGCAGGGCCTGGTCATTGCGGTGCTGGTTTTCGATCACCCGCACGAACAGGGATCGGATCTGCGCGGCCGTGGGTACTGGATTGCCGGTAACGGTGGCGCCCTGGTTCGTCGCCCACAGTGCCGTGCCCGATATGGCCACGCAAGCCAGCGCGGCAAACATTGCGGTTGTCAGAACCAGTATGGGTTTCATGCGAATCATTATTTATCCGGCAGCGAAGAGGTGGACAGGTGATCCCCAGGCGCTGGAAATCTGATTCTACCGGGGAATGGGCGGTTGTATCTGTTTGTTTCCGGACGGTTGCTCCAAACGAAGAAATGCCGCGCGCCTCCCGCCACCTACAGGGCCATTCCGGCCGCAAGCAAAACCAGAATTGCGCGCAGCCTGTTTGCCTGGCGTTGCCTTTTCATAATTTTACCTGTCCATATTCCGGAATATGCGGAACGCACCTGCTCATTTCCAGACACGATTGAAAATAGCTCAAATTGGGTTGGGCGCTCAGCCAAGGCCGAGGATCAATGAACAATCAATGGGAGACGTATACTGCATGCCTTATCCCTTGTCAAACATTCGCAGTGGCGGAGAAAGTG
>DATLTA010000103.1:0-10032 GCA_035533775.1 Candidatus Dormiibacterota bacterium | reverse complement strand
TTTCCAGTTCCCGGGGCAGCCACATGGCAGGGCCGCAGAGCGTGAAGCGGCATCCGAATTTCGCCAGCAGGTGAATATTGGACCGCGCCACGCGGCTGTGCAGGATGTCTCCGAGAATGGTGACGTTCAGCGCGTCGAGCGAGCCGCGGCGGTCGCGGATGGTCAGCGCGTCCAGCAGGGCCTGCGTGGGGTGTTCGTGCGTGCCGTCGCCGGCATTGATCACCGGCAGGGGCAAGTGCCGCGTGACAAATTCCGGCGCACCCGATGAACTGTGCCGCATGACGATGCAATCCGGCTTCATCGCGTCCAGCGTGCGCACCGTGTCCAGCAGCGATTCCCCTTTTTTCAGGCTGGACGATTCGGCCTGCAGGTTCATTTGGTCCGCGCCCAGGCGCGAGGCGGCAGTGGCAAAACTGATGCGCGTGCGCGTGGAAGGTTCAAAAAACGCCAGGGCCACGGTTTTCCCGCGCAATGTGGCCAATTTTTTCAGCGGGTGGCGCTGGATTTCCTGAAAAGGTTTTGATTGGTCCAGCAGAAATACGATTTCTTCGGCGGTGAGCGGTTCGATGCCGAGCATGTGGCCGAATCGAAGTGACACAACCATCCTCAGAATTCCGGCGGCGGCCTGTGGTCCGCAGCCGGGGTTCAGGGAACGCGTTCGACGAGCACAACGCGTTCTTCCTGATCGATCTCATTCAGGCGAACTTCTATGATTTCCGTGTCGCTGGTCTGCACTTTGCGGCCGATGAAGGACGCCTCCACCGGCAGTTCCCGGTGCCCGCGATCGATAAGCACGCACAGCCGCACGCGCTTGGGACGCCCGAGATCAAACAATCCGTTCATCGCGGCGCGAATCGTGCGCCCCGTGTACAGCACATCGTCGACGACGACCAGATCCTTGTCATCCACCGGAAACGGGATGTCGCTCGATTGTAAAATCGGCTGCGCGGCAACTTTGGAAAGATCGTCGCGATATAAAGTGATATCCAGCGTTCCCACCGGCACGTCCACGCCGTCGATGCCCCGCATGGCGTGGGCAATCCGGTGGGCCAGGGGAACGCCGCGGCGCCGTATTCCGATCAGGGCCAGGTTTGCCGTGCCACCGCTCTTTTCCACAATCTCGTGGGCCAGACGCTGCACCGTGCGATCGATTTCGGTGGCCGACATCAGTTGCGACTTCTCAACAATGTGCATTGGGCGAACATCCTAGCACAGAGACAGCCGCTGCTGAAGCTCGATTCAGCCGCTCGCCCGGGTCGATGTTTGCCGGAAAATCCAATGCCTGGGAGGCTCCCTGATTTTCCACAGTTGCTGGGTGCCCCAGCGCTCCCCCGCGTGCTAGAATCCGCCCAGTGACTGTGCCCGGCGCAGACCTTTCCGTCGAAATTGGCGCATTGCGCCTTTCCAATCCTATTCTTGCCGCAAGCGGCACCTTCGGCTATGGCGCCGAATTTTCCCACCTGTTGGACTTGAACCGCCTGGGCGGATTCGTCGTCAAGGGGCTTTCCCTGGAACCGATCGCCGGCGCCCCGGCGCCCCGCCTGTGTGAAACGCCTTCGGGAATGCTCAACGCCGTGGGCCTGCAGAATGTGGGGGTGCGCGCGTTTGTGGCGGAGAAGCTGCCGGCATTGCGCGCATATCGCACCGCGGTAATCGCCAACGTATTTGGCTACACGGTAGAGGAATATGTGGGCGTCATAGAAATCCTGGAAGACGCGGAAGGCCTGGCCGCCTACGAACTGAATATCTCCTGCCCGAACACGGCGCACGGCGGCATCCAGTTTGGCAGCGACCCGCTCATGGTTTCCCAGATTGTCGCCGCCACACGTAAGGCTGCCCGGCGGCCCTTGTGGGTAAAACTCTCGCCGAATGTGACGGATATCGCCGCCATCGCCCGGGCCGCCGAACAAGCCGGCGCCGATGCCCTGACCGTCGCCAACACCTACCAGGCCATGAGTGTGTACGTGCAGACTCGAAAGTCCAGGTTAGGCAGAGTGACCGGCGGACTGTCCGGACCTGCGATCAAGCCGATCACGCTTCGCCTGGTGTATGAAGCCAGCCGGGCGGTCAAAATTCCTGTCATAGGACTGGGCGGAATCGAGACGGCAGAGGATGTCCTGGAATATTTGATTGTAGGGGCCAGAGCCGTTCAGATTGGCACGGCCAATTTTTCCCGGCCCGATGCGTGCCAGCGGGTCTTGAGCGGGCTGGAAAAGGCCTGTGGAAAGTATAAGATTAATAATATCAATAATTTAGTAGGGTCTTTGCAGGTCGATTGTCCTTGAATGATCCCTGGGGGCATGGTAGCATTTCAGGGTGTTGATGAGCTTGGGGGAACATGATGCGTAGGCGACTTTTCATGATTTGGGTCGCCCTTCGCTGGGTACCTTTGATGTTTCTGATAGCCCCGGGCTTGGAAGCTCCTCTGGTGGCGCACTCCATCCAACCCCTTAAGCCGATTCGAGTTTGGTCGGGCAACGCCAGTTGGTACGGCGGAAAATTTCAAGGCCGAACGACGGCCAGTGGCCAAAAATATGATATGTACGCTTCGACGGGTGCCAGCCCCGATCTCCCACTCGGCTCGCTGATCCGCGTGTCCAATCCGAAGACCCATGCGGCGCAGCTGGTGCGTATCAATGACAGGGGCCCATTTATCGGCGACCGGGATCTGGATGTCTCCTACCTGGTAGCTTGCCGACTGGGAATCGAGGATCAAGGCGTCTCACGGCTCAAGATCGAGCTTCTCGAGGTGCCCAAACGTCGCTGACCGATCGAGCCAGGCAAAAGCTGATCCTCGCACTGGATTTCCCTTCTCTTGAACCTGCCCTGGAGCTGGCCCAATCGCTTGCCTCCGTGGTTTGTATGTTTAAGATAAATATACACTTATTTACGGCCGCAGGTCCTTCCGCCGTGGCGCAATTGCGGCAGCTCGGCCCTGAAATATTCCTCGATCTGAAATTTCATGATATTCCCAACACCGTCGCCGGGGCGGTTTCCAGCGGGATTTCCTTGCCCGGGGTGCGCTTACTCAACGTGCATACCCTGGGAGGCCTGGCCATGATGCAAGCGGCGGCCAAGGCCCGGGACGATTCCAATATCCCGAAATCCCTGCTCCCCAAACTGATCGGCGTGACCATACTGACGAGCATGGACAATCCCGCCCTGCAGGAAGTCGGGATTGCCGGTCCAGCATCGAGGCGCGTGGTGAAGCTGGCGCGGATCGCTCAGAAGGCTGGCCTGGACGGCGTCGTCGCCTCTCCCAGGGAGGTGCGCGCGATTCGTCGCGCCTGCGGAAAAAATTTCCTGATCGTGGTCCCCGGCGTACGACCCGAGGTGGGGGGACCGAGCGGGCGCATTCGAAAGCGAAAGACAGACGATCAGGCGCGAGTGGCCACCCCGGCAGAAGCGATCCGCGCCGGTGCGGATTATCTGGTTGTGGGCAGGCCGATTACAGCGGCTCCGGACCCGGAATCGGCTGCGCGCTCCATTCTGGATGAAATCGCTTCCGCCCTCCCGCGATCCTGATGTGTGATGCTAATGGATGACCCTGATTTTTTGCATGGCGGGCGATTTCTGACTAGCGCCAACCGGGGCTCGAACGTGGTATACTTTAGGCGTTGAGTCTTGTGGAGTGCCCGGCAGTTCATCGGGATTTGACTCAAAAGGTAGGTATATTATGGGAGAGTTCAGCATATTTCACTGGATGGTCGTGCTGGCCGTCGTGGTCTTGTTGTTTGGCGGCAAGAAGATCCCAGAGGTGATGAAGGGCTTGGGCGAAGGGATTCGCAGTTTTAAGGAAGGCATGGCGGGCGCCGGACAGCCCCCCGCGCAGACAACACAAGTTTCGCCTCCCCCAGCAGCACCGCCAGCCGCGACTCCGGCGACAGAGGAAAAGAAGTAGTTCCTCGAAATTGTCTCGATGAAAAAATTTCTAGGGCGGTCCCTGCGACCGCCCTTTTTGTTTGCCGATCAGCCTACCTACTCTGACCAGCCCAAATCATGCAGCGCCGCGTAAAGCCTGGCCAGCGGCAGCCCCACCACGTTGAAATAGCAGCCTTCAATCCTGGAAATGTAGCGGCCGGCTCGGCCTTGAATGGCGTAGCCGCCGGCTTTATCAAACGGCTCGCCGCTGGCGACGCAGGCGTCGATTTCATCCGGAGCGAGCGCGGCAAACGTCACGGACGTCGATTCGACGGCGGCGCGCGCCGCGCCATCGGGCAATCGCAGCAGGAAAATTCCGGTGTGAACGTGGTGCGTTCGTCCGCTGAACGCGGCGAGCATCCGGCGGGCCTGCGCGGCGTCTTGCGGCTTGCCGAAAATCCCGCCAACCAGTTCGACCGCCGTATCGGCGCCCATCACAATACAGCTTTCATTGCCCGAGCCGGCTTGCGCGGCGGCCGCGCGGGCTTTTGCCTCCGCCAGACGCGCGACCATGGCCTGCGCGGACTCGCCCGGACGCGCCGATTCGTCAACATGCGGCGCGCAAACTTCAAATGCGATGTCCGCATCGCGCAATACTTCCGCGCGGCGCGGCGAGGATGAGGCGAGAATCAGCTTCATTTTTGTGTGTGCCGAAGGCGGCATGCCTGGCATTTCAAAGTCCGCGTCTTACCTGATCTGGGCCTGATCTAGAAAATTTCAACTCTTTCATGCGGCAATGCACCATGGCGCCTGCTGCGCGCATTACAAAACCACCGATTCCGTGTACTCGCCGAAAACGCGGCGCAGCGCGTCGGAAATTTCGCCGACCGTCGCCAATGCCTCCACGGCGGCCGCAATCGCGGGCATTAGATTTTCCCCGGAGCGCGCGCGGCGCTCGACTTCCGCCACGGCGGCGCCAGAGCGCGCGGAGTCGCGGCGGCCGCGCAGCGCGCGCACGCGCTCGATCTGCGCGCGTTCGTTGGCGGGATCGATGCGCAGCGTGGGAATCGGCGTTTCCTTTTCCGCCACGAAGCGGTTCACACCCACGACGATTTGCTCGCCTTGTTCCACGGCGCGCTGATATTCATAGGCGGCTTTCTGGATCTCGCCCTGAACGTATCCGGTTTCGATGGCGCGCAGCATTCCGCCGAGCGCATCGATCCTGGCAATGTAGTCGGTCGCGCGCGCTTCGATTTCGTCCGTCAATTTTTCGATGGCGTAGGAGCCCCCGAGCGGGTCCACCGTGTTGGCCACGCCGGTTTCGTGCGCGATGATTTGCTGCGTGCGCAGCGCCAGCAGCGCGGCATCCTCGGTGGGCAGCGCCAGAGCTTCGTCAAGCCCGTTGGTGTGCAGCGACTGGCATCCGCCCAGCACGGCGGCCAGCGCCTGAATGGCCACGCGCACGATATTGTTTTCGGGCTGCTGCGCGGTGAGCGAGCTTCCGGCCGTCTGCGCGTGAAAGCGCAGCATAGCGGAGGCGGAACTTTGCGCGCCGAAGCGGTCGCGCATCAAATGCGCCCACAGCCGCCGCGCGGCGCGGAATTTCGCAATCTCCTCGAGCAGATCGTTGTGCGCGTTGAAAAAAAACGACAGCCGCGGCGCGAATTCGTCCACGGCCTGTCCCGTGGCGACCGCCGCATCCACGTACGCGATGGCGTCGGCCAGGGTGAATGCGACTTCCTGCGACGCCGTTGAGCCCGCTTCGCGAATGTGATAGCCGGAGATGGAAATCGTGTTCCAGGAGGGAAGCTCGGTGCGGCACCAGGCAAAAAGATCGGTGACGATGCGCATCGCAGGTCGCGGAGGATAGATGTAGGTGCCGCGCGCGATGTATTCCTTCAGGATATCGTTCTGCACCGTTCCGGAAAGTTTCCGCAGGTTCGCGCCCTGCTTCTTCGCGACGGCCACGTACAGCGCCAGCAGAATCGCGGCGGTGGAATTGATGGTCATGGAAGTCGAAACGCGATCGAGCGGAATGCCGCCGAACAGCGTTTCCATATCCTCGAGCGAATCGATGGCCACGCCGACTTTTCCGACTTCCCCGGCGGCGCGGGGATGGTCCGAATCCAGGCCGATCTGCGTGGGCAGATCAAACGCTACCGACAACCCCGTCTGGCCCTTCGCCAGCAGATAGCGGTAGCGCTCATTCGATTGCGCCGCCGTGCCGAACCCAGCGTATTGCCGCATGGTCCACAGCCGCCCGCGATACATCGAGGAATAAATTCCGCGCGTGTAGGGGAATTCGCCGGGATTTCCAATCGAAGTTTCCGGATCGGCGCCCGCAAGATCGTTCGGCGTGTAAACGGATTGCAGGGGAATGCCGCCGAGCGTGGTGAAGCGCGGCTTGCGTTCGCCGGACCCCGCGTCGCCTGTTTTTTTGAAGGAGGGGCTCATCGCACGCGCCGCGAGTCGCGGAAAGATAGAACTCCGAAAAGGATCATCAGCAGGGCATACGCCACGCTCACCTCCACCAGCCACTGGCCTCCCCCGCGATGCCACGTGCGCCAGGCGGACTGGATCGCGGACACGGCAATCAGGAAAAACAGCGTGCCCGTGACTTCATGAAATAGTTCCCGCACGGCGCGCCAGATCACGCGCAGAGAATGGCGCATCGCCGCGAACATGCCCATGGGTTGCGTTGCCACATCCAAATTCTATTACAAAATCGCGCGGTTCACAGCCGCTACCGCAGCCATGAACGGATTGGACACCCGCACCGCAATGCAGGGACTTGTATACGCCCCCCATGCGCCCTACAATTCAGATAGGGGCGGTATGCCAGAGGGAGGCATCGTGCAACTGGACAATCATCTGAAACAACTGCTGCGCGAGCTGGGCCATGCGATCAACGACACCGTATCGGAGTCCTCGCGGATCACGGACGCGATCTCCGAAGTGCGCGCGGCCGGCTTCGACATCGTGCTGAAGCTGGACGCGACGATCGGCCTTGCGCGCCGCGATGCCGACGGCGCGAAAATTACCTCGACCGACCAGCACTTCCTCGAATCGCTGCATATCCAGGTGGACCAGGAAATCCTGCAGGAAGACCGCCAGGCGCCGAAGTTTGACATGACGCCGCAGGACCTGCGTTTCCTGAAGTCGCTGAAAATTTCTCACGAAAACTTCTCACAATGAGGTGCGATAGAAAATTCGCGATGTTCCTGGCCCTGGCCTTCGCCCTGTGCGCCGCCACGGTTTCGCTGCGCGCCCAGAATGCGCCGGATAAGCCGCTGCTCAAGCAGCACTTCGAAGTCACGCACATGCTTTATAATTCCATTCAGGTGCGCAGCATCCCGAACGGAAACCATCTCCGTACGTTCGTCTACTCCGATGGGATCCGCGACAAAATGCAGAAACTTTTCGACAAGGGCGGCTATCAGTACGGCGACAAAGTCGAAATCTGGTACCGGCAGGACACCGATGTCGCCTTGAATATCAAAGGCAAACCTTCCAAGCCACTCTGAGCCGCCGTCCTCGCGCCAGTTTGCGCCTGCAGGGCCCACCATGATTCGTAATCCCGCCGTCGCCGGCCGTTTTTATCCCGAGGAGCCCGCCCGTCTGGGCGAAGCGCTCGATTCTTATCTCTCCTGCACAAACAAGGAAAAGAAAATTCGCGCCCGGGCCTGTCTGGTGCCGCACGCCGGTTACGTGTTTTCCGGGCGCGTCGCCGGAGAAGTCTTCCGGCGCATAGAAATTCCCGCGCGCGTGATCCTCATCGGGCCGCGGCATTTTCCGCGCGGGGTTGCGCTGGCGATTGTTTCCGATGGCGCGTGGCGGACGCCGCTGGGGGTGGCGCCCATCGATCGTCCGCTGGCCGAAAAAATTGCGCGCGCCTACCCGCAGCTGCGCGAAGACGCCGTGGCGCACAGCGCCGAGCACTCTCTGGAAGTGCAGTTGCCGTTTCTGCAGCGGCTGGCTCCGCATTTTTCGTTTGTGCCCATTGTGATCGGCCCGGTGCGCTATGAGGATCTGGAATCCCTGGGGCACGCGCTCGCGGAAGTGGTCCGGCAGGAACACGAGCCGGTTCTGATCGTCGCCAGTTCGGACATGAATCATTATGAATCCGACGCCGTGACGCGCGTGAAGGATCGCAAAGCCATCGAACGCATCCTCGCGCTCGATCCGCAAGGCCTATTCGACACTGTGCACGAAGAAAATATTTCCATGTGCGGGTACGGCGCGGCGGTCGCCATGCTGACCGCCGCGCGCGATTTGGGTGCAACCCATGCCGAGTTGTTGTGCTATGCGACGTCCGGCGAAGTGAACGGCGATTTGCAGGAAGTGGTCGGCTACGCGGGAATCGTGATCCCGTGACGTATTGCAATCAGTGAGCCCATAAGTAAGCCGAAAAGTAAGATTGATGTTCCGGAGGAAGTGCGCCACGCAGGCGCGAACATCGCGTCGTCAACGCTTCGTGCCAGGCGCGCGCCGCGCCGCGTAACCCGTTCGCACCGGTTCGGAAACGCGCGCGGGCGGCCGCGTGAATCGCTGCGGCGCCGGCGGCCGCACATTCACCACACCGCGCGGGACCCGCAACTGGCCGGTGCGGCTCATGGGGACGTAAGCAGTGGGGGCCTCGGAACGCTGTGGAATGCGGCGCGCATTCGGCCGAACATGCCCGCGCAAGGCGGGAGGCGCCAGGTAGGGTGGCGGCAGCAAAACGCGCCTGGTTCGTGAATCCATCGAGCCGGTGGACGCAATGGTCACTCGCGGCATTCCGGCTTGCTCGCCGGAACGCGGCATCCGGGCCGCGCCGGCATCGTTTCCGTTTTCCGGTTCGCTGCTATCGCGATCGCTTCCATTCCGCCCGCTGTCATTGCGCCCGCCTCCATTACGATTGATGAAGGTGCGCGTTCTGCGATCGAAAACGATCGACGCGTTTTCATCCGTGGTCCGCGGCGCATTTCGGAGCTGAAACAGCATTTCCGCCCTCCGCGCAACCGGCGCGGGCCGCGAAGCAAAATTCGCGGGCGGCTGCTTCAGCGGCGCGGCACCGTGCAATTCTTTTCCCATCACAATTTCGTTGGACCCGTTCGCGTCCCGCCCTCTGGGGACGGGCCTGGTGACGACGCCGTCCACCAGATTCGCGGGCGCGCCGTCTCGATCGTTTGGATTTTTCGCCACCCAGCCGACGTGATGGCCCACGCGCACCCAATTCACGCGCGACGGCTCCCAGTGACGCAGGCCCCTGCGTCCTCCCGGCAACCAAACCCATCCCATCGTGGGCGACAGCATCCAGCTTCCGAAGTGATACGGCATCCAGCCCCAGGCTTCATTGCTCACCCAAACCCAGCCGAGGTGCGGGTCGAAGGTCCAGTTTCCGTTCACATAGGGCATCCATCCGAAACCCACGTTATAGGGACGCCAGGAAAGTCCGTACCCGGGAAAGTTGGCCCACGTGCCGTAGATGGAAAGGTCCGACAAGCCATACTCATTCGGAGAATTGATATAGCGGAGCGTGTTCTGGGTTCCGGACTGAATGATTTCGCTTTGCTGGGTGACCCACTGATCGAAATTGTCCTGTTCCGGAAGGCGGGCGATGTGGAGATCCTGAAAATCATTGCCGTGGACCGCCGCGCTTTGCCCTTTTTCGAGGCTGGTGGACCCTTTCGGCGTGGTTACGACAATCCTGCCCAGCTGCACTTGCACAGCGGCTCCATCGGAAAAGGCGTCGACGCGAACCTGCGCGCGCCCGGGAATTTCGACATCAAATGTGAAGGTCCGCACGCGAAAGGAATCCTGGCTGGTGGGGTTGGCGTAAAACGTTCCGGCGCCACCGGTCAGGGAGAGATCGGTGACGCGGCCGCCATCGGAAAAGCCGAGCTGCGTGAATTGCAGCGTGGAATTTTCGGCCAGATACGCGGTTGCGCCGTTTTCAAACTCAACTTCGGCGTAGCCGGTCTGCGTGGCGAGCGTGTCACCCTCCTGCAATGGCAGATTGGCCACGGCCTGCTCCCAGGCGTCGCTTCCGGGATGAGAGACGAGGACCTGTCCGTCGGCAAGGCTCAGGCGAACGACGCGCACAGAATCGCTATCCTGCGCGCGCATCACAGGCGCCAGAAATAAGACCAGTCCCATCGCGGCGATGAGCGCCGTCCGGAAATTCCGAAG